>JBAWVF010000444.1:0-1529 GCA_037147415.1 Rhodospirillaceae bacterium | reverse complement strand
GGCCTGATCAGATGTTCAACCGCCCGCCCACACACGAAATTTCTGACAGACCCTGATCCGTTCGCCGGTCAGCTCGCGCTCGTACTGGGCGAAGCTCAGGAGCACATTCAAGGTCAACCGGCCCATCAAGGTCGTGGTATTGAAGGACTGGGTGACGCTGACAAAGGTCACGCTGTGTTTGTCGAACAATTCGACCAGCTTGGCGAAGTCGGTCAGGGCACGGGTTAAACGATCAACCTTGTAAACCACGACACAATCAATCAGGCCGCGCTCGATATCGGCCAGGAGGCGTTTCAAGGCGGGCCGCTCCATGTTGCCGCCGGAGAAGCCGCCATCCTCGTAGCGGTCGCCGACCGCGAGCCAGCCCTCGTGCTTCTGGCTCTGGATATAGGCCAAGCCGGCATCACGCTGGGCATCGAGCGAGTTGAAGTCCTGTTCCAGGCCCTCTTCGCTGCTCTTGCGGCAATAGACGGCGCAGCGTATCTTCTTTTGCGGGGAAGCGCTCATTGCCGTTTCTCCTTTTTATTGGGGTTGGTCACGCCAAAGAAGGTCCAGCCATTCCAGCGCGTGCCGGCGATGAGGTTGGCAATTGCCGACAGTGACTTGAAACGCCTGCCCCGATATTCGAAACCATCTTGAGTCACGGTGACGTGGTGGGCGACACCCTGCCAATCGCGCACCAGCTTGGTGCCGGGCAGCAGGCTGGTAGTGGATTCAGGGGTCTTGCGCCTGGACGGCTTGTCCTCGATCAGAGCATCGAGCCGGGTTTGTTGGCTGGCGGGAAGCCCGCCGAAGGTCAATTCCTGTATACGCTGGGCAAGGCCGCGGACCAGGAAGCCCTTACGGTAGGCGGGCGGCTCAGCCCCGAAGTATTCCTGCCAGAGAAGCTTCAGCTCGCCCTGAGGTTTGCCATGAAGATCGGCGATCTGTTTGAGAAGTGGAGGCGTCATCTTTTCTCTCCGCGCCCGGTTTCGGTGCGGACATGACCGCTCTCTTTGGGGGTCATGTCGAGAGAAACTTCTCTATTTTCGTTCTGTTTCTGCACTTGCCTTTCGGGCCGCCGAGCACGGGCGCGCAGGATGCCTGCGGCCAAAATATGAGCAACCTCGTCGAGTCGGTCTGTCGTGGTCATCCGAGCCGGATGAGGATCATTTTTCATGATCCCCTCCCGTAGGCGGCCGATTATGGGAGAGATACGACATGGAAAACTTCCTTTCGCCTGAGTGGCAGGCAAAAGGAACCACGGATATTCGCCGGATGCATCTTACCAGAGTTCCCCATCGACCTCCGGTTCCTGTGGCACACTGTCCGGAATCAACACATAGCCGCCGCAGCGATTGCTAAACACGCGCCATGGCACCGACTGCTTACAAAGCTGTGTGTTAACCTTGTTGATAATCCTGGAAATCGCCTTGCCGGTGTCAGCCTGTTGGGTCATGCCCAATGCTCCGGCGATCCGGACGGCGGAAACGAAGTGAGAGCCTGAAAACCTTTCACGGCGGCAGCCAGATTATGGCTGCGCTTGGCTC
>JBAWVF010000443.1:0-1542 GCA_037147415.1 Rhodospirillaceae bacterium | reverse complement strand
ACCTCTGCCTCGCCTATTTGATGGCGTTGGACACGGAGGACAGACAAACTCTTTGCCTCGCCTTGTATCGCGAGGCCACCACCATGACCGACAGTATCGCCGCACTTTCTCTGCTTGCCGACAGCAGTTCAGATCAACGAGAGGCGATTTTTGCCGAGTTTTATAAAAAATGGGCCGGCAATGCACTGGTAGTGAATAAGTGGCTTGCAATTCAAGTCGGATCAACACGGCCGGATACACTTGCTTGTGTGCGGAAATTGCTGGTCCACCCCGGCTTTGACTTACGTAATCCCAACAAGGTTTATGCTCTGCTTGGGAGCTTTGCCGGTAATGCGGTGCACTTTCATGCAGCCGACGGCAGCGGCTATGCTCTGTTGGCCGAGCACATTCTTGCGCTTGACCCGATGAATGCCCAGGTTGCCGCCCGAATGGCCGGACCATTCGCCCGTTGGCGGCGCTACGACCCGGCACGACGCGCGTTAATGCAAGATGTGTTGACCCGGATATCCAACACGCCCGGCGTGTCACGAGATGTTTTTGAGATTGTTATCAAGAGTCTGAAGTCCGAGTAAGCTTGGTGTGGTGTGACTTAAATATCCCGGGGCGCCGTTTATTTGTCCCGGTCTTGCTTTTTTTCAGAGGTGAGTCCGACCGAAATCAGGCAAAATACGCAGACGGCATTGTCCTGTTACCGCAGTCTCGTGCTGCGGGACGGTCTGTGTCTTTTAAGTTTTTTTTCATTAAGAGTTGCGGGCTGTGACCCGCCTGCATCCGGTGGAGGTTCGTCATGAAGATCAAGGTTTTGGTGGCGGCTCTCGCCCTGTTTGCGACACTGGGCGCTGCGGTTCCGGCGTCGGCAACCGATGACCCGGCCCGTTTCAGCTTCGGCGGCGGACAATACGACCAAACCGCGATCAATCCCGGATTTCTGTTTCTGAAGGTTTCGCGCGGCGATTCGCACAAGCCGGCTGCGGATTTCCGAACGGAGTATCGATTCGGCACCTCCTTGATCTCAGCGATTGAGCCTTATGCCAAGATGAAGCCCTGGGTCGGTGCTGAAGTCACCAGTGACGGTGCGGTCTATGGCGCCGGCGGCATTTTGTTCGACATCCCGGTCGGTCCGATCGTGTTCACGCCCAGCTTCGGCCCCGGTTTATATTCGCCTGGCGCCGGTAAGAAGCTTGGCTCGCCGATTGAATTCCGGACCATGCTGGAAGTCGGCTATGAGTTCGAGAATCAATCACGGTTTTCACTCGGCTATAGCCATATTTCAAACGCAAATATTACAACTCTTAATCCCGGGTCTAACATCCTTTCTGTTTATTATCACGTTCCGGCTTCCTGGATTCTCGGGAATTAAGCGGCTTGTTTAATCGGTAAAGGAAACACCTCGGATGGCGACGAAAACAAAACCCGCAACATCCGAGGCACTACCGATCCCCAAAGCCAAGCCCGGCAAGAAAAAACCGGCTGAGCAAAATGCGACCGAGTCGGCCATGGATGCGGTGACCGCGCCGGAAACGCTGGAGGAGCTGTCGTTAC
>JBAWVF010000442.1:0-1546 GCA_037147415.1 Rhodospirillaceae bacterium | reverse complement strand
GGGCGCAAATCCAGGTGACGCCGTGTCGGGTCAGGTGGGGTCGCGCCTTCAATTCCCGCGCCAAGCTTGCCGTCTTCCCGGCACCAGCGGCGGCGGTAATCTGCACCCGACTCCCCGAGGCGCACGGCTTCCCGAATCGCTTTTCCGTCGCTGTCCGAATTCTCTTGAAGCCTTTGCGGAGGTAGGAGCGCATGGCCTTTTTCCCGGCCCCGTTCACTTCGTCGGGAACGGTGAGGTCGTCGAACTCAGGTGCGACGCCACCGAAAATAACGTCGGGGTAACCCAGGTAGGCCGCTTTCGCGGAAGCCGCCCTTTCCGCCCGTGCCACGATTCGAACCCGCATGCGATCGCGAAAGGACTTCCGCCACGCCACCGACAGAGCTTCAACTTCAGCCCGGTCGAACCATGCGGTGATCGCGGTGTTCAGGTCAGCCAATCCTTGCGCCCGGTCACCTGTCGGGCCGGTCCAGCAGACCGGAAGGGCCGAGCCGTCGGTGATCTCGTCAAATTCATCGGCAGCGCCGATGTAACCCCGAGGGTTTGCCGCGATGAACTGACGTGCGCGCGGAAGCTGTTCTTCGATGTATCGACGCAAGGTCGATTGCGGGCGTTCGGTTGCCGGCACTGCGGCGCAAACTTCCCGGAGTCGTTCAAGCATCGGCGCCGGGTCGGCTTCGGGGCCATGAGTGCCGAACCATGAACACATCGCCCAATAGATCGGCTCGCGGAATCCGCACGGGCCGCCTATCTCGGCCAAGTGGCCTTCGAAGCCGGTTGCGCCGCTCTCGGGACGCGGTGCCTTCGGTACTGTCGAGGGCGCCGCCGCTTCCGTGGTCGGGATTCCGACTGCGGCATTCACTGTCAGCTTTCGGGTAGGGGGCGCGTCGGGCTTCGCCAGCAACACCAGCGGCACCGTCTCGCGATCACCCTTCAGCACGCCGAAGCGCTGCCGAACCCAATCGGTCATGCCGCCTTCGAACTGCGGAGCACACGTGTAGCAAATCTGAACGGCGTTGAACAACGCGGGGTCAATCAACTTGTCGCCGAACCCCGCGTTGACAGCGTAGGCCCATCCGCGCAATTGTTTATCGGTGAAAAAGTGGTCAGCTATGAAGAACAGCCGGGCATAAATCTTGCCTCTCTTGTTCGGTTGGCCGTGACTGGAACTAAAATACCAGACGCAGCTCGCGCCCGTGAATTCCGGGGGCAACAG
This sequence comes from Rhodospirillaceae bacterium, assembly GCA_037147415.1. Classification (GTDB taxonomy): domain Bacteria; phylum Pseudomonadota; class Alphaproteobacteria; order Azospirillales; family Azospirillaceae; genus BOG-933. The sequence continues at coordinate 333 of JBAWVF010000442.1, read as the reverse complement.
CGAAACCAGATAGCGGATGGCCGCTTCCGGGTCGGCGTTTGTGTCGCCACGGTAAGCGATACCATCAAAATCCAGAGTGATCAGGCGCGAAGGTTGACTGACATAACCGCCTGATTTGTCGTCGTTCAACCCCAGGCACCGCCGGTGCCGATCACGGTTGGCGCCGGCAACGAGCTTGCCGCGAATAATACAATGATGCTTCCTGGTTTGAAGCTTCGCGATCAACTGCGCCAGGGAGTCAATGCCGTCGATCACTCCCGACCGTGATTTGAACCACTTCCCGAGGTCATAGTCGAACTTCTGATACTTGCCGGGTTTGCTGCGGCGGTAGAC
>JBAWVF010000441.1:0-1549 GCA_037147415.1 Rhodospirillaceae bacterium | reverse complement strand
CGGCTGGTCCAAAGACAGGGCGGCGTCCTGACGCGCCCGAGCCAACTCACGCTCAAGCCACGTCACATAGCGGTCAAGATCACCGAACTCGCGCGTCGCCAGCACGATGCCCGATTTGACGATCCCCAACCGACCCGACCTCTCCTGGCGGGCCGGAGCCGCACACATCGGACAAACCTTGGGCGATATGTCGCCGAGCAGAGACGGATCAAGCGGCTGAAAAAAAACGGGCCAGACATGGCCACAGGAGCGACACGCCACCAGCACGGGTTTTCGCGATGAAGCCGGCGCCGGCCGGGCTCCCGGAGCCGCGCCGTTGGTGAACACCTTGATTGCAGTGGTCAGCATCAGTCGAGGCCCTCCAATAATGAGGCGGCTGTGACATGAACGCCATCATGGCAGCCATCATGCCCAATCGCAATGAAGTCGAGCCGGTAACCATGATGGGCAACCGCCTCGCGCAACATTTCGTCGGCAACCCAATCCTTGATCAATCGCCCCACAATCGGATTGCAGAATGAGGCAATCATCTTGTCGGCAACGCCGCGAGTCACCCGCATCCGTTGCGCGTCCTGGAGCGTAAAGCCAAGACAACCAGATGGATCAAAGTCAGTGTGGTGTACCAGAACGTGACCGTGATCATCAATCAAAATGCCAATCATCCCTTTCGGGATTGTCGTGGCCGGAACCGCAGATGACTCCATCACGAGAACTTTCAATTTGTCCCGACTGTAATGGAAATGACAACGCCGCGCCGCGCCAATATTGCGCATGGGCGATGGTCAGTCCACCGTGGCCGATTTTGCAGCTACGCCGTAGCGTTGTCAAGCAAATTTGCAGGGAGGCCGCACGCCGCCGCCACATCCCGAGCCGCGCCGGGCCGCCTGTCAAGGCCGGCCAACGGCGCTCTTGACAACGCTACGCGGTAGCTATATGAACGAGCGGCGCCGAAGCGGCAGAAGCCAGTCAATCCAGGCGCGCGGGAACCTTCCACCGCTCCAGTCGGACGCCTTGACCTCGACCACCCAGGCCCCTATCCTTCGTCACGGTCGCGGGCAAACCGGACCGCGAGGATATTAAAGCGCATGCCCGAAGACCAGAACCACCTCGCCCTGTCCAGGCCAACCCATCCGTCCGCCGAAGCGCTGTACGACTGCCTGACCCTCGCCGACTGGCGAGCCCTCGCATTCCTGGCATCGGAACACGTCAATTGCCGCCCGCCGTCCGGGGATCAAAGTCAAAGACTGCTGAGGCTTGGCCTGATCATGCCGCCGGGTTTTCACGTCACAGCCGCCGGCTATGCCCTGCTGCTGCACTGGCACCGCCGCCACATCAAACCTTGGTGGCGCACTCTGCTGCTGCCCCCAGAGCAACGCACGCACGAGATGGTCATGCGCGTCATGATTGACTTTTGCGGATTCCAAAAACCCCCGGCCTCGCGCCGCATTCTCGACTGGATCACCGGCTATCCGGCCGGCTCCGCAAAATCCGTCGCGCCTGCCAAAGCGTGTAAAGCCGGCACCGTTTAAAGCCAGCGAGGACTCCTGAT
>JBAWVF010000440.1:0-1566 GCA_037147415.1 Rhodospirillaceae bacterium | reverse complement strand
TGGGCGCCGACTCCGACACCGTCTGGACCGACTCCTTTATTTCGCCCCTGAATGGAAAAGCCGCGGTGGCCGTTGCGCGGGTCTTCGAGGGCGGCGTCCTCCTGGGAACGCTCGACCCCAAGACCTTGAACCGGTTGGCCGGTCAGGTCCCGGGGACCGGCAGCTGGGTTTCGATCGTGGACGCCCACGGAACCTACCTTGCGCATCCCGACCTCGCTCTGGTGCTCGCTCGAAAGCCCGATTCTGCCTTCTTGGCGAACCGCGGTCTGGGAGCGTCGGTGGAACGCCACTACACCGAGCCCCGCGGCCCCGACACGGTCCAGGTCACCGCTCTCCCCTTGCCCGAAACGGGCTGGTCGGTGCTTGTCTCGCAACCGCAGACTTCCCTCCCCCAGACTCTGGCCCCCGTCCTCCTGCTCCTGCTCTCGCTCGTGGCCCTGTTCGTCCTCGGGGCCCTGTTCATGGTGCGCCTGGTCGACAGCCGCCTCCTAGGCGGGCTCGAGATCCTCAGGCGGCAAACCGAGGGGTTGGGACGAGGAGAGTTCGGGGGATGGGAATCCCGCACCGGGTTCCATGACCTCAACGTGATCCTGGATTCGTTCGACGCCATGAGGCAGAGCATCTGGCTGAGAGAACAGGACCTGAGGATGGGGGAGCTTCGGTTCCGTCGGATGTTCGAGGATGCGGCGGTCGGCATCTTCCATTCCACGTTCTCGGGCGAACTCATCGACTTGAACCAAGCCATGGCCACGCTCTTGGGCTCCTCCAACCCCGAGTTGGCCAAGACGGGGCTGGGCGGCTCCACGGTTGGTCTGTACGTCCGCCCCGAAGAACGGGAAGCGGTGTTGCGCATGCTGCAAGAGACCACCGACGCGAAGGTTCGCGTGACGACCGAGTTCTTCCATCGCGACGGATCGGTTCTCTCGATCAACCACCACCTCGCTCGCGTCTTCGACACGAAGAGCGGGGAGTTCCACCTCGAGGCCTTCGCCGAGGACATCACCGAGCTGAAACGCGCCGAGCAGGCCGTCCTCGATCTCAACCTCGATCTCGAGGCCAAGGTCCTCGAACGCACCCGACACCTGGCGAAGGCTCTCGAGGACCTGGAAACCGCCCAGGCCCACTTGGTTCATTCCGAAAAGATGGCGGCCCTGGGCCAGTTGATCGCCGGTATCGCCCACGAGCTCAACACGCCGCTGGCAGCCATTCACGCCTCGAACGACAACATCGCCGTTCTGCTCCAACGGGTGCTGGTCGAGCTGCCCCCGTTCCTGGCCGGGCTTTCACCGGAGTTGAGCCTCCTGCACCGTCGGTTCTACGGGGCGGCCGCCCGGACGATCGAGGTCGTGCCGTCTTCTCTTCTTCGCGCACAAAGGACCGAGACCGCAGCGGCTCTGAAGGCGAGGGGGCTTGCCGCCGACGAAGAGCTCGTCGAATCTCTGGTGGAGCTAGGCCTCACCTCGACGCTGGACGAGTGGCTTCCTCTGCTCGCTTCGGACCACGGACTGGCGGCCGCGCGGATCACAGACGAAATGGTCAGTCTCGAGAAGTCGTGTTCGGTGATCG
>JBAWVF010000439.1:0-1575 GCA_037147415.1 Rhodospirillaceae bacterium | reverse complement strand
CTCAGTGGTAGAGCACTCCCTTGGTAAGGGAGAGGTCGACAGTTCAATCCTGTCCGGCAGCACCATTTTTTCAAGAGGTTGTGCCCGCCGGCTGATCAGCGTGATATCTCGGGCAACACCGGGGCAACACCGGCTCGCCGGGCGGACCCAATGATGCAACCGTCGGTCACGCGGCATCCTTCCTCCGAAATCCGACCAGATGCTCACCGCCCCTCAAGACGATGTCATCGCCATCCAACGCGCCTTCGCGGCCGGCGGTCGGAAGCCGCCATGGCCGAACTGCCGCGTCAGTGGTGGAGGGTGTCCGACGCGACAGCCTGACGCCGCTCTTGATCGCGTCCTGGCTCTGCCGCAGGTCTGGAGGCCCGCGCCCGCTGCCTGCTCCCCGACCTTCTGTTGGCCATCGAGTGCCTGCATTTCGGTGGCGACGAGGCATGCCGCCGCCAACGCATCCGCAGCACCTTTGGGTGAGCATCGAGGTAGGTGACACCGCAAACGCGAACAGCAACAGAGCGCCGTGGCTCGGGCTGCGGCGCCCATTGTGTGTCTGGGTGGATCGGTCGCGCTTGGACCGGGCCACCGCCGGGGCCTTCTCCCGCGGTGTCTCGCCGGGGCGGCATTGCCCCGCCACCTCGCTGACAGGCAGCGCCAAGCATTGCCTCGACCAGAGGCTCGCCATCGCCCTGCCAGTCAATAGCGTAACTCCGCAGGACCAAGATTGAATTTCACCGCCTCAGTCGTCGGATTTAGAACAGAAAGGCGGGCGCAACCATGATCATTCTTGTACAAGTGAGAGATGTCGTATCGGGTTGGGGTCTTACTGATTTCTATGGAGAGGTCTGTGCTTTCATATTCGGTGCTGGTGCAGCCGCGACTGAGCGTCGCCCTGAGCGTTGCCGGCCGGTCCCCCCACAGGGTCAGGGTGACAGCCGCCTGCTCACCGGCTGTCACCGGCTTGTCGCCGTACATCTGAAGCTTGCTCTGGGGCGGAAGGCTGATGGAGGTGCGCGGCCAGGGCAGACCTTCCGTCACGTTGAAACGGGGCTCCAACGTGGCTCGGCCCTCAATCACCCAGGTTCCAAGATGGGGCGATGCCACGGGCGGCGCCGTGTAGGCAACCGTAGCGACCTCGAAACAGGCGTTGCTATAGACGGGACGAAGCCAGGCCGTCAGTGCCGGCCGGCCGTCCGCAGGATTTTCATCAACCGACAGCCGGGTGTCTCCCCCCTGGGTATGGAAATACTGCTGGAGAAACGATGGTCTGCGAAGGTGTTTCTCCCATGCGACCTGGGTGGATGGCTGCCGGTAGACATCTTTCGTATCCGACCAGTAGACATAGTACTTTGGTGCGAAATCCTTCATGAAGATAACGAGTCTGTCACTCAGACGCTCCTAGATATCCATGTTATCCGGAAACATCATATTTCTGTTCTCGACAAATTCTGAGTAAGACCAGTGATGCAAGGTCGTGTATGAACCGTTTAGATGCGCCTGAAAATACGTAATTGCTCACCTACCCTCTCGGCAGCGCCTAACCAATTGATATTACGTATATTTATCTCATTTCCCGAAACG
>JBAWVF010000438.1:0-1575 GCA_037147415.1 Rhodospirillaceae bacterium | reverse complement strand
TACCTGGGGGCGCCAGACCTACCTGCCCAAACTGATCGATAACTTCAAGGCCAACCGGGATGTCGTCGGTGTGGCGCTGGTCGATTTCGACGGCGCTCCGGTGTTTGCCGTCGATGAAGCGCTGCCCGGCTTCAACGACTTTCCCGCATTGAGACAAGCCCTGGCCGTGGGCCATCACAGCGTGATTCTGTCGCCCACGAAGAACCACATCATCATTGTCGCGCCGATCGAATATTACAACACGACCCAGGGAGCCGTCATCGTCGCCTATGACATCGAGTCCCTGGCGAAACGGATGTTTCCCGCCGACGATGCCAACCATGAGCAATTGGTCGGCGGTGGCAAGGGGACGGATCGGCGGGTTCTCTATACCCAGATGACGCAAAGCCGGGATGATTACATCGTCGCCTGCGCTCTGCCGGACGCGACAACGCCCTATCTGAAGAACCTGAATATCCGATTGGATATCGGTGTGTTGCGTGTGAGCTATTACGCGCCCATCAAAGAGACCATCATCAACTTTATTCTGCTGAGCATTCTGGCTACCGTCGTCGCGACTTTGGCGGCGGGGCGCATCGGCAACGGCATCGCCCGTCCCATTCTCAATCTCTGCTCGAAAATTACTCATCTCGATTCCAACGACCGGGCGACACGGTGCAGTCCGGTCGGGACCGGCGACGAATTGGAGGAACTGGCCCTCGCTTTTGATAAGCGCACGGCGGAGCTTTGGGATATTCAGGACGGTCTTGAGCGACGGGTCGAGGATCGCACCCATGAACTGGCGGCGGCCAACGAAAACCTCAAATTCCTGACCTTCGCCCTCGACGAACACGCCATCGTCAGCGCCAGCGACGTCAAGGGCAACATCACCTACGTCAACGACAAGTTCTGCGCCATCAGCGGCTATACCCGCGAAGAGTTGCTGGGGCAAAACCACCGGATGGTCCGATCTCAGGAGCATTCCGAAGAGTTCTACCGCACCATGTGGCGCACCATCGCCCGGGGTCAGGTCTGGCACGGTGAAATCAAGAACGCCAAGCGGGCGGGCGGCCATTACTGGACCAATGCCACTATCGTTCCGTTCGTCGATGAAAAAGGAAAACCCTTCAAGTACGTCTCGATCCGGACCGACATTACCGAGCGCAAGGAGATCGAGGCCGAACTGGGGACCGCTCTTACCGCCGCAAATACCGCCGCCAAAGCCGAGGCTGAGGCCAAGCTCACCTTGATTGATAAGGAGCGCTTCGTCCGCGCGATTGCGGACAGCATTCCCGGCATGGTCGGCTACTGGGACAGCGATCTGAAATGCCGATTTGCCAACAGGCACTATTTACAATGGTTCGGCAAGACGCCAGAGGAGATGTCGGGAATCTCTATCCAGGAGTTGCTGGGCGAGGCGCTATTTGAAGCAAATGAGCCTTACCTTCGCGCGGCACTGCTTGGTGAGCACCAGACCTTCGAGCGGACCCTGACAAAACCTTCCGGTGAAGTCGGCTACACCTGGGCTCAGTATCTGCCGGACCTGAGAGCCTGAAAACCTTTCACGGCGGCAGCCAGATTATGGCTGCGCTTGGC
>JBAWVF010000437.1:0-1580 GCA_037147415.1 Rhodospirillaceae bacterium | reverse complement strand
GCTCGCAAATTTCGTGAGCCTGCTCTACTGTCAGATCAGCATCAACGCCAATAATCAGATCAGACCAGATCTGATGGCCGGTCAACCGAGTCTTCAGAGCTTTGACCTCCCTTACCCCATCCGTGCTTTCAGCGATCTTGCGGATCATGGTTCGCATGCCGGGGTCCAGGCTTCGATCAAGCAAGCCCTTGCACGAATCCCAGAACACCTTGACCCCGAGCAGCGTCAAATCGAGCGCTTCGAAAAACGCCACCACGGTGTCAACCCAGGGCAAGTCGAATACGTGCGCGCCAATGATGCCAAGTCCAGCGACCCCCGCCGCCACCGCGTCCGAGTGGTGGTGCCGGGCCATCATGCGAACGATTGGACTGTTGCTTTCGATCGCAACACAACTTGAGTAGTAAAAAGTGTAGGTATAGGCCAGAACCGAGACGAACGCGGCCCACACCGCGATTAGTCGTGGCGCAACATTGCGTTTGGCCTCAAGCAGCGTGTCAACGGCGTGGTACAGCAGAAAAATCGCCAGGAAGAGCAGGACAATACCAAAGACCAACGACATCAGAAACTCGATCTTGCCGTGCCCGTACGGATGCTCGCGGTCGAGCGGTTTGCGCCCGACGGTCACACCAACGATCACAAAGACCGACGTTGCCATGTCTTTGAGTGAGTACATCGACCCCACGACCAACGCCTGAGACCCGGCGACGAGGCCGATGAACAGATTCATCAACATCAGCGCAAAGTTGGCCGCGAGCCCGACCCAGCCGATATATTTCGAGCACTTGACACAATTCTTGTATCTCATAACCCCAATCCGCTATTCACCTGCCGCGCGTACCGGACGACTGCCAACTCCCCGGCATCATTCCCGCATTTCCAGTTCGTCATCTTCGTCTTTCGTCCGGTTGCGACGAAACCTCCGCTCCAGGATCGCCCCGATCCCGGTCACGAAGCCGGCCAGAAAGGCCGCGGCGATGACCAGGGCCAGCGGCGCCTCGACCGGACGGCCCATGACCAAAGAGATTTCAACCGTGTCAAGGTTCTGCGACACGAACAGCAGCGCCAGCATCGACCCAATGATCACCAGGACGCGTCGCACCGACACGGGCCCCTCCGACTTTCCCAACCTCTGCACCGACCGCTGCCCGAACACCGGACCCGCGTCCTGGGCGGCCCCCGCCTGTTGAGCCAGAACCACCAAACGGGCATGGCGGAGGGGTTTTCCCCCTCCGCCGTCCCGGGCCGCCAACCGGCGGCCATCTTTTCAACCGGATCAATGCTCGCCGATCATCTCGCCAATCTGGTCCCAGAACTTGGGCGGCAGCTCCTGCCCCATCAGCAGGGCCCCCGAAGCGGCGTCGTATTCGGGATCGCGCGCCAGGGCGATCTTGACGTCGCCATAAGCCCGCAGTTTGGCAGCCAGCAGATCAGAGAGGCCGCCAATCCGGCTCCCGCCACCCGCCACGATCACATTCTGCAAGACCTTGGGCAGATCATCGGGCGGGAACCGCTTGATCAGGAATTCAACACTCTCGATGATGTCGGGAACGACCGCTTCGCAGGCGTTCCGCATTTCATCG
>JBAWVF010000436.1:0-1581 GCA_037147415.1 Rhodospirillaceae bacterium | reverse complement strand
GATCGCCGACAAAGGGGTCAAAACCCAGATGGCGCTGGACCACGGCCACCATGCCATCCAGTCCCTTGCGAAAATCGATGGGCTCGTTCGCCACCATGATCCGCAAACCCGGCGGAACCGTGATCATCCCAGCCGCCGGATCACGTCAAGAACCTGATAAAGGGAGGCGGCATCAACCAGCCCATCCACCCGGACCACGATCCGTCCTACGGCAACCTCAATCGTTCCAGCCTTGGCCTCCGCCTGTGGAGGTGGATCGCCGACGATCATGGGCGTGAACCCCGGCGCCGCCTGACGACCGTCGAACATCGCCTCTTCGCCTGAACTGAATTGTCGCCGCCACGCGTAAAGTTGGTTAGGGTTGACCCCATACCTCCTGCCAACTGCCAGAACGCTGGCCCCAGGAACCAAGCTCTCAGAAACCATTCGAGCCTTTTCCTCTGAACTCCACCGTCGACGACGGCCAACGCCCGTGATAACCTCAATCCGTTGGAAGGAGTCCGCTCCCGTGTCACAGTTATGACCGTTCATTGGACTAACAGTATGACTGGTCATATGCCCAGTCTTATGACTAACATCATCGTTCACGGCCGACCTCCTTGTCCTTGGTCAGCCAGTCTCCGCACTAGCCCATCTCAAATCAAGATGGGGCTTCCAGATCGCTTACGTTCAATTCGACTCTCCTTGATTTTTCCGGACACTACCGATTTGAGCCTCGCCCTGTGGCCGTGGCGCGCGGTAATGAGAAAGGACGGGTAGAGAGAGCGATTCGATACATCCGGGATAGCTTCTTCGCGGCCCGTCGGTTCGACGACCTGGACGACCTCAATCGTCAGGCTGCGGCATGGTGCGAGGGCTTCGCGGCGGACCGCCGTTGCCCAGAGGATACCACCCGCACCGTTCGTGAGGTCTTCGCCGAAGAAGCCCCCCGCCTGCTTCCCTTGCCGGATAACCCTTACCCCGTCGAGGAGAGGGTGGAGGTCCGGATCGGCAAGACGCCCTATGCCCGATTTGACCTGAACGACTACTCGGTCCCGCACGAGTGCGTTCAGCGCTCCCTGACCGTTCTCGCCGATCAGCACGCCGTTCGCATTGTTGATGGCCAGCGGCCTCTCGCCCAGCATAAACGGAGCTGGGGGAAGGGTGAGCAGATCGAAACGGTCGAGCACATAAAGGCGTTGGTCGAACAGAAGGGGGCTGCCCGCCGGCACCGGAACACGGATCGTATTACCCAAGCGGTCCCGGCTGGAAAGGAACTGCTCGCAGCCGCCGCCGCACAGGGCATTCCCCTTGGACGCATCACCGCCGATCTGGCCGATCTTCTCGACCAGTTTGGTGCCGCCGAACTGCAGGCCGCGATCACCGAGGCGCTGAAGCAGAACGTCCCGCACACCAATGCCGTGCGCATCGCCCTGGAACGCCGGCGGGACAAGAGGCGGCGGCCACCCGCAATGCACAGCAACCTGTCAAAAGCCGCCAGGGACCGGGACGTCACCGTTCGCCCGCCCCGTCTTGATCTTTACGATCGGCTGAAGGAGCGGAACGATGGCAACTCATGATCACAAGGCGTTGCGCACGCGA
>JBAWVF010000435.1:0-1596 GCA_037147415.1 Rhodospirillaceae bacterium | reverse complement strand
AGCGGCTTCTGGTTCCAAGTATCGAGATTGAAGGTATGACCGACTCCGGGAAGCAGCAGGATCTGGTGCGGCACTCGAACACGCTGCAAGGCGGCCGCCAGTTCGGTTGCCTGCTGGTGGTCCACCGTCGTGTCCGCCAGTCCAAGCAAGATCAGCACTGGTGGAGAACTGGCGCTTAACTGATTGACTGGCGAAGCATCGCGCAGGGCGGCAAGATTGTTGGCCTCGCCGCCGGCGATGACTCTCACCGCATCTTGGTTGATCTGGCCAGTGACCCGGCCAGCGGAATCCTTTTTTTGCCAGGCGAGGACGTTGGTAATCCCGTAGAAATCCAGAACCGCGCGCACCGAGTTGGAAACGCCGGGGTAAGGCTTGGCGGGCTCCCATTGACGGCCAGCCGTGAAGGCCAGCATCAACGCGAGGTGCCCGCCGGCCGAGCCGCCCGCCACGGCGATGCGATCCGGGGCCAAGTGGTATTCCGCCGCGTGGACGCGAAGGAAGCGCACGGCGTTTTTGCAGTCCAGCAGGTTTTGCGGCCAAGCGCCGTCACCCATCCGGTAATTGACGCTGGCAACGACGCAGCCCCATTCGGCCAAGGCTTGGCCGATGTTTTTCTCCCGAGCTTGCGCCTTGTCCCCCGAGACCCAACCGCCCCCATGGATCCAAAGTACCGCCTGACCAGTCCCGGTGGTCGAAGCAGGCAGATAGAGATCGAGCCGCTCCGTCCGGCCCTGCTCCAAATAAGGAACATCGGTGAGGATTCGGATGCCGCTGGTTTCGGCAGCGCCGGGCAGAACGCTTCCAACACAAATTATGGCGAGGAGGAGATGGGGCGCGCGTACCATGGAATCTTACAGGGAAAAGTGTTTGCTACTAATTATTCGGCGGCCATTCCGTCGGAATTTTACGTGCTGGCGATGAGTTGCTGAGAAACGAATCTTCCTGGAGGGTACTTGCGGCTGATGGCGATCAGTCGATTTTCGCGGCGACCGTCTGCCGGATATCAGCGGCCGAAGCACCCGCCAGCACGTGCCACTCGCCACGCGGAATTGTGTAGTCGTTCTTGGTGGCGTCCCAGCGGCGCAGACTCGTGTCGGTTACTGCGAACGAGACGGTCTTCGTCTCACCGCGCGCCAGCATCACTCGGCGAAAGCCGCAGAGCGATTCGCGCGCGCGGGGATGTGAGCCAGTTGGTTCTTCCGCGTAGAGTTGGACGACCTCCTCGCCATCGCGGTCGCCGGAATTGGTGATGTCTATGTTGACGTTGAGCCGCACGCCTTTCTCACAGTCCGCCAGCGTGGCGTGCATGTTGGCATAGGTGAAATGGGTGTAGCTTAGGCCGTGACCGAACGCATAGAGCGGGTGCCCAGCGAAATAACGGTAAGTGCGGTTGACCATACGATAGTCGGTAAACTGCGGCAGATCGTCCGTGGTGCGATAAAAGGTCACCGGGAGGCGGCCGGCGGGATTGGTGTTGCCGAGCAGCACATCCGCAACGGCGCTCCCGCCTGCTTGACCGGGATACCAAGCTTCGAGGATCGCATTCACGTGCGCATCGGCCCAAGGAATGGCGACGGCGCTGCCGGACAGGAGCAC
>JBAWVF010000434.1:0-1605 GCA_037147415.1 Rhodospirillaceae bacterium | reverse complement strand
GCCACGGAACTTTTTGCCTCGATCGGGGAAATTAACCGGCAAATGGTCGAATCATCCCGATTGGCCGAGGAAGCCGTTGGAGAAGCCGATAAAACCAGGCACATTGTTAACGGTCTCAATGCCGCCGCCCGCAAAATCGGTGATGTGGTTAAATTAATTCGGAATATTGCCGGACAAACTAATTTGTTGGCACTGAATGCCACGATCGAAGCCGCCCGGGCCGGCGAAGCTGGCAAAGGGTTTGCGGTGGTTGCGGGTGAGGTCAAAAGCCTTGCCAATCAGACGGCGCGCGCTACCGAAGACATTACGGTCCAGATCGGCGAAATGCAGCGCATTGCAACCGAAACCGTAACCGCCATTCAAAGTGTCGGTGAGCGAATCGCGGATATCAATCATCACATCGTGTCGGTGGCCGACGCCGTCACCGCACAGGGAGCAGCGACCGGAGAAATCTCTCGTAATGTGCAGGAAGCTGCAACCGGGACCGAACAGGTGGCCCGAAATATCGAGGCTGTAACCGTGGGGGCGCGCGAGACGGAAACCATGGCTGATAGCGTTCTTCATGCCTCGGACAATCTGGCCGGTCGGGCCGAAGCCTTACATCGCGAGATGGCGGTCTTTATCGACAAAATCCGTGCCGCATGATTTACACGACAGACGCTTGACCGTTGACCGCATTCGGTCATTCTTACCGGCGGATGCGAATTCAGGACCGGCCGAACGATGGGCATTTTCACACGGGAGCCAACTCTTTTGGCACGACGAAGCGGCGAGGCCGCCGGAGTCATGGGGCGCGGCTCCGTGCGCCATACCGGACGGGTCGATCATCGGGGCGGCACAGGCCATCGATATGTCAGCGATCCCTTAGAAAACGCCGGTTGGAGTCGCGGTAAATCGGTGATTGCCATCTTTGTGCTGGCGGTGTTGGCGGTTCTGCTCGGCGCTGGCGATTATTATTTCCGAGGCCGAAACCTGTCTGCGCTGACCCGGGTTCAGGTGGTTTGGCAACCGCCGGGACAGACTATTACGCAAATCACGGCGGTCGAGGCCGAGCACTGGCAAGCGTTCATGGCCGCACGGCGAATCGAGCGAGTCGTTGCACGGCGCGAAAGTCTCGTGCGCGCCCGGCAAGAAACCGTAGCGGTACTGGCACCGGCTTTTGTAGAAATGAAGCGCCGGATTCCCGACTATATTGCTTGGTTTTACTCGTTTCCGACCACATACCGCATGGCTTTTACTGCGGTGATTGCAATCGTCTCTAAGGCTAAGGGCGATGAACGCTCGGCCGAACGAGTGGCGACTGAGGCGATTAATCGACTATTACAGGATAGGTTTATTGAAATCGTGGTCGCTCCCGAGCACTTCGGACCGACAATGGAAGCCGGAGGACGCAATATCCTCATGCACGCGGTCGAGCGCGAACAGTCCATGGTCGAAGCCGAAATGAAGGAACTTGAGGCATTTATGGCCGGGCAGGGACCGACCGGAGAGCAAGGGCGCAGTGAGCCCCATGCCTCTGTCGTGGTCGCCGCCGACCAACTTGGCTTGCCGGTCGCAGCCGCGGCGATGATGGCGGCCCCACCCGACGCCGTCCAGTTGATCAAG
>JBAWVF010000433.1:0-1609 GCA_037147415.1 Rhodospirillaceae bacterium | reverse complement strand
GCCGATCACGGTCACCCGGGTCGTCCCGCTGTTTTCGGCGACATAGGCCACATTGTGGACGATCATCTGCCCGCGCGAATCGAGCGCGGCACCATTGCTGTCAAAGTAAATCTGATACCAAGCACCAGCCAACTCGGGGGCGGAGGCGGAGTCAGGGCCGGTGACCGCGCAACCGGCGGCGAGCGAAAGCGCCAAGGTCGCGATCACGGCCCGGGCAATCTTTGAAGCCTGCAACATGGGAATCTCCAGTGTCAGTTATAGGGATATTATCTTAGGAACCGCCCGACTACCGCCAGATCGGCCGCCCCAGATTGATTTGATCGCGGTTGGTCAGCGCGCCGGTCCCGGCACCGACGGCGCCACCGATCAGGGCGCCTTCAAGGGGGGCGCCCACCATGAACCCGCCGAGCGCGCCCAAGCCGGCGCCGATGCCGGCGCCACTCACGGCGCGATCTCCGGTCGAGTTGCCGCAGGCGCCGAGGACACAGAGCGAGAACAGCACAACAGCCGTCCTAGTGAAATTTTTCATGATTTATCTCCAAGTCAGGCGTTCATCCATCACGCAGCAGCCGGTTCGCCCATTGCCATGGCGTTGGCCGCAATGACAGACAGAATCATAGCTATCATCTGTAGTATAGATTTGTCTGGAACCCCGACGCTAGAGTCGGAATATACTCATATTAATTCAGTATTAAGACACGTTAAGCGGAGATTTGATGGCATAACCGAACAAAACTTATTATAATGAGTACATTCCGGTCCTGCCCTTGTTCAGACAATCATGATACTTAATAATTTGAATGGGAAACCAGCACAGTCATTCTGAGTCTGCGCGCCCCAATGGAGGATTGCATGAACACTTTTGACTTGTCCCCGCTGTTTCGCTCGACCGTCGGGTTCGATGCCTTGGGCCAAGCGTTCGACGCCGCCCTGTCCAGAAGCGACAACGAGTACCCGGCCTATAATATCGAAAAGGTCGGTGATGATTCCTATCGCATTAATCTTGCCATCGCCGGCCTGACGCCCGAGGATGTTGAGATGGTCAGTGATGAGGGCGTGCTGACCGTGCGCGGCAAGAGCAAGAGTAAGGGCGAGGATGACAAGACCGTCTACCTCTATCGCGGCATCGCGCCCGGCGCTTTCGAGCGGCGCTTCCGCCTCGCCGACTATGTTGAGGCCAGCGGCGCCAAACTCGAGAACGGCCTGCTCCAGATCGACCTCGTCCGCCGGATTCCCGAGGCCATGAAGGCGCGACAGATTGCCATCTCCGGCGCGGCCCCGAACAAGCCGGCCGCCGTCGCGCCCCAGGCCAGCAAGGCCGCGTAGGCCAACGGAACAATCAGCGGGGCCGGCGCCACCCAGCAAGCCGGCCCCGACTATGGAAAGGATCGAAAGTCATGACGTCCGTTCGAGACCTTGTTGTCTTCGCTGGACTGGCGATGATAGCGCTGGCCCAGCCCGCGGTGGCCGATGGGGCGTCGGACAGCGTGCTGCGCGCACAAAGCCATGCCATCGGAACGGCAATCGGCACGCAAGTTCATGGCCGCCTGCCCCCGGCCGTGCAAGCCGATCCGCGCGGACCGGAGAACGACATCGGCTCACCAACGAC
>JBAWVF010000432.1:0-1611 GCA_037147415.1 Rhodospirillaceae bacterium | reverse complement strand
GTGCGTCATGACTCCGTCTATCATGTGTGGCATGGTCTTGGGAATCCTGCTTAGGTGGGGTGGCTCTCCGTCGACGCCGATCGAAGGCTGCCAGATTGGCAGATTGTCGCATTCCTCATTGTGATAAAGTCGCGGACGGGCTGGCTGAGGATTGGCGCCGCTGCACAGACCGATTCTGGTTCGAGCATCTGCGGGCAATGCGGGACTCCCCAACCCCAGTGTGGTAGTCTCCTTTTCACTCGCACCTCGCTCCGGTCGTTCCATGCGCTTCCTTAATCCCAAGACCGACTATGCCTTCAAGAAGATATTCGGCTCGGAAGCGAGCCGGGACATTTTGATCAGTTTCCTCAACGCCATCCTTGATCTCAGCGGCGAGGAGGTGATCGTCGACGTTGCCATCCTCGATCCGCGCCTCGCACCCAAGATCGACGGCATGAAGGACACCTATCTCGATGTTCGGGTGCGGGACCAGCGCGGGCGGTCCTATATCGTCGAGATGCAGGTGCTGAACGTCGAGGGCTTCGAAAAACGCATTCTTTATAATGCCTGCAAAGCCTACGTGAACCAGCTCGGCAAGGGCGATCCCTACCATATCCTGACCGAGGTGGTGGCGGTGACCATCACCGACTTTACGATGTTCCCTGATCTCGCCCGCGTGGTCAGTCGTTTCCGCCTCCGCGCCGACGAGAATCCGCTGATCTGCCACCGTGACTTGGAGTTGGTGTTCGCCGAACTGCCCAAGTTCACCAGCGCCGAGAGTGAGTTGGCGACCACCCTTGATCGCTGGCTCTACTTCCTCAAGACCGCCCGCGATCTCACCGCCATTCCGCAATCACTGGCGGTGGAACCGGCCATCGTCCACGCCTTCGAGATCGCTAACCGTGCCGGGTGGACCGAGGAGGAACTGGACGAGTTGGAAAAACGGGAAATGTGGCTCGGCGAGCAGCGTCACATTCTCGAACTGGCGCGAACCGCTGAGCAGCGGGGACACGCGAAGGGCGAGGTCAAGGGCAGGGCAGAGACGCTTCTCCGGCAACTTCGCCGCCGGTTTCACTCCGTGCCACCCGAGATGGAGGCTCGCGTCTTGAACGCAGGCAGCGCGCAGCTTGACGAGTGGCTCGACCGTTTCGTCGATGCGAAGGCACTGGCCGATATCTTCCCCGGCCTCGCACACTGATCGGGGCAAGGCGGTGAAGTTCCGCAATGCGTCTGATGGGCGGTCAGAATTTGAACTATAGATTCGACCTGGAGAGTGTCAAATAACCTGCGTACATTGGGAGAGCGTTTTTGCTCCCGACGCCTGCCGAAGGTGATATGGAAATATCACGGGCTCTTCAGCTTCAACCTGCGGACAGCGAGTACTTGTAACGCATTGATCTGTAACGGCCGGATTTTGCTGTGAGCCGCCTCCGCCCGTTCAAGTGGCGCTCAAACTTTTTGATGAGGCGCTCCAGAATCAATATATAAAATCTTGAGAATGGTTTTCGGAGTGTCCGCTTCCCGCAACCACCGTTACTTTGAATAACCTTCTCAGGCCCGGAATTTCTTGGAAAAACCCAAGCAATTCCGGGCCTTTGCTTGTCGACCTGCGCACTGCCGCCACCCGATATC
>JBAWVF010000431.1:0-1631 GCA_037147415.1 Rhodospirillaceae bacterium | reverse complement strand
CGGCCAATAATACTTCAGAGGTCTTCCGAATACCCGGAATTATCGGCAACATGGATCGGTGCGGCACTCGATACGATTGCCTCGATTGCCGGGTCAAACCGGCTCACTGATAATTTTTCCCGTCGAATCTGGCTGATGATTGATGAGCTAGGGCAAGCAAATATAAGCAGTAACTTCCAACAGGTCCTTCTTGTTGGCAGAAGTAAAGGAATCTGTGCAGTGCTGGGGCTTCAGGACCCAAATCAACTCACACAAAAGTTTGACGATGTTACTAGAAAGGTATTTTCATCAGTTATCGGAACAACAATCTATACTAAGTTCAATGCCGGAGAGACATCGCAGAATATTTCTGAGCTAATTGGAAATAGGGAGATCGAACGCAAAGAGGAGACGGTTGCGTTTGCCTCTGGAAACGGTGGCGGCAGAACAACCACGTTCTCGACGCGGCATGAGACTGTCCCGGTGCTTCTGGCCTCTGAGCTAGAGAAGCTTGGACCGCGACTTGTTTCCACAACATTTGGTAAACCGAAGACCGAAATAGAGGCCCTTGTGCTTGGTTATGGTGATGCCCTGAGGCTCCGCTGGCCTTTGACAATTTGGCCGGTCATGAGGCCCGGAAATATGCCCGCCGCGTGGCTGGACCCGCCGACGGGGCCGGAGATGCCGGACGCTGATGAGCCGGAACTGTTGGAGTGATCGTATGACCCCGCCGGACCAGCGACAGCCGAGCTTTTTCGATGGTGTGGTTCAATCGGCGCCGACGGCCTTTCGTCGTGTGATCACCGCTGCGAAACAACTGAGCAAGATTCCGTCAACGCCGGCCAGCGCCGGAGACTTGTTCAGTTGGGCCGACGCCGCCATAACTCCCTTACTGCCATCGGATGCCTATATCAAATCTGCGCCGGTGGCCACCCCGAGGGCGGCCAGGGCAACTCAGGGTGATCTATTTTCAAAATCGAAACCATTGAGTGATCGCGATGAACCAGTACGGTCGGGACGCCCTCAGCTATTATCGGCAGCACAGGCCCCAAGCCTATCGCCGGATCGAGGAGCCGGTGAAATTCTTCACCACCCTCGGCGAGGAGATCGCCGACGAGATATCGGAGATGACAGAGGAGTTGTTGGAGCGGGATCTGCTGACGGCGGACTATCTCGGGAACTTGGCAGTCTGGAACCGAGCGAAATCGGCGGCGACGGAGATCGTGCTGGAGATGCGGCACGGGGAACCCGAGGTGGACGACTGAAATCACTGGCGCTTTCGAACATCAGGGCGATAGCGGCATCTAAAGACCTCGGCGACGATCCGCCCAGCGAATCCCAGATTGCCGTGCTCAAGGCATATCGGGGATGGGGCGGAATACCTCAGATTTTCGACGAGTCGAAGGGCGACTGGGCCGGACTGCGGGCCGGGCTGAAGGCGGTCACTAACGACGCCGAGTATGCCGCGTGCCGAGCCTCGACGGTCAATGCGCATTACACCAGCCCCGAGGTGTCCACGTCCATCTGGGGCCTTGTGGCCGAATTGGGCTTCAGCCAGGGCATAGCCATCGAGCCAGGCGCGGGGAAGGGGCAATTTCTGGAAACGATCCCAGATGGCATGCATGTCCAGTTCACCGCAGTCGAACTTGACA
>JBAWVF010000430.1:0-1641 GCA_037147415.1 Rhodospirillaceae bacterium | reverse complement strand
TCTGGAAAATACTATATCTAGTGGGTGTGTGCGTCAAGCCGATAGGCATGGTCCATCCCATTGTCCATCGCTTCAGGGGTTTTACGGCATTTCGCTTTGAACACTTTAGTCGACACGGCTTGAACCCATACAATCAAGGGACCGAACGAGGTTCCGGGAAGTGGCATCCATGCAAGTCCATACCATGTCAGCGCCGACCGAAGCGAAGGGTCGTTGGGAGATTATTTTGTGGGGTGATGAGTTCCTGACCGGCCATACCGGCATGGACGCCGACCACCAACGGTTGTTGTCAATCTTTAATGAATTTTCGCTGGCGGTTAATGCCGGCAAGGGCGATTTGATTATTCGGAACATTCTCGACGAGCTTTTAGACTATACGCAGTACCATTTCGAGCGCGAAGAAATGATCATGCAGGAAAACCACTTTCCTGATTATGCCCGCCACAAAAAAATGCACGACACCTTTATCCGTCAAATCGAAGATGTCAGCATCCATCTTTCCGTCGGCAGTGATATGAGCGCTTTTCTTCTCAGTTTCCTGGCCAAATGGCTGAGCGGCCACATCATGGGGGCGGATCACAAGCTTGGTCAATTCCTGGAACACCGCGGTATCGCCGAACATTAAGACGGAGCGGAACCGCACCGGCCTTAAAGACTCGGGACGGGAACGGAGGCGACCGCCCTCCGTTCCCTGAGCCACAGCCAAAGGCCGCTACCAATGACCACAACCGTCCCGAGCAGGGCCGTGTTGTCGGGGAAAGTTGCAAACCACGCATAACCGATGGTTGTTGACCAAACGATCTGACTATACTGGAAGGGGGCAAGCACCGCCGCTCCTGCAACGGCGAAGGCCCGAATCACCAGATATTGACCAAGTGCGCTGAGCGCGCCGAGCGCTGCCATTTTCAGCCAGCCCGCGGAATCGGGCGCCAGCCACACGGTCGGCACCAGCAGCGACGACACCGCCAAAGCGGCAATGGCGGTATAAAATAATGTGGTCAGCGACGAGTCGAAGGCCGCCAGCCGCCGGGTAAGGATCAGGGACAGCGCCCAAAAACCGGCCGACGCGACCGGCAACAGTGAAAACCAGCCGAATCCAGCCCCGCCCGGCCGAATAACCAGAACAACGCCGCCGAAGCCGGCCACCAGCGCCAACCATTGCCCCGCCGTCACCCGCTCGCCCAGCACGGGAATCGACAGAACGGTAACAATCAGCGGCGCAACGAAGCCGATCGCGGTCGCATCGGCCAGCGGCAAATGGCTGAGCGCCGTCATGAACAGAACGCCCGAGCCGGCCAGTAAAACCCCGCGAGCAACTTGTAATAACGGCACCGACGACACCAGCACAGCGGTCCCGCCGGCGTGCAGGAAGACCGGAATCAGAAAAAGGGAGTGAAAAAAATATCGACCCCAGTTGACCTCGATCGGAGAGTAACTACCGGACAGCCCCTTGGACACGCCGTCCATGACCGAGAACAGCGCCATCGAAGTCAGCATCAGCACGATTCCTTCCGCCGAGCCGACCACGCCGTCACAAAGCTCCGGGCGAACGCTTACACTTCGGTCGGTCAAGGCGGCTGTCTTTCCATGCATGCCTATCGGCTTGACGCACACACCCACTAGATATAGTATTTTCCAGAA
>JBAWVF010000429.1:0-1645 GCA_037147415.1 Rhodospirillaceae bacterium | reverse complement strand
CGGAAAGCGCGATTGGGCCAATGGGTTCTAATTAGTGGGAATTGGTATTAACCGGTATTTTTGCCGCACGAGCCGCAGCATCAATGTTTAAGAAGACAATTCTGCCGGCAGCGCCCTACTATACATAATATTCATCTTGGCGCGATTTCGTTTTATCCGTTCATTATGAAGTAAGCGCAGCCATTATTCTTCTACAGCCGACAATACGCGGCGGAGAGCTTCATTTCTCCATGATGCCCGGCGACATGCCGGCGGCCTCCGGGACCTGTCTCTGGAGCACGTCAATGCGCCGAACTTGACACCGACGATTCGAAAGCGATAGTCCTGGTCTGCACGTTTAATAAATTTAGTTAGCATCCAAAGAGGGACGAACATGGCTGCCGCACTCCCCCCAGGCGAAGTTGAAAACGAGGTCGCACGGCAGACCGTTGCCGCCAAGGGAGCGGCCGGAGGCAAGGCGGTGGCTGGCGAAAAGGCTGCCGTCGGCGCCAAAGCGGCGGGAACCGCCGGCGGCAAGGTGGCCGGGTTGAAAGCCGCGGGCGCTGCGGGTCTGGAGAAGGAAGCGGCGCGCGAAGCGCTCGCCGCCAAGGCCGCCGCCGGGGCGAAGGCGGCTACCGGGGCCAAGGCCGCTGCCGGAGTGAAAGCCGCGGGTGTCAAGGGCACCGGCATGGTGACCCAAGCCGCCATGCCGACCGCCACCGGCAGCGCCTCGGCCGTGACCACCGGCGGCACCATCTGGACGGGAAAAGGGCTCAGCCTTGGTTTGGGCCTCGGCCTGGGGGCCTGGGGACCGGTTCTCGTCGCCGCCGGCGTCGGCGCTGCCGCCTATGGCTACTGGCGCTATCGTCAGGGTCAGGATGTCGACATGGCCGACGAAGAGAGCAGCGAACTTTCGGACGCGCTCGCTCCCAAGGCTTCGTGAAGATATGAAGATATAAGGAGAGGCGATGAAACCGGCTTTGGAACAAGCGTTTGATGGGGTGGCCGTTCGATCGCGGCTCATGGCTGGTTTCAGCTATCTCGGCGTGCTTTGCTTCGTGCCGCTGTTATTCAATCGGGACGACCCTTTTGTCGGCTTTCACGCTCGCCAAGGCTTGGTCATCTGGATTTGGGGCGTGCTGGCGCTTTTCGCGCTCAGCATACCCGGGTTCGGGTGGTTCTTCCGATTTTCCGCCAGCCTGATCACCACGCTGTCGCTCATAGGCTTGGTTTCGGTGGCACTTCGGAAGACATGGAAATTTCCGTTTATTCACGATCTGGCGGAAAAACTGTAAGGGGCGAGAAGCCGCGCGGTCCCGCTCGGCTTCTTTCGCTCGGGCCCGGTATCGAGGGCAATGACTTGCTGCGCTGGGCATTTTTCTCCCCGAAGTCAGTGGGTTAATTGTTGACTTTTCGGGCGGCGCTCCGCATCGTATCGCAAATAATAGTTATTCGCGAAGCATCGATTCGGTCTTCGTAACGGAATCCCCCCCAATCAAGGAGATTGGCCCCGGGCGCCAACCCACTCCTTGTTTCGATTTGGTTCGCGGCAAGCTTAAGAACCCAGGAGCGTTCAGGATGGTTGCGACACACACGAAATCGGCGCAGTTGCACCCGGCGTCAACGGCGCCCACCCTCACCTTGGCGGAACTCGGAATAGGCCAAA
>JBAWVF010000428.1:0-1647 GCA_037147415.1 Rhodospirillaceae bacterium | reverse complement strand
CGGTATTATGGAGCAAACGCCACCGGCGGAGCTACGGTTGTGCGCGGCGCCAACGTTTCTCGTTATGCTCGGTAGATCTGAATTGAGAAATGGCGCATCATGGGGAAAATGAACCTCCGGATGGTCGTGGCTATGTCCCAACACTTCCTCCTCTCCGCCGCCGCCCGAACGCTGTCGTTGTCGAAGGTGCTGCGCATGTCGGACCGGGACGCCGAGACGGTGTTCGCCGCGATCCGCTGGTCCGAGACCAATGGCAAGCCGATCTGCCCGCATTGCGAGTGCGCCACCTGCTACGACTGTCGGCGGCCGACCGGCGCTCCGCGCTGGCGTTGCAAGGCGTGTCGCAAGGACTTCAGCCTGACCAGCGGCACCCTGTTCGCCTTCCACAAGCTGGCGCTCCGGGTCTACCTCGCCGCCATCGCCATTTTCGTCAACGAGGTCAAGGGCAAGTCCATGCTTGCGCTATCCCGCGACCTGGACGTTCAGTACAAGACCGCGTTCGTGCTGGCCCACAAGCTGCGCGAAGCGATGGCTGCCGAGACCAAGGCCAACAAGCTCGGCGGCGCCGGCAAGGTCGGCGAGGTCGATGGCGCCTGGTTTGGCGGCTACGTCAAACCGGAGAACCGCAAGGCCGACCGCAAGGACCGGCGCCTCAAGGAGAACCAGTCCGGCAAGCGCCAATGCGTCGTCGTCATCCGCGAGCGGGACGGCCGCACCGTCACCAAGACGTTCCGGAACGAAGAGGAGAGTGTCGCCTTCATCAGGGCCAGCCTGGACAAGGCCACCACCCTGCACGCCGACGAGGCCCCGGCCTGGAACGCTCTGCACGCCCGGTACGACATGAAGCGGGTCAACCACCAGGACTGCTACCGGGGTGAGGACGGCGCCTGCACCAACCACGCCGAGTCCTTTTACTCCCGCATGCGCCGGGCCGAGTTGGGCCATCACCACCACCTGAGCGGCCCGTACCTGAACCGCTATGCTCAAGAGATGGCGTTTCGGGAGGACCACAGTCGGCACGACAACGGCCGCCAGTTCCGCCGCGTCGTTCAGCTTGTCGCCGCCAACGGCCCGAGCATCGACTTCTGCGGCTATTGGCAGCGGGCGCGCCGGGTCGCCTGATCAGTCCCGCAGGCGCCAGCAAAGCTCCCTGCCAGCGCCGGGCACGCGCTCCACGGTGTTCTTGGCGCGATCCAGTGAATTGAAAATGGTTTGTCGCATCAGGGTCATGGTCGCCCGGTCGTCGACAGGCTGCCCCTTGATCGCCATCAGGCGCCGGACGATGTCGCCGGTTGGAACCGGCTCAGGAGCGCCCCGCAAGACCGAATAGGCCAGCCGCAGGCATTCCCCGTGACCAAACCAGTCATTGCGCGGCGCTGGCCGCTTCGGCAGAATAGCATCCGGCTCGATCGCGGCATCGAACAGTCGCAGGGTGGCGTCCAGATGGAGAAGGTCGGCCCGGTGCTGCCCGATCCGCGCTTCCAACGCCAATATCTGACCTGATACCCTCGCGCGTCGCTCCTTCAGCGCCGCGATGACGTGCGGTTCGGCCATGTCCTGAACTCCGGTTGAACGGGGTCAGGATATGGTAAGAATAGAGGGGACAAATTACTATAGACGGTTGGTGGCGGCTGCTACATAATACCG
>JBAWVF010000427.1:0-1649 GCA_037147415.1 Rhodospirillaceae bacterium | reverse complement strand
ACGATCGTCGGCCAGATCGGTCGGCTAATCAATGTGCCCGCACCGAATCGCTTACTATGCGAACGGGCTTTTGGCCCCCAATTTCAGGGAACGATCCCTTCCTGACAGGGGGTCTACGCTCAACCCCTCAGGATTTATAATATCCTAATATGCCAATGACTTAGCATATGCGAACGGGCTTTTGGCCACCAATTTCAGGGAACGATCCCTTCCTGACAGGTCCGGCTTGACCGTCTTTCCCGAAAAGGATGCTTGTTCGGTGCTGCCCGATGGCTTGCAGGCCGCCACTGGCATTGGTTCTAGGCAAGAACTTTCCCTAAAACAGCCATTTTAGGGAAAGATTGGCCGGATACTGAACTCGATGGCTCCATCCCCCCGCTGACGCCAAACTTTCCTAACGCACTGTTTTTTCACAATGTTATAAATTACGAGGGGTTGAGCGTAGACCCCCAATCCTGCAGACCCTCACGATTCCGTGGGTGACCAACCCTGCCGAGGCCAGAATCGACGAGCTTTACGCCGCGCTGGACCGGCAGTGGAAAGGCTTCGATCAGGATCTCAGCGACGGGCGGCTCACGCACATCGACTTCAACCCGGAGCGCAAAAGTCTCACTTGGCGCAGGCCCAAGGCCGAACAGGCGGACGAAATCCAGGACGGCTTTTACGATAACCTGACGGTCCAACCCATCGTCGATGTCTTCCGCTTCGTCAACCAGACTTGCGGCTTCCTGTCGGCCCTGACGCCGCTCCAGCCCCGCTACGCCAAGAAGGTCGCCGACGAGGCAGAGCTGATGGCCGTGATCATGGCCCGCGCCATGGGCTTCGGCAACTTCGGCATGGCCCAGGCCTGCGATATCCCTTACCATCTGCTCGAAGCAACCGACCGTCAGCACATTCGGCCCGCCACACTGCACGACAGCTGCGACCGAATCAGCAACTTCATCGCCGGGCTGCCCATCTTCCCGCTCTACGCCATCGACTCGGATATCCTCTACGGCGCCGTCGACGGCCAGAAGTTCACCGCCGCCAAGCCGACCATCAAGGCGCGGCACTCGAGCAAGTACTTCGGCACAGGCAGAGGCGTCGTCGCCTATAGCCTGCTCGCCAACCACGTGCCGCTCGAAACCCTGCTGATCGGCGCCAACGAGCATGAGAGCCAATACCTCTTCGATATCTGCTATCGCAACAGCACGGAGATCAGGCCGGCCATCATCACCGGCGACATGCACAGCGTCAACAAGGCCAACTTCGCCATCCTCGACTGGTTCGGCATGCAGGCCGCCCCGCGCTTCACCAGCCTCCAGGCGCAGATTCCCCATCTCTTCTGTGCTGACGGCGTCCGCCGCTATGCCTCGTTCCTCCTCCAGCCGGCCGGGCAAATCGACCGGCGCCTGATCGTCGGCGAGCTCGATGCCTTCAACCGCATCATCGCTACCCTGGC
Source organism: Rhodospirillaceae bacterium (assembly GCA_037147415.1). GTDB lineage: Bacteria > Pseudomonadota > Alphaproteobacteria > Azospirillales > Azospirillaceae > BOG-933. The sequence continues at coordinate 208 of JBAWVF010000427.1, read as the reverse complement.
GCTCAAGGAAACCAGCCAAGCCGCACTGATCCACAAGCTGTGTTTGCTCTCGCCCCAGAACCGCACCCGCAAGGCCGTCTTTGAATACGACAAGCTCGTGCGCAGCCTCTACACGCTGCAATACATCCGCAGCCCGAAGCTGCAACGTGACGTCCATCGCTCGCAGAACCGGATCGAGGCCTATCATCAACTGCGCTCGGCCATCGCC
>JBAWVF010000426.1:0-1665 GCA_037147415.1 Rhodospirillaceae bacterium | reverse complement strand
CCCAAGGATCACCCGGAATTCGCCACGGCGCGCCGGGCGGTCGACAAGCTGTTGATCCGGAACAAGAACGGGGCCGGCTACTGCCAACCTTGCGTCTCGCCGGTCTGGGATACCAGCTTGGCCGCCCATGCCCTGCTGGAAGCTGGTGAGCCGGTGGATGGTCACGTGGTGCGCGGGGCGCTGGACTGGCTGCGCGACCGGCAGATTCTCGACCATGTCGGCGACTGGGCCGACAGTGCGCCCAAGGGGTTGCGGCCGGGCGGTTGGGCCTTTCAGTATGGCAACGACTTTTATCCGGACGTGGACGATACCGCGGTGGTCGGCATGGCCCTGCACCGCACCGGCGACGAGCGCTACCGCAACGCCTGGGAGCGCGCGGCCGAGTGGGTGATCGGCATGCAAAGCAAGAATGGCGGCTGGGGCGCCTATGACGCCGACAACACCCACGATTATCTCGACCACATTCCCTTTGCCGATCACGGGGCGTTGCGCGACCCGCCGACTGCCGACGTGTCGGCGCGCTGTGTCGGTTTTCTGGCCCAGTTGGGCTATGGCCTTGACCATCCGGCGGTGAGCAAAGGCGTCAATTACCTGCTCAAGGACCAGGAGCCGGACGGCTCCTGGTTCGGGCGCTGGGGCACCAACTATGTCTACGGCACGTGGTCGGTGCTGTGCGCGCTCAATGCGGTTGGTCTCGACCATGACCATCCGGCCATCAGCAAGGCGGCCGACTGGTTGCTGGCCCATCAGCGTCCCGATGGCGGCTGGGGCGAAGATTGCGCCACCTACTGGGCCGAGCACAAAACCGAAGTCAAGGCCAGCACACCATCGCAGACCGCCTGGGCGTTGCTGGGCCTGATGGCGGCCGGCAAGGTCGAGCATGATGCGGTCCGCCGGGGCATTGCCTTCCTGGAGAGCGCGCCGCGGACGGGAGCGCGCTGGGACGAAAAACTCTATACCGGCGTCGGTTTTCCGCGGGTGTTCTACCTGAGATATCATGGTTATGCGGCGTATTTCCCGTTGTGGGCGGTGGCGCGCTACAAGGACCTGATGAATCGCAATGATCGGCGCGTCGCCTACGGCATGTGAGGACGCGGCGTGCGGCTCTGCCGCGCGCTCCCGTTTCATTTTTCCGTCAGGCGGTCTATACTGGTGGTTCGCAGAGGGGCTCCGCACCATGGCCGATAAGCAGGACGAAATTCTGACGCTGTTGCACGGTCTGCATACCATCCTGCCGACCTTGGCGACCAAGGCGGATGTCGGGGAGTTGCGCACCGAAGTCGGGGAGTTGCGCACCAAGGTGGAGAGCCTGGACGCCAAGGTCGGGTGTCTGGACGCCAAGGTCGGGGACTTGAGTGCCAAGGTGGAGAGCCTGGACGCCAAGGTTGACGGACTAAGCACCAAAGTGGAGAGCCTGAGCACCAAGGTCGATAACCTTGGCGCCGATGTGGCGGCGGTGCAGTCGGGGCTTGATGAATTGCGTCGGGTGACCTCGATCAATCACTATAAGGCGATCGGCCGGATCGATCAGGTCGATATCCGGCTCGATCGGGTGATCGCTCAGATCAATGGTAGCCAGATCAACCACTAAGACGACGTGCAAGAATAAGGGCTCCATCGGAGCGCGGCCGTCCCGGCCGCATGCGGGCGAGACGCCCGCGCTCC
>JBAWVF010000425.1:0-1669 GCA_037147415.1 Rhodospirillaceae bacterium | reverse complement strand
GCGACTGGAAGCACACAACATGTAGTGGGTGTGTGCGTTAACCCGATAGGCATGGCACATTCATATTCTTTTTCTTCAAATTCTGCAGCCGCCATGGAGTTGTCTCTTTCGTCATGTGTTGATAATAACTACGCTGCGTACAGCAGCCGCCCCAGTTCTGCAACCGCTTCCTTGAGCTTTGCCGGCCCGCCGAAGCGGCCGGCGATCTCGATCACATTGCCGAACCGATCAATCGGGGCGACTTCCAGCGCGTCGGGGAGCTTGAACTGAGCTTCGCCATGCTCGGCGTATTTTTCCAGTAGGGCTTCAAGAACGGCGCAAGCCTCCGGCGCGAAGGTCGAGAAGAAGGTGGCTTCGTCATGCCGGACCCGATCGGCCCGCTCCCGCCTTGTCCGTAAGGGTGCACCATAGGCGAGGTGGCATAGAAGGTCGAAGGGGTCCGCTTCTGGCTTGTCGAGCGTCACGCCGATGGTCTCGATATCAATGCCGTGTTCGGCCAGCGATTCGACGATTTCGCATCGCCGTCCAGGATCGAGCCAGTCACGCCGAAAATCGGCGGCATGGGGATACAGCGTTCGAACCCCATCGCCGGTGTAATCCGTCAACTGTCGGCAAGACAGCTTCCGACCAGAATCATCAAGGTCGTAAACAAGGTGCCGGATGACTTCCACGGTGCCGCCGTCGACGTAGAACTTGCGCGGCATGCCGTCTTCGTCATCTCCGTGACCGAGGAGAACCGCGCCACCATCGTTCCCACTGCCCAGCTCCTCGGGTGGCACAGGGGCCTCTTCTTCGGGTGTCTCCGCGATGGTTGCTCCCGACTCGTCGATGGTGGCGCCTCCCGTCGTCGCGGGATCACCGTCGAAGTCGGGATCGGCAAACTTTTCGGTCGCCGTCCCGGTATAGTCAATGATGTGGAAGTAAAGCTTGCCATATTCAGGGCGCAAGCGCGTGCCCCGACCGATGATCTGCTTGAACTCGCTCATCGAGCCAACGACGCGGGCGAGCACGATATTCTTGCATGTCGGGGCGTCAACACCAGTGGTGAGAAGTTGGGATGTGGTCAGAATGACCGGCGAAGTTTCATCAACATCCTGAAATTTGGCGCGGTGTGCAGACCCAACCTCACCTTCATCCGCAGTCACGCGGCAGACATAGTCCGGGTAGTCCTGCACCAAGTCGGCGTTCAGGGAGATGAGCGCCCGCCGCATCTCGCTGGCGTGCTCCTGGTCGACACAGAACACGATCGTTTTGGCGAAGCGATCAGTGGCCTTAAGAAAATCGGTCAGATGGCGGGCTATGGCCTCAGTGCGGGCACGCAGGGCGACGACGCGCTCAAAATCCTTGGTTAGGTATTCGTCATCCGGGATTTCTCGTCCGTAGCGGTCCAATTCGCCCCTTGTCGGCCGCCAGCCTGCGGCGTCGGTGTCGGTGATGATCCGATGGACACGGTAGGGGGCGAGGAAGCCATCGGCGATGCCTTGGGCGAGGCTGTAGACGTAAAGTGGATCGCCGAAATAGGAATACGTATCGGCGTTATCGTCCCGTCTTGGTGTGGCGGTCATGCCGATCTGGTATGCCGGTTCGAAGTATTCAAGGATGGCTCGCCAGGAGCTTTCCATGCCTATCGGCTTGACGCACACACCCACTAGATATAGTATTTTCCAGA
>JBAWVF010000424.1:0-1674 GCA_037147415.1 Rhodospirillaceae bacterium | reverse complement strand
GGGCGAGGTCGGGCTCGATCATTATGAGGTCAGGCAATGGATTTCCTGGTACAGGCACATAACATTGGCCCTCATCGCTCACGCTTTTCTGGCTGTGATCATGGCGCGGTCCGCGTCAGCGGGAAAAAAGAATCGTGGCGACATCGTCTCGGATAAGGTTCCCTTGGGCTGGCCTCCCCCTTGCGCCCCGGGAGTCGCCCAGAACCCGCCGACGCCGCGCTTTCGACCCTCCTCCGCCGGGCATCGCGCAAGTATTGGGCGGCCCGGATCGCCGTCCGCGCGGTGTCCGATTACTTTGCCCGTAAAGTCCAAAACCAGGCGGTCGGCCGACCCTCGCCATTTTGCTTCCCAGGCTGTCGCGGTTGGCCCATTCTGGAAACCGCCCGTTAGGCGAAGCCCAGAAACAAGGCCAACGACCGCGTAAGGGCTTGGCACGAATCAAACGAATCAAGTGCGGGCAAACAACGCAACGAAAGAACCTCGATCTTGGTATGACGAGGGCGTTTGCGTCTATATCTTGTGGGCATGATCGATGTGTCGGCCATCAAATCGCGCTTTGAAGCGCTGGCGCCGTTCCTGGATGAACGGGGTCGGCGGTTGCTGGCGGCGAGTGAAGCTTTGGTGGCGGGGAGCGGCGGGATCACAGCCGTGGCTGATGCCACTGGCGTGGCCCGTAGTACGATCGGACGGGGTCTTGGGGAACTGCGGAGCGGGCAGGACGCCGTTGCTGCAGGCCGGGTTCGTCGGCCCGGCGGGGGTAGCAAGTCCGCCGTGGAAAAGCAACCGGGGTTGCTGGCGGCACTGAACGATCTGGTGCAATCGGCGATCCGCGGCGATCCCGAGGCGGCGCTGCTCTGGGTCAGCAAGAGCCGACGCCATCTGTCGGCGGCGTTGGCCGAACGGGGATTTGCTGCCAGCCGCGAGTTGGTCGGACGCCTGTTGGCCCGCTTGGGCTTCAGCTTGCAAGCAAACAGTAAAACTCGTGAGGGTGCGAACCATCCCGACCGGGATGCCCAGTTCGAGTACATCAATGCGCGCACGAAAGAGTTCCAGGCCGAAGGTCAACCCACCATCTCTGTGGACACCAAAAAGAAGGAGCTGGTCGGAGACTTCAAGAATGCTGGCCGCGAGCTTCGCCCCAAGGGTGAGCCCGAGCCCGTGCGGGTTCATGACTTCGTCATCCCGGAATTGGGAAAGGTTGCGCCCTACGGAGTTTACGACATTTCCGCCAATTCGGGTTGGATCAATCTCGGCATCGATCATGACACCTCCGCCTTTGCGGTTGAGAGCATCAGGCGTTGGTGGCAAGAACTCGGCCAAGATCGCTATCCCGCAGCCAGGCGGTTGCTCATCACCGCGGACTGCGGCGGCAGCAACGGCGCCAGAGTGCGCCTGTGGAAGGCAGAGTTACAGAAGCTCGCCGACCAGACCGGGCTCGCGATAACCGTCGCCCACCTGCCACCCGGTACCAGCAAATGGAACAAGATCGAGCACCGTCTGTTCGCCTTTATCACCCAGAATTGGCGCGGGAAGCCCCTCGTGGCCGCGCAACTTTTTTTCTGTAAATTTTCACCAAGCGGCTGCTTCGGAAGTGGCAGAATTACCCTTTCAGGTTGAGATACATCTTGCCTGACATCCACTCTTCGTCGCATTCGGCGAGCAGAGCGGAAACAA
>JBAWVF010000423.1:0-1687 GCA_037147415.1 Rhodospirillaceae bacterium | reverse complement strand
GGGCTGGATTCCCGCGTTCGCGGGAATGACGAAAAGAAGAAAAACGGGAATGACGGGGCATTCCGACTGAAAAAACCTCCGCATTATTCTTCCCCATTATTAAGGCACGGTGGGTAAGCGCCGCTGTTCGGCCAGCCGGGTGGTCAGATCCTTGGCTTTCATCGGGTCCATTGCCGCCAAAATCGGCGCGGTCTTGTTCTCCTTCATACGCTCGACCACGCTCAGCAGAACATCCGGCTCCAACTGTTCGAAAATGCGGGCGGCGTCTTTCGGCTTCATGCTTTCATAGATACGAACTAAACTTTCAATCTGTGCCTTTTGCTTGTCATCCATTTGCCTCAGCAAATTCTGAATTTCCTGACGAACGTTCTGAAGTTCCGCCAATTTCTGATCGAGCCGCTTTTCGGTGATGGCGACCAGGGCTTCGCGCTGGTCGAGCGACTTTGCCCGACTATCCAGCTCTTCACGCCGGGCGCTCAGATGTTTGACCAACTCGACGTCGACGGTCTCCGGCTTAGCGATCGGGGGCGGGAGCGGCGCCGGTTCGGCATTCTTGGTCGGCTTGGCGTGCTCGTCTTTGCGTTCCTTTGAGGCCGGAGGGCTGGCCGGCGTCTGCGCCGTCTCGGCCTGAAGCGTCGGCACCTCGGGCAAGCGCCCGTCCCGCGAAAACACCCGCCACGTGTCACCGATCCGGGCCCCCAGCATCAACACCAGCAGAAAAATCGTAACCGGGAGCAGGCGAAAGCGCAGCCGGTATTGCGGCGGTCGCACCGCCAGCGCCTTTTTCGGCAGATTCTTGACGGGCGAAGTTTGGGCGGCACCCGCGCCCGTGGCAGCGCGAGACTTGGTTGCGGCGGCAGCGTTAGCCTGCGCGGCCGGACCGACCACCCGAATGTTGCCGACGGTCGCGGGCAAGACCCCGAGCGCCGCGGCCAGCGCCGCAGTTCCACCGGTCGCCGCAGTTCCACCGGCCGATGTTCCGGAAGAAGGCGCCCCCCCCGACGGCGTGGACTGCGGCGCGGTCGCCTTCAATTGCGCAAACAGATTGCGGGCCAGTTCAACGCGATCGACCGCGCTGCCGGACGCCTTGCCCGATCCGGTCGATTTTTGTTCCGACGGCTTTTCAACCATGCCCGCATTCCCCAGGTTGTATGTGTCCGCTTAGAACCTGTCCGGAACAAATGTTACCGCCGGTTTTCCATCGCCTCTAGCAATTCCCGTTCCGCCCGCGACAACCCGTCGCCGCTGTCACGCCGGGCCGGGCGGGCATCTTCCAGCATCGCCCGTTCACCCCGGCGCGCCTGATCGAATCGCGCCGGTTCGTTGCGCGGCGGCTCGCTTTTTGACGGCGGGGGCGGCTCCGCACCGGCTCTGGTCAAGGCACCGCGCCCCCGCGGCGCCTCACGCGACCGGTCCGCAATCGGTTCGTCACGGCCGGATTCGGGATTGTCTTCGACCTTGACCGAGCGTTTCGGCTCAAGCCGCGGGGAAAACTCGCGGGCCAGCAATCCCCGTCCACGCGGCAGATCCTGACTGACATCGTTCAGATCGGGCTCCCAACGCGGTTCCGGTGCCGAGCGCTTGGCCGCCGGCGCCGCTGCCGGCTTTCCCCCACCCGCTCCGGCGCCTGATCGGGCGGAGCCCGATAACTCTGAATCCCGCCGGGCGGAGCCCGATAACTCTGAAT
>JBAWVF010000422.1:0-1689 GCA_037147415.1 Rhodospirillaceae bacterium | reverse complement strand
CAGGCACTACAGGACGCCGGCTACCTCGCAGTGGCGCCGACCTATGGTCAGCGACGCCGAGAACAGGGCGGCCGATGGTTCCGACCGCGCGGCGCGAACGTGCTGGTGTGGCGGTTTCCTGCCGATTTTTTCCTGAGTGACAAGCTGGCAGCGGTTCCAAGCTCATTACTAAAACCGAGGGTTAGCGAACCCCTTCCAGAGGGCTTAACATCGGTTTTAGTAAGACTCGGGCACGCCATAGCCGACCGTGCCAGCTTGACCAAGCTACCGGAATCCGGTACAATCAGACAAATCTAAGGGGCTCACGAATGCCTTTCGATCCAGAAAAGAACAAAAAGAACCTTCGCGATCACGGAATTGACCTTAGTTTCGGCGATCAGGTGCTATCTGACAGTAATGCTCTCGAAGTTCTTGACAATACAATGGACTATGGCGAGGAACGCTGGAATATGCTTGGCATGGTTAAAGGCATTATTTATCATTTGACTTATACAGATACCGAAGAAGGATTTCGATATATTTCCCTTCGCAAGGCCGAAAAGTCAGAGGAAATCAGGTACTACAAGCGGGAGATCAACCATGGCAATGACTGACGACTTGCTTTCTCGCATGCGTCCTATGTATCTTGCAAAGCGGGCGCGGGCGGTCACAGGACTTACTCAATCAGCCTTTTGCGAACGCTTTGGTATTCCCTTGACCTGTCAGCGGGATTGGGAACAAGGCCGCAGCGAACCGCCGGAGGCGACAGCCTCTTATCTCCGGGCAATCTTGAACGATGCCGAGGCCGTCGCAGCCGCCTTCAACAAGGCAAGAGCCGCATGACCACTCCGGCCGACATCCTCGCCGTTCAACGTGCCCATGCCGACCGGGGCGAGGCTGCCGCCGTGGTCGAGATACGGCGCCGCTGGCCTATGATCGCCGAGAACGTCATCGGGCCGACGCTGGCCCGCATCCTGGCGGCCCCGGTGGCGCCGCCGGCATCGTACCGGTTTCGGCCAGCTTCTCCCGCAGGGCGGCGACCGCCGCTTGCTTGGCCGCCAGCTCGTCAGCGTCGGGAAGGTCGAATAGACGGAATGGGTTGGTGTCGCTGCGCATCAATATCCCCTTGCGGATGTTTAGTTCTGAGCCTTGACCAAGGGGATAGTTTGATCCGCCCTTTTCTGCCAGCATTTCTGGCTTTCCATTTGTTCTGGGGTTAGTTTTTCCCATTTCTTTAGGCATTTGGCCGTTTGTTCATAGCGCGGATCGTTCCAGTGCTGCGGCGGGTGCGCCTGGTACTCGCTCAGGCTCATCGTCTCCCCCGGCGAGCCGCGCCATATTCCCGGAGCGGACAAAAACCTTTGCAGCGGCACGCGATCTTCTGCCGGGGGCGGCACCGGGGCCGGTGCTGGGGGCTCGAACACTGGCCCGGCCAGGCCGAGCGGGTTGGGCGGCGACGGCATTCTGAATGCCTGGCTCTGCCGCCGCATCGCCTCCAGCGTGTCCTCTGCTGGGGGCTGCTCCTGGACCGGCTCTGGCTGCACGACGGCCGCCTGCGGCTGCTCGACTGTCGTCTGATAGATGTGGCGCGGCGCGCTGCTGCCTGGCTGGATGAGATGCCAGATGAAGAGGCCGGCAACGCCGCAGCCGGCGTACTTGAGCGCCGTCTTGAGCCCCTTAAACTCGGCGTCGGTGACGCGCTCGCGGACG
>JBAWVF010000421.1:0-1696 GCA_037147415.1 Rhodospirillaceae bacterium | reverse complement strand
GTACCCGATAGGTCTCCGGGTCGATGAGGCTACGTGGATTATCATTGGCGATGACGGCATCGAGCAGGCGGCGCAACTCGTCACGAGTGTAAATATACGGCACAAAGACTTGATGTGGCCTTGGCCGGATTCGCGGAACAGGTGAGTGGTCAACATAGTGGCGTGCCACGGCAAACTTATAGAATCCGTGAAGAACGCTATGCTTGCGCTCCCAGAAACGGGTGATAGGCCCGTTTCCGACAAGAAAGGCGGACACGCTGTCGGCGCCAACTTCCTGCATGGTTACATCGCCGACCGCGCGGCAAAATGACCTGAGGGTACGGGCTTCCGTCCGAAAGCGCATACCCATCGACTGCTTATGGGTAATATAATCGGCAGCCGCGTCGGCAAGCTTCATACCAGCCCCGCCAAGTCAAAGTTCGCTACCTCTCGCAGCCCGGCCAAGTCGACCTTGGCGTAGATACGCGTCGCATAGGCACTGCGATGGCCGAGGTGATCGCCTATTTCCTTCAAGCTCAGCCCTGCAGCAACTAAATGGCTGGCACAGGCATGGCGAAGACAATGCGGACCATGGCGCGGAACCCGAATGCCCAACGACACGAGGCGACTGCTGACCACATTGTACATGGCGCCCGCCGATAGCGGGCGAATCGGGGCTCTGAGCGTCACGAAGAGTTCCCGATGCGTGCAGGGCGGCCTACCGTGTTGAAGATATTGAAGAACCGCATTGCCAACTGAAGTTATGAATGGATAATACTGTATTCGCCGCTGCTTCGACCGTTCGATCCTGATGACTTCGTTACTCCAGTCCAAATCTTCGAGGCGCAATCTCCGTACTTCTCCGCTTCGCAAACCGTAGACTGCAAGCAACATTAGGATCGCGCGGTCACGAATGTCGTGTGGATTGACTCCACCAGCGTTGGCGATGAGTCGTTGAACGTCCGACCAAGCTGGGCCGCTGGGCAGCCCTTCATGATTGAATAGCCGTGGGGCGTCGATAGCAGCCGCGATTCCAACATGACACCATCCGCGCATCTCGGCATGCCGGAAAAAGGAACGAAGTGCGCCTGCACACGTTGCGACAGAAACCCGACACCAGCCTTCCTTGCCCTTCCCGTCCAGGAACGCATCGATGTCAGCGATCGCGATATCCGAAATCGCGTCCTTGTTCCGGCATGCTGTGCGGAGAAAAGCATCGACATGCCAGCGCCGATTTTGAACTGTTGTGGGCGCCAAACCGCGCTCAATCAACAGGTGTGCAGCAAAATCGTCAACTTCAGAAGCAAAGACATCAAACCCATCACTCGAAGGCTCGACAAGCCGCCCAAGAAAATGCAGCCAATCCGTCGCGATGTCAATGAATAGTCGTCGTGACCATCCACCATCGCCGGAGCGATGCCGTTGCTGCTGATAGACAGCCCATCTTTGAGCGGCCGCTTCGATATCCTGATGGCTAATACACTCGGCATGCTCAAGATCGATCCACTTGGCGATGACCAACATCTCTCTGGCAATGCGGACCAAGGTGGCATGAGAAATCCCTTCATCACTGGCCCGATGCACAAGGTACCTTTCCCGTTCAGCTGCGGCTGGCCCCGCTTCATGACGTGCCAAGACCTTGGGGTATGTAAAAAGACCGCCAAACATGATCGGAACTCCCATTCGATGATGAGGTCCGACCAGTATGGGCCGATTA
>JBAWVF010000420.1:0-1702 GCA_037147415.1 Rhodospirillaceae bacterium | reverse complement strand
GACTCTCGTGTACCGCACCTGGACGGAGATTCCGCGGTGAAGGGCCGACTCTCGTTCCAGACTCGTTTGTGGGGGCTGTTCTTCCTCCTGCAGCTGGTGTTCTGGCTGACTTGGGCGGCGCTGACGTTTTCGACGCTTGCGCGGATCGCGCAGGAAACGGGTTCCCAGACCCTGGGGACCGAAATCACCCGCGCCTTGACGGCAGCCCGGGCGCTCGAGGCTTCGACCCCCGGCGTTGCCGCCAGTCCCGCGTGGCCCGAGCTGACCCATGCGCTGTCGAACCAGTGGAGGGAGTTCGAGGGTCGTCGTCTGGCTGCGGGCGACGGCTTTGTGCGCACCGCGAGAGAGGTTCTTTCGGCCGCTCTCGTCGAGCTGGCGCTCTCGGCTCTCCTGGTCTTCCTCGGCGCGCGGGGGCTCGCGCGGCCGCTGAAACTCCTGCACGCGGCGCTCGAAAAGGCTCGCGACGGAAACCGCACGGTCCGCCTGCCCTCTCTGGCGGGTCGGGAGTTGTCGGTGGTCGCCGAGGAGTTCAACCGTCTGATCGATTCGTTGGAAGACCGCGAGCGTCGACTTCAAGAGCAGGGCAACCTCCTGGGATGGCAGGAGACGGCCCGCTTCCTTTCCCACCAGATCAAGTCTCCCCTGACGGCAATCAGACTCGCGGCCGGCAACTTGAGGGATCTCGGGGCACTGACCCATCCCCTTGCCGAGAGAAACGTGGCTATTCTAGAAGACGAGACGCTCCGACTCCAGCGCCTTCTTGCACGCCTGGGCGAGTTGACCGGGTTCGGAGCGCCGCTGCGGGAGGCGTTCGACCTCAAGGAGCTCTGGGTGGCGGTGGCGGCTCAGGCCGGGGCGGCGCTCGTGTGGGACGCGCCGCCGAAATTCACCGTCGTCGGCGACCGGGTGCTTATGGAGCACCTTCTGACGAACCTCTTGCAGAACAGCAGGGACGCCGCCGGAAACCGGGCGTGGGTGCCCACGATAGCTTGCAGGTCGCGCACCCTTGTCTACACCGACGGCTTGGGTGCGTTGACGCCGGGAGTTCTTGAGAAGTTGTTCCAGCCGCCGTTCACGACAAAACAGGGCGGCACGGGCCTGGGCTTGACGTTCTGCCGCAAGATCCTCACCCTGCACGGCGGGAACCTTTCCGCCTTCGCGACCCTGGCCGGAGGGCTAGGGCTCATCCTGGACTTCCCGGAGGAACCCCATGGCTGAAATCCTTGTGATCGACGACGAAGCCTCTATCCGCACCGGCCTCGAGACGTTTCTCGCGATCCGCGGACATCACGCCAGCCTGGCGGCGAGCCTTGCGCAGGGACAGGCGCTCGCGAAGGTCATCACCTTCGACGCTGTCCTTCTCGACGTCTTCCTTCAGGAAGAGGATGGGCTGGACTGGTTCTCATTGGTGGGAACGAGGCCGGTACCGGTGCTCGTGCTCTCGGGCCAAGCCGACCTCGCGACGGCGGTGAAGGCGATCCAGAAGGGAGCGTTCGATTTCCTCGAGAAACCACTCGACCCCATTCGGCTGAGCCAGACTCTTGACCGGGCGCTCGAGCATGGCCGGCTCGTCGGCCAGGTGCAGAAGCTGAGGGAGGAACTAGTCCAGAAGCGGTTCGTTGTCGGGGAAAGCCCCCGCATGGCCGAACTTATGCACCTGCTCGGCCGGGTCGCCCCGAGTCCCCTCTCGCTTCTGATCACC
>JBAWVF010000419.1:0-1703 GCA_037147415.1 Rhodospirillaceae bacterium | reverse complement strand
CCACGCGCCAGCGCGAGGGGGTCTCGGCCTCCAGGAACACCGTCGGCACCTCGGCCAGGGTCATGAAGATGACCGATGCCGAGGCGGAAGAAGTGTTCGCAATGATCCGCTGGCCGGCGACCAGCGGAAAGCCGGTCCAGGCGCCGCGTTGATCCCGCAGAGCGGATGGCCGCCTAAGCACCCAACTCCCCTGATGCCGCGTTAGGTTCCGGCCGACCGCGTCGTCAGCCATTCCGCCATGCCCTGGTCATCGAGAGCATATTGCCCCCGGGCCGAGCGCCAGACGATGTTCCTCTGCCGCAGAGCCTCGATGGCCGTCTGCACTGCGGGCGCTTCCACTGTCTCACCGACGGCGTCGGCATAGGCTTCGAGGGCCGTCCCGGAGAATGGAGCGGCCCGGGCCCCCTCGGCGGCCAGTCGTTCGGCGATCGCGCGCTGGAGCGGTGACAACCCCGTCCAGACGTTCTGGTAATCGTCACAAATCCGCTGCCGGAGTTCCTGGGCGCCGTCGGCCAACAGCCGCTTCAGTTCCCTGGCGTCGCCGACCGCCAGAGCCGCGTCGGACAGAATGTGGGTTAGGATTTCCGGCTGCCGACCGACGATGTCAAACGCGGTGAAGACATCATCGGGGTCGAATGTGTTGTTCTCGGCCAGCCGGGCGTTAACCCAAACCGTGTAGGCGTCCGTGTAGCTCCGGTCGAGAAGCGGAAAGCTGCGCACGGCGGAGCCGAAGAACGGCTGGTCGCGGTTCAGCACAAGGCGGCTCAGCTTGTCGCGGTGAGATCCCGTCAGGATGACCATCAGGTTCGGGCCGTCATTGCTGTCCTCCCTGGTGTTCAGCCTGTCCCGCGCCGCTTTCAGGGCGAACATGGAGTTGACCCCCGCCTCTGTCGCCAGGGCGGCTTGGGCTTCATCGATCAGGAGGGCGATTCGCCTCTGGGTCCGTTCGAGCAGCGCCTCTAAGGCGTCGGCCAGCGTGGTCCCGTGCGGTTGGCCGATTCTGTCGATGTCGACAGAGACGCCGCTGAACCCAAGCTTGCTGAGGCCGATGAATCTCGCGGCCTTGACCGGCAGGTTCTCGGCTTTACGCAGCTCCGCCTTCAGCGCCTCCGCAATGAGGTGCGCCGGATCCGCGGCCCTGTCGGACCAAAGGTCAACGTACACGGCGAGGATGTGTCGGTTCTCCAGTTCCGGTCGCAGGTCGTGCCGGATGAAAGTGCTCTTTCCTGTCCGTCTCGGCGCGGCGAGGCACACGGTCGGCTCGGAGCCAAAAGGCGCGCTCCCGTCCGCGACGTCGGCCAGTGATATCGCCAGTTTTGGGCGGTGGAAGAGAAACTTTTGTGGAGGGCGTTCGGACATGAGAGCACCTTTAGCCACCAATTATGGCTGGACACATAAATTAGGAATGCCGACATAATTGTCAATAGAGCGGTCGTATCGGCGACCCCTTCTCTAATCGGGCGCTGGGAGTCAAGCGCCTTCATCCCGTTGTTCGATCTTTCAGACCATCCCCTCGCCCCGACCTACCTCCGGGAAGAGCTGCGAGCGCAGCAAAGGTCCACCCGGCCTTGTCGGCACCACCCTGCCAGAGCCAGACATCGGCACCGAGTTCGCCCTATGGGCGGGAGGACTGGATGCCGGATCGGCGGCATGGGAACTCGTCTCGGGGGGCGCCGCCTGGGTGGCGATGGTCGCAGCGACCC
>JBAWVF010000418.1:0-1706 GCA_037147415.1 Rhodospirillaceae bacterium | reverse complement strand
TTAAAAGTTTTGCCAACAACCGGGCGTCGTCGCCCTGGCCCCAAATTTTGTACTCGATGGCACGCGGAAAGTCGGAAGGGCGAATCAGGTGCATGGCGCGCCTCCTTGAACCGCGATTATGCAGAAACCGACTATCGGCCCAACGCAACCATCCGTCAAGGCAGACACAGCCCTAACAAGGTGGGAAGATTGCATGATTGAACGGGGAAACTGGGGCGACGGATGGGGCTCGAACCCACGACCACTCGGACCACAACCGAGAGCTCTGCCAGCTGAGCTACCGCCGCCAGCTGCGGTGTGTGATATGCCCGAACCACCGCGCCCCGTCAAGCGCCGATATCGAGAGACCGGCGACAATATCGCGCAACGGCGCCCCGGCTCACCGGCCCAAACCACGACGCCACGTCTGTTGCACATAAAATTGGCAATACGCCCAAAGTATCGGCGACTGCCTGCAAAAAGCGATGGCATATGGTGCTCAAAGGTGGCAATCTGGGCGCAATATCGGGTATGGCGGTCATTGGCACGCGCCGTGCAACCCACCCCCCGGAGACCGGCGTCGAACGCCTGTGGTTGAACTAGTCATTTGGGTGAGCCGATGAAAAAGGTTGAAGCGATAATCAAGCCGTTCAAGCTCGATGAAGTGAAGGAAGCCCTCCACGAAGTCGGCATCAAGGGCATCACGGTCACCGAGGCGAAGGGTTTTGGCCGGCAAAAGGGCCACACCGAGCTTTATCGCGGTGCCGAATACGTCGTCGACTTCCTGCCCAAGGTCAAGGTCGAGGTCGTGATGGAAGACGGGTTGGTCGAACGGGCAATCGAAGCCATCCAGCACGCCGCCCAGACGGGCCGAATCGGCGACGGCAAGATCTTCATCAGCCCGGTTGAAGAGGTCGTCCGGATCCGCACCGGAGAACGCGGAACCGACGCCATCTAACCGCTCCGGCTATGTCCCGTGTCACCCTAACCGCCGGAAGACACTTACGGTCCGCGCACCGTGCGGAAGCTCGTGGTCCCCGTGGGGCCGCGAGCTTCCAGCTTGTTTATTGTTTTGGCGTCAAAGGCGTGACATAAACAGCCACCTGTTCCCTCCATTTCCCGGTTGGCCGCTGGGGCGTACCGGCGTGGGAAATCAACCTCTGTCTGTGGAATTCAAGTCATGTCAGATGTCAGCAAAGTCTTCGACCTGATCAAAGAAAATGATGTTAAGTACGTCGACCTGCGTTTCACTGACCCGCGCGGCAAGTTGCAACACACCGCGCAGCATGTCTGCACGATAAACGAGGAAGTGTTCACCGACGGCATCATGTTCGACGGTTCGTCGATTGCCGGCTGGAAGGCGATCAACGAGTCGGACATGGTGCTGATGCCCGATGCATCGACCGCAGTGATGGATCCTTTTGCGGCGCAGCCGTTGCTGACTCTGTTCTGCGACGTGCTGGAGCCCTTGACCGGCCAGCCCTACGGCCGTGATCCGCGCTCGATCGCCAAGAACGCCGAAAAGTACATGGCGTCGGCCGGCATCGGCGACACCGCCTATTTCGGCCCCGAGGCCGAGTTCTTCGTGTTCGACGATGTGCGCTTCGAAGTCAGCATGAACCGCTGTTTCTATGAAGTCGACTCCGAGGAAGGCCCCTACGTCACCGGCAAGAAGTTCGATGACGGCAATCTGGCCCATCGTCCGGGCATCAAGGGCGGCTATTTCC
>JBAWVF010000417.1:0-1727 GCA_037147415.1 Rhodospirillaceae bacterium | reverse complement strand
TCTTGCTGATTTCCCGTTTCGTCCGCGTCGACATTCTCAACGGCATGATGCCGAAGCGCACCGGCAAGGAGGTGCCGCAACTGGTCACCGATCTGACCGGCCTGCTGATCCTCTTCATCGGCTTCTGCTTCATTCTCAGCGCCGTTTTCAAGAAGGACATCACCGCGCTGGTCGCCACGGGCGGCGCCTCGGTGATGATTCTGGCCTTGGCGCTGCGCGACATGCTGTTGGCGGCCTTTACCGGCGTTCTTCTGAACGTCGAAAAGCCCTTGAAGCCGGGAGACGTGGTCAAGATCAACGACAAGTGGGTGGGCAAGGTCGAAAAAATCACTTGGCGGGCCACCTGGCTGACCAGCTTCAATGAAGAAACGGTGGTGATTCCGAACCTGATCCTGTCCAACGCGGTGATCGTCAATCTGGCGACGCCCGACACGCGGGCGCGGCGCAACCTGGAAGTGGTCATCGACTACGACACTTCGGTCGAGAGCGCCGAGCGGATTCTCTACGCGGCGGCGCTGGGGGCGGTCGGTGTGAAATATGTCGGCTCGCCCAGCGTGGTGGCGCGGCGGATGGAGCGGGACGGTGTCGTCTACCAGATCGGCTACACCATATCGAGCTATGGCGACGGCATGATGGCCGATCACGCCGTGATCAAGAACGTGTTGCAATGCATGCGCGACGCCGGGATCACCGTGTCCTTTCCCAAGTCGGAAGTCATTCAGGCGCCGCGCCGGGCCAGGATCGCGGACCGGTCTTTGGATACGCTGCGGCTGGTCCAGCAATGCCGGGTCTTCCGGTTGCTGCCGGCCGAGATTTGCGAGCGCATAGCCGGCGTGTTGATCGAGCGTTACTTCACGTCGGGAGCGACTCTGGTCAGCGCCGGGGAACGCCGGGATTCGCTGTTCATCATCGGCGAGGGCATGGTCAAGCGCACCATGACCGACCGCGACGGCGCCCACCTGATCACCGAGCGTTTCATCGCCACCGAGGCATTCGGACGGCGCGCGCTGTTCGGCTGTCAGCCCCAGGTGGCGACAGTGACGGCGGAAACCGCGGCGCTAGTCTACGAGTTCGAGCGGCGGGCGCTGGCGGCGATGATCGCCGAGGATCCGACCCTGGCCGACACCCTGGCCCGCTCCCTGGCCCTGCTGGCTTGGCGCGAGTCCAAGGACAGCATTGCTGGCGTCGATCCCGAGCCGGCGGTGATCGGGCGGCTGACCAACCTTCATCGTGGACGGATTCAGGCCGCCTACATGCTTGACGCCCCGAGTGTTCGGCCGGACGCCGATCATGAGGTGGCCCTCGATTTTCGGACAGCTAGCGATGAGATGGCCCCGCTCCAATAACCTGCCCCAATAAGTGGCACAAACACCAGAATATTTCGCGACCCTTGGCTTAGGGTAGCTTGAACAGATTTTGCTCGGAGGCTGGACCATGAACTACAAGAGATACAGCTTGTTAACGATATTAGCGGTAGTAGTATTTGTGGCCCCCACTATCTTTATAAACATTGTTGTGGACCCACAGTGGTGTTTTTCAGTTACTAATAATTTTAACATAGCGCAAGATGGCTATAATGAGCGCCAACAAAAGTTTAATTTTATGATGTCTCACCAGAACCAGTATGATTCTGTGTTGATAGGATCAAGTAGATCGTCATACATTCCATCAACTTCTATTGGATCTAAGGCGGTTAACTAAGGCTTATCGCGTTGTCCCAGGTTTCG
>JBAWVF010000416.1:0-1729 GCA_037147415.1 Rhodospirillaceae bacterium | reverse complement strand
TCGAGCCAAAAGCCGCCTTATGATAGTTTCCTGTTCCGCTCAGCCGCACGACCCGTGTTCGAGGACCGCGGCGTGTCGGGTGCCAAGACCGAGCGACCCGGCCTCGCCGCCGCACTATCGTATGTCCGCGAGGGCGACGTGCTCGTGGTTTGGAAACTGGACCGCCTTGGCCGCTCGATGGCGCACCTGATCGAGACGGTGAGTGCCCTGGAGGCGCGCGGCGTGGGGTTGCGCTCGCTCACCGAGGCGATCGACACGACGACGCCGGGCGGCCGCCTCATCTTTCACGTCTTTGGTGCCCTCGGCCAGTTCGAGCGCGACCTGATCCGCGAACGTACCCGCGCCGGTCTCGCGGCCGCCGCCGATCGCGGCCGAAAGGGCGGTCGAAGGCCGGTGATGACACCAGGGAAATTGAAGCGGGCTCGCACGCTGATCGCCCAGGGGCTCAATGTCCGCGAGGTCGCCACCCGGCTCAAGGTCGGGAAGACCGTGCTCTACGAAGCGCTCGCAACCCACGCCGAAATCCAGGCGATACCCGATGTGACGCCCTGACCAATAGCCGCGTTCCTGATTTGATCCGCTATGCTACAAGAATTGACGAATCGTGTCGGGAGGCCCTCTACGCCGGCCATTCGCTGCGCTCTGGATTCGCGACCACGGCGGCCCGCAACGGCGCTAGTGAAGCGGCGATCATGAGGCAGACGGGCCACAGATCGGTGCAAGTGGTGCGCAGCTATATCAGGTCAGGCGATCTGTTCAACGACACGGCAGCAGCGAAGCTGGGGCTATGACGGCTTATGCCGCGGCCGGCCGATCCTCGGTTTCGATCTGGAAGGCCATGCGCTTTCCCAGGACGCGGAATGCTGCGGCAATCTGGTCAAGGCGCGAGGCGTGGTTCAGGTTCAGCAACCGGTCAATCTGCTTCTGATCCACGTTAAGGGATCGCGCCAGATCGGCCTTTCGCACCCGCTGTTCCCACATGACCATGTAGAGCGAGATCTTAAGCGACGAGAGCGGAGAAATCTCGGCGACGGGGCGACCATTCGCCGGTGACGGTAGCGGGATCGGCTCCCGGTCACACATCCGTGCGGCCAGCATTTCCTCAATGGCGCCGACGCAGTGGTTGAGGGCATCGGTCACGGTGATGCCGAAGGTGTGGGCGCCGGGAATGTCGGGAACGACAGCGATCACCATGTCACCATCGCGCTCTAGGTCCACAGGGTAAGCCAGCACAGGAGTTCTCCCCTCGCTCATAGTCCGATGTCCTCCCGGGTCAGCCCCAGGTCGGCGAGAATCTTGTTCACGAGCTTGTCCGGAATCTCGAATCCGGCCCCGTGAAAGGGCAGTTCTGTCTTCCGGTTTCCGTTCCGTGCGGTCTTGTGGCCGCTGCCACCGCGCTTGTTTTCGACGGTGCAGCCGGCCCGGACCAGCATGGTTTCCAGCTTGCGCGGTTTGATCGGCATGGTCCATGCCTTGAGACAGTTATGTCGTTCTTTGCGACACTTCTGTCTATACCCCTCATGTGCTGCGGCAAGCAATGCCCGTTGGTGTGATGAGCCCGGCGCCGGGACGTTGCCGCGTCTTCGCGATCAGTGTAGGCAGTAGTCAGCCCAGCCCCACCGCCGAGCCCCGCCATGAACCGCGCCGACCTTGTGAACCACGTTGCCGATACCACTAGGGCCTGTTGACGTTCACCGTGTCCGGATCACGGTTGCGGCGAGGTAGATCA
>JBAWVF010000415.1:0-1745 GCA_037147415.1 Rhodospirillaceae bacterium | reverse complement strand
ATTTGTCCCGGCGAGGTTGCGCGGATTCGCCAATCTTGTGACGGATCCCTGGAACGGTACGGTTCGCGCCATCTACCCGGGAAGGTTGGGCGATGATGGCGTCTTCATCCCTGGCATCGTCTCAGCGTTGGCAGGCAAACTCGGCTATCCCCCAGCTCACGCCGAGTTGCCGGTCGCTTGGCATGGACGACCGGATGCCGGCATAGAGCCTTTCAGGATGTTCCCAGCACAACTCGTTCCCAGCCTGCCGGCAACATGGCTCAAGGACAAAATTATTCTGATCGGCGCTGATCTTGCTCATACGGATCGGCACAGGACACCTTTCGCAGCCGGACTTCCCGGAGGGGGCGGATATCTTCCGGGGATACTGGTTCACGCCCACACCCTAGCGCAACTCATGGAAGAACGAAGGTCAGTGCGTCTTGGCGAGATTAACGAAATCATGCTCATCATAGTCTTTGCTGCGACCGGCGCTCTCCTCGGTCACCTTGCGCTGCCGCTGGGTCGGCGAATCCTTGCAAGCACATTATTTATTGGAATGCTTTGGTTATCGGGCTTAATAATATTTAATATCAATGGGTTTCTTATGCCACTACTTTCTCCTACTTTGGCATTTGCTATTTCTCAATGGCTGAGCGATGCTTATTCAAGCGGTGAGGCAAACCGGCAACGCCGGTTTATAAAGGAGGCCTTTGGGCGTTATCTGTCGCCGTCGCTCGTCGAGCAGTTGTTAAGGTATCCAGGGCGCCTGGAACTGGGTGGAGAGCGGCGGTATATTACCATTCTGTTCACTGACATCGCCGGCTTCACTGATCTTGCCGAACGGATTGAGCCGGCAACCTTGAGCCGCCTAATGAATACATATTTCGAAGGAGTCTGCGGGGCCGTTTTGGCACATGGTGGGATGGTTAACGAGTTTATCGGTGATGCCGTCCTCGCCCTCTTTGGCGCTCCGATCACCCTGGCGGACCACGCCAAACGCGCTATAGCGTGTGCACGCGATATCGACTCCTTTTCAGAGCGATTTCGCAACGATTGCGCAGCGAATGGCATTAAGTTTGGTGAAACGCGAATCGGAATGCATACTGGTGATGTCATGGTAGGTAACTTTGGTTCTACAACTAGGTTTAAGTATGGCGCGATGGGAGATGCTGTAAATACGGCCTCCCGTATCGAGGGGCTCAATAAGCATGTCGCTGGACGCGTCATGGCCTCCGGAGTCACCATCGCGGACGCCGATGAAACCGGTGCACGGCCAGTGGGCGATTTTTTGCTCAAGGGCCGCCACCGGCCGCTACCGGTTTTCGATCTCACGCCAAATGGCGATGCCGATGCCCTCGCGGCTTACCGCGCAGCTTTCTCATTGCTTCAAAATGGTGGGACTGAAGCTGCCAGGTCCGCGTTCGAAAAGCTTGCCATCATGTTTCCCGGCGATCCCTTGATCGCATTTCAACTCACTCGCCTGCGCACTGGCGTAATAAGCGCACTTGTGGTTATGACGGAAAAATAGAACCGCGTTTTCCGATTGTCTTTATCGGCTGTTGGCGCCTCACGAGCTTGTCTGAAGACGGGCAAATCCGGCAAGCAGAGCCTTCATAGACTGCAACCGGTTCTGAGGCCGCATCGCTAGGCCGGCGAGTAGCACCTGCTCGATATCGGCGGGAATGCTAACTCCCAGCGCCGATGGGGCCGGTACTCGGTCTTCGAGCACTCTTTCCGTGACACTGGGAGGCATTTTTCCGGTG
>JBAWVF010000414.1:0-1748 GCA_037147415.1 Rhodospirillaceae bacterium | reverse complement strand
GATTCTTCCTCGGTGGCGCCCATGGGGAGGATGTGGAAGTGACCATACTGGTCGGAGACCCAGGTATAGAACTTGCTGCCGGGGTCGCCGCCGTAATGCGCATTGACCTCGCTGCGCTTGGCACCCCGGCCGCCGGCCCGGAAAAACTGCCCGTCCGAGGACGACGTTTTTCCGTTGCCCCAGAGCTTCGCGAACGGGTGCGCGAGATGGACGTCGATGATGGCGGCCAGGGCTGATTTGTAGGTCTCGGGTCGGATGTGGAATAGCCGGGCCCAGGTAATCTGCCGTTCGCTAAGGCCGGCCGAAGCGTCGGCCATCCGCTTGGCACCGAGATTGGTGCCGTCGCCGAGGATCGCAGCCAGCAGCGCCGGGGTATGCCGAACCTCATCGCCGGTACGCAGATGGGTGAACAAGTGGGCGAAGTTGGTCCAGGTGTTAACCTCCACCAGAAGGTCGGTGATGTTGATCTGCGGCATGCGGTCGAGGATCAGCCATTTCGCCGCATCGACCTTTGTCTTCGGCACCTTGGTGCGTTGTTTGGCGATGCTGAGAACGTCGTTGACCAGACGGACGCCCTCGAGCTTGCCGGTTCGGGCTTGGTAGTTCAGCTTCTTGAGCTTGAAATCCAGCTCCCGTTGCTTCTCGGCGATCCAGACCTCGGCGTCGTGTGGAACACCAAGCCGCAGATCGCCCGCTTCCTTGCGCGCCGAGAAGGCAGGGCTCGGCATGAGTTGGTCCTCCAGACGGCAATAGGTCCGGCCGCCCTCGACCCAGATGTCACCCGAGCGCAGGCCGTCACGAAGGCTGGCAAGAGTGGCAATTTCCCAAAGATGGCGCTCACGATTGCGGTTGGCGGCGATGAGTTTGCGCGCTTTGCGGGTCAGATGGGTGAGCGGTGACTCGGGGGGCAACCCATGGCGATTGTCACGATTGAGCTTTTGAAGGAACTCGATCGCCTTCAGGAGCAGATACTGGGTCTGGGCTGACCGAAAGGAGAATGCCTCGATGAACTCGGGCGCATAGCGACGAACACAGGAATAGCGCTCGGCGGCGCCGAGCAGCGGCTCGGCCTCGGCGGTCACGATCAGGGCCTCGACATCCGTTCGGGCCTTGGCCAGGTGATCCCAGCCGATCTCGCGGTTGAGCACCTTCAAGGCGTCCTCGCCGCTCTCCTTGGCAGTCGCGAGGGCGCGCAGCGTATCGCCGAACATGCGGAGCAAGCGGGCCGTCTCCTGTCGGGCGTCGAGATGGCGGCGCTCCTGTCGGACCTTGGTTTTCGTAAACAGGCGGGCAATCAGCCGGCAGAACATAGTGATCGTGGCGTCGGTCAGCTTGCTGGTCAGTTCGATCAGCTGGGCTGCGATCAGCGACTGCCGCCGGCTGGCGCTGAAATCCTCGGCCAACCAACTCGGTGTCACAGCACCCTCGCGCACAAGTTGGTCCCAACGGTCTGGGTGGATGCGCCCGCGGCGCTTCGGGTCGAGCCCGAGCGACCGGACAAAAGTCAGCCGGTCGAGCAAGGCGAGGAGGTTCTTCTCGCTCGGTGCCTCAGGCAGAGCCCGCAACCAGGCGAAGCGGGTCAGCCGGATAGAAGGATCGACGACGAGCAGCCCATCGAGCCGGGCCAGCCCCTCGGACGTGAAGCCGTCCAGCAGGGCGACCTCCATGTGCTTACGCGCAACCGCTCGTCCAGCCCGGCCAATGCGATCCAGAGTGTCGGCCGCCGGAAGCAGGGCATGCCGCTCTGC
>JBAWVF010000413.1:0-1749 GCA_037147415.1 Rhodospirillaceae bacterium | reverse complement strand
TCATCGCTCTGATAATCGGCAGTATCTTGCTGATTATTCATTCTTGTTTCCTCGATGAAAGCAGTGAGAAACCCAACTCTATTCACTGCTAGGTTGTTACATTGAGTTGGCAAAACAATAGCGTCAACGGCATCCAGCAATGCCGCAGTAACGTTTGTATAACAGTGGGCATGTCGTCGCGCTCCCTGCCTATGCCGGCAGCGCTACGACTACACCAATGTGGATATCACTTTGCTTTGTCCATGCCTTCAGCCTCGGCCGCTTCAGCGGTGGCCGCATTTCTGGGGACGACTGGAGGCATTATAGAGGACCCCGATTCCCTCAGACCAGCGAAGCCGTGTCCCTTTTTCATACGAATTTTGAGGCCCCTGCCCAACCGCACGGGGCGCACACGATTACTCGACGAGTTTGGTGTAACGCGCTGCGATAATTCGCTTTCCAGACTTTACCAGTTCAATGCGCTTTCGCCCTATTGGAAGTGAGTGGCAAACTGCTTCCGCAATGTCACTTGTTGCTGTCGTTCGAGTGTCCTGCTTTTTTCTCAGTAGTGGGTCTGTTGACTTGCTAAGTAAATCCCGCCACCACCAAACCCGCCCTTTTGTTCCTTTTCTCTTCTCAATTGAAAGCGCATACTTGGTCTCAATCGGCACAGCACACCGGGGGTCAGGGTCATCGAACATATTGTCTTTGAAGTTATAAAATAGCCTTATTGGTTGGTAGTACATAGAACTTGATCTGGCCTGAGCAGCCTTAAAGGGACATATCATGGCCTCAACGACCTCATATAAACTGATGTCGACATCCGTAGCGCTCGGGCCTTCCGTTACCCACAAACGACAGCAGTTATTTCTGATGTCACTTTTGAGGAAGGCATCGCAATATCCGACCGCATCGTCTCGGGGCTCAAGGGTAAAAAAAACACCCATGGGATGACCTTTCGCTATCAGGGTGCCGGCGCACGCAAAGGCAGCGGCAGGCTTCTGTGATAGTTTGCCATGTAGCAGTCACGCAAGCACGATCAAACCCCGGTACCAGCCACCGCCGGCACCATGCCCAGTATGAGCGGCCGGCGCCGACTGTCATCTGCCGCCAGCGCCGTCTCGCTGATCAGCCCCAGCGGCTTGTCAGTGTCCCGGATACCCCAGAGCAGGCCCTTGCTTTCCAGATACCGCCTGCTTTGCTCGATGGTGCCGCTCTTGTAATGGGTCTTGAGCATCTTCTCGCTGGTGCCCATGACCTCTTCGAGCCACGCATAGTCCTTGCCCGCCGCCAGCGCGAACGTCGCGTAGGTATGTCGGAGACTATATGGCGAATACGGCATCTCGTCCTGCCGGGGTGCGAACGCACACAGGGCCACGACCTCGTTGAACAAGCCGCCGAAATTCCGGAAGGCCGTGCCATCGGGCAGCGCGAACACCGGCCAGTTCTCGGCGAAGGTGAAGCCATCTGCGGCGGCGAGTTGCCGCTGGCGCTGTTTCAGGATCGCGAACCGGGCGGCGACATGCGGCTCAAACGGCACCTCACGTTTACCGGTCTTGGTGTCCTGGGAGACGAACAGCATGTTGATGTCGAGCCGGATGTCGGACCAGCGCAGCAATTCCGCCTCGTGGGGGACGCGCAGACCGGTCCAGCGTGCGATGTAGACCCAGTCACACAGCAACTGCCTGCGGACGGTGTCGATGGCCCTGGCGGGCTCCTTGGCCCATTTCTCGGCCTCCGCCATCAGCCGATCGAAATCATCGCCCAGGA
>JBAWVF010000412.1:0-1752 GCA_037147415.1 Rhodospirillaceae bacterium | reverse complement strand
CGTGCAAGCTTTGCATGATTATGCGGATGTGCATTTTCGCCGAGAGGAAGAGCTACAGCGAGCGATTGGATTTCCGTATCATGATGCCCATAAAATGGCCCACAAGGATTTGCTTAAAGACCTTAGACTTGTTGGTGGCAACCTTCTTCGGAATTATTCTGAAAAACAGCACGGGGAGTTTTCAGCGTTCCTCCGCCATTGGCTTATCGACCATGTTCAGGAAGTGGATGTCCGGATGAAGCCCTATGTGGATGACATGAGGAAGATGCGTTCTGCCGTCCGAACACCTGCCCGACGGTAACGCCAGGGAGCGACGGCCAGGGCATTGGACTGTAGGGGCTGCGCACATAGCGGGCAAACAACCCAACGCAATGGCCGAGCACGGCAGGGACAGGATGGGCATACCGACGACACTGGGCAGGATTACTCGTCATCGTCATCCGCCGCATTCTCCCGCATCTTCCTGATCCGCTCTCTGTCGGCGCTGCTGATCTGCGTCAACTCGTTCGCCGCCATTTCCGGTCGCAGGTGGCCGTAATGTTGCTGAATGACCGAGACGGAGGTGCCCATGTTCTCGGCCAGGGTGTAGATGCTAACGCCGGACAGCAGGCGTTCGGTGGCGTAATAGTGACGAAGGCAATAGGCATCACGGGTTTTGCCTTTCTCGTCAACATACAGCTCGGCCTCCTTCATCAGCGCCGCAAATCCGCGTGAAAAACTTCCAATCTCCTCACCGCGATATTCGTAGAAAACTGGGCTGGGGTCGTCCCAATCGATATTGCCGAGCCGCTGTTCAGGTGGCAGGTCCTTATTCTTTAGTTCAAGCTGATACTCGATCAGCTCATTGATATAGACGCCAACGCCGTCCAATGGGATCAGGAACCGTTCACGATCACCGCCTTTGCCCATCGTCCTGATACGCCAACACGGTTCATCACCGTGGATGGTGGTGAGGCTGATGTCTTTCCAACGAACCAGGATGGCCTCGAACGGTCGCATGCCAGTATGAGCCAGAAATCCGGTATAGGCCCACAGCATCAACCGCTGGTGCCAGAGCCGCGCATTGTCCTTGACCTCGTACATGCGCTTTTCCGCCACCTCCAGAAGATGGCGGACCTGATCGGGATCAAGCCCAGGGCGGCGCTTGGCATCCCTGGCCTTCTTGGCACTGGGAATCCTCTCGCCAACATCCGGCACTTGGCTGTCTGCGATCCAGTCGTGCTTGACCGCATAGGCGAAGATCGAGCGCAGCAGGACTGCTTCTGAGTTCAGAGTGCTGGCTGCTGGAATAACGGCTTGAACTCGCTTGGATCGAACGGTCTTGCCTTCGCGTTGATATGTATATTCCTCAATCTTGGAGCCAGGGCCAGACACCCAGTACTTTCGACGCCAATCCTGAAACTTGGAGACATCGCTAGTTTTTATCGTGTCGATAAGCCTGCCTTCGAAATATTCTCGACAATAGCGGCTCATTTTCCTGTGGTCGTCAAGTTTCTTCTGTTTGGCTTGACCGAATTGGACCTCTTGAGCCAGATTCCCGAGATACAGGTCAAGAACCTCCTCGAACCGTTTGCGACGAATGGGTAGACCGCTTTCGTGACGGTAGCGGAGGTCTTCGTAGAGCTTGGTCGCCAACTTGACGGCTTCGGCTTCATTCCTGGTTTTGAGGCTCTGCCGAATGTAGGGTTGGCCTGGGAAGGCGATTCGCACCTGCCAGACGGCGGTCATGGTGTCGGTGCGTTGGTAGATGAC
>JBAWVF010000411.1:0-1755 GCA_037147415.1 Rhodospirillaceae bacterium | reverse complement strand
AGGTTTTCAGGTTCGAGAAGACGAGGTGGATCATCGGCATGAACTCTTCGGCGATGTCGGGATCACCGCATTCGGCAATCGCGTGATGGTCATAGCCGAGCTTTCTGAGGCTGCCATACGCAATGGTTCATGGCTTTTGCTTCTTCGACCAGTTCGTCGGTCATAGCCAGGTAAACGATCTTTACTCCGTTCGGGGCCATGACGGCGTGGGGAGGAGCGGGTGCCAGCTGCTCGGGCCGGATACCACCCACAAAAATACTGAAGGAGTCATGTGTCACGGTCAAGCTTTCAGGTGCGCGCAGGTCGGCCGATGATGAAAGTCATGGCTTGTCGGGCCGGGACGAAACCTGATATGCCTGCGGGATCGTCAAAACGGTTGCCCGAAGATGACAAGATATTTGACCACCATCCCGCGGTTCGCCGTTGCTTTAGGTATGTTGCTGGTTTCCCCGGTTGTAGCGGCGAGTCCCTGCGATTTTGCGTTTGCTCTCCGGGGCGGATTGTTCATGACCGAGTTTGCGGATGTGACCGAGCGTGATCGCGCGGATGTCGAGCGTTGGCAGCATATCATCACGGACCTTTCCAATACCAAGCGCGTTTTCGAGGATGCCGCGCGTGACAAACGCGTCATCATCGGCTGGCGCCAGAACTCGGACAACCCGCCGTCGATTCAGGAGTTAAGGGAAAATGTTAACAACACCGTCACGGCTATCAGGCGCGCCGCTCCGGCGGATGTTGACGTGCAAGGTACGGTTCTGGCCGACACCGCCCCTGGGATTCGGATCGTCATGCGCTGGCAGGGACCACAAGGCGGTGAACGCAATGTCATCACTCATGTAGCCGTTGCGCCGCGCTGCTTGTTGTCGGTCAAGATCGTGGGCCGTGACCGCTCGCCCGCAGACATGGCTCTGTGGACGGCGGTTATTGCCGAGGTCGACCGCTTGCGTGCTATCGTCGCCACAGCGGCAATCCATGATATGGACACCATGACCTTGTCGGGTGCTACGCCCGGGTTGGACTTGGACGGTGACCTGAAAGCGCTTTACGGCCATGCTCTGAAGATTTTCCCGCTGGCCGGAACCGCGATTCTCGGCGGCTTGTTGTACTCATTTGTGTGGGGCGACCGGTTGCCGAAAGGTAATTGGCTCGGGCGGGGTTACTGCCTCTTCATGATGCTGGGAACGGGCGGGTGGATAGCATTGGTCCTGTTGGCTGACTCCGCTCTCAAAATACAAAATCCATCGCTTGTTACTGAATCGCTGCTAGCGCCGGCGCTGTTGTTTGTTGTTCACCTGACGGCTCTGCTTAAACCACGTTCATGGTGGTTTACCCTTGCCCTGTCGCTGGTGGCTGGCAACCTGTTGACCTCCGCCGGGCTGATGGCCGTGGGCTTGGCTGAGGGGCCTACCCCGGGACATATATTCGGATTCGTGGTCAGCGGTGCCCTTTTGGGGCTGGTCGCACGAAAAACATTACTGAAAAATTCGGCTAAAGACCAAGCTGCGGTAGTCGGCAGCGTGACGCAATGCTAAGATTTGAAGCGCACACCGATGTCATGAGGTCATGATGCTGGTCAAGCCGGCTTAACAGGGATTGTCTCGATGCCTTCCGACCGTGATGATTACGACAGCCCCTGGAAGGATGCGGTCGAGCGATATCTGCCGGAATTTATTAAATTCTTCTTCCCGGCGGCGCACGCTGCGATCGACTGGACCCAAGGCTACACCTTCCTGGATCAGGAGCTGCATGCCGTGG
>JBAWVF010000410.1:0-1759 GCA_037147415.1 Rhodospirillaceae bacterium | reverse complement strand
GAAGCCGGTCTCGTCAACGACCAGGGCGCCACCCTTGAAGCCGAAGTTATCTTTTACATAATCGTGGAGGCAATCCCGAACGCCGTCCGTGTCCCACTGCGCCACCCGCAGCAGACGCTGCACACCATACGGAACCTTCTCCCCAGCCTGTTCCGCCAACTGCCAGCCGTTCTTCCGTTCCGACGGCCCCAGCAACCCCTTCAAATACGAAAGGGCACGATCCCTCGGCTCCTTGCGCAGAAAGCAGCCGCCAAGCCGCCCGTGCAACTGAGCCAGTTCATCCATCCACAGCGATACGTCCATCGTTCGGCCAACTCCAGGCAAAGCCTGTAGATGGGAATCCGGGGGACATTTTCAAGTGACTCTGTCGTAGTACGCACGTTATTCTGAAACGGCAGACCGACCTGTTGCGACGGATGACCCTGACGGACGGGCTGACCGGCGTCGCCAACCGGCGGTGTTTCGATGAAATACTGGAGAGAGAATGGCGACGCTGTGAGCGTGCCGGTCTTTCCATAGCCCTCATCATGGCGGATATTGATCACTTCAAGCTCTTCAACGACAATTACGGCCATCAGGCCGGCGACAGCTGTCTCAAGGCGGTGGCCGGCGTCCTGGCTGACAGCATGTACCGCCAGACCGATCTTGTCGCCCGCTTCGGCGGTGAAGAGTTTGCCGCCGTGCTACCCCACGAGACCCTCGACGGGGCGACCGCGGTCGCCCGGAGAATGCTCGGCCACGTGCAGGCATTGGCCCTTCCCCATGCCCATTCATCCTGCGCGCCGCACGTTACCGTGAGCCTCGGGATTGCCACTATGACGCCCACCCGGGATATGTCCCCGGCGGCCCTCGTCGCCGTTGCCGACGCCAGACTGTACGAGGCCAAGGCGGCGGGCCGAAACAGGTACTGTATGGAGACCGCCAAAGTCTGAGGGGACCTTGCGATGCGGGAGCGGACAAAGTCCGCAGTTCTGGATGGAAACAATGCTCAAGGTTATGGTTGTTGACGATCCTTCAACTCTGAGGCTTGTGCTGCGTAAGCAATTGATGGAGCTTGGCATTACGAGCATTTCGATGGCAACCGATGGCGCGGAGGCCTTGGGAATGCTTGTCGCGGCCCTGGGAATTCCGCATACCGCTTCCGACGCGGCCGCGCACGTGACGGTCAGCATCGGCGCGGCAAGTTTTTCATCCGTTTGTGGCACCACCGAATCCGCAGCTCGCCAAGGCGGGGTATGTCAACTCCGCGACGTGTGCAAACTCAGTCCGGCAGATCAAGGCGGCTGATCGGGCCCTGTATGAAGCGAAGAAAGGGGGGCGGGACCGGGTAACAGTGACCACAGGAAAATAGGTAGCTTGCTGGAGGACGCACTCGGCCCGCACCAGCATCACCGTTGGCTTCCGGCGTCATAGTGGGGTATCCTCTGGCTTGCCAACCGGCAGCAAGTCAGTGGATCGATGACTGAACCGACTCAACCGCACGACAAGCTGTTCAAAGGGCTGCTCGACCAGCCTGGAACGGCCGGTGCCCTGCTTCGTGAGCGGTTGCCGCCCGAAATCGCCTGCCTCCTGTCTGATGACCCGCCTGAGTTAATCGATGGCGAGTTCATCGATGAAGCTTTGCAAGGCAGCCAAAGTGATCGTCTGTTCCGCGCTTGGCTAAAAGTCGGGGCCGAAGTGCTTCTCTACGTCCTGATCGACCACAAGAGCACGCCTGACCCCGGTATCATCCTGCAATTGCTGGGTTATATGACCCGGA
>JBAWVF010000409.1:0-1761 GCA_037147415.1 Rhodospirillaceae bacterium | reverse complement strand
TCTGGAAAATACTATATCTAGTGGGTGTGTGCGTCAAGCCGATAGGCATGGAACAAAGGATTGCAGGGCATCCCTTGCACAAACAGTATCCGGATTATCGGCGCCATGGGCACAGGAATTATTTATAGACGAAAGAAAAGTTGAGGCCCTGGCGTTGGTTTTTTCAAGAACGGTTGTCAGTTGTTCGCGTCTGGTTTCCGCAATCCAGCCGACACTTTGAATTTTACTGTTCTTTATACTGTCATAACTCTCACTGTAACCGAGCCATCCCAGGGTCAGAGTCGGCAAAAGCAGACACGTCGAAATGACCGCAGCGAGTTGCGTGCCCAGAGAGAAAGTCAACCGATAATGCATTCGACAATTTCCAATATGGATGACCCATCCGGCCGGATATAAAGATCAAGCATGATGACAGGAATTGCCGGGAATTTTCAACTACACAGCCGCAACGGGTTATTGTGATGACGAGATTGACCGTATCCGGGCTTTACCGTAGCTGGCGCGTTGATACGACTTGGGTCGAGACCGGGGTTGCCGCCCGAACGGCATTCAAAAACAGGGTCGGTTTAGGCCGGTCCACCCGCCCGGTGTGCATCATCACCACCCGATTCCGGCCTTCCGCTTTTGCTCGATAGAGCGCCTTGTCCGCCTCGGTAATCAGGTGGGAAACGTCTGCGGAGCAGTCCGGGAGCAGGCTGGCAAGCCCCAGGCTGAGCGTTACGATCCCGAACTCCGATCCGGCATGCGGAATCGCCAGTTCGGCCACAGCCAACAGTGTCTCCTCGGCCCAAGCCAATGCCTCGGTCAATTCGGCGCCCGGAAGGACGATTGCAAATTCCTCACCGCCATAGCGAGCGGCCAATTCTCCGGCGCGCCGGGTCTGCGCCACCAGCACCGCCCCGACCCGACGCAGACACTCGTCGCCTTCCAGGTGCCCGTAATGATCGTTAAAGCTTTTGAAATGATCGACGTCCGCCATCACCAGGGTAAGCGGTTGTTTTTGGCGGCCGGCACGGCGCCATTCGGCATCCAGAACCTCGTCAAGGTGGCGGCGATTGGCCAGCCCGGTCAGGCCATCGCTCATGCTGAGTATAGCCAACTGTCGATTGACGGCTTCTAATTCGGCGGTTCGGGCGTGCACGCGCTCTTCTAGATGAGTCTGTTGCTCTCTCAATTCTCCAAGCGTCAAGTGCAACCGCATGGCCATCCGGTTGAACGAGCGGGCCAGCGTGATAATCTCCTCGCTGCCGGATTCATCGGCTCGGGCATCATAGTTACCGGCGATAATCTCCTGGATCGCCAGAGTAAGCTTGCTCAAAGGCTTGGCGATGCTGCGGCCGATGGCAAGCGCGACCAAAGTCGCCGCAATAATGAACAGCAACGCCAAAGCGGCCATTTTTAATTGTAAAGATCTCAGCGGTATGAAAGCTTCGGCTTGGTCGATATGAGCCATGATGCAACCGCCGCCGATTTCGGGAATGAAGCGGAAACCATGAATGACGGCAGTTCCTCGGTAATCCTGTTCCAAGGTTTCCTGATTTTGCATCGACAGACAGTCGTGCATCGGCCGGGCCGATATCGGATGAGACATCCCTTGTGCCGAAGGATACCGGCCCCGGGTGATGAAGAAGCCCTCATTGTCGGCAAGAAAGGTTTCTCCCGAATTGCCCAGATAGGAAGAATTGACGAACAGGCTTTGAATCAGGCATGCCTATCGGGTTAACGCAGACGCCCACAATGGGTAGATTGCAGAATGGTAGG
>JBAWVF010000408.1:0-1774 GCA_037147415.1 Rhodospirillaceae bacterium | reverse complement strand
CTGGAAAATACTATATCTAGTGGGTGTGTGCGTCAAGCCGATAGGCATGGTTTAATGCTCGAAGTCGCCTGGGAAGCCTTTGAAGATGCCGGCTACCGCCCCGGTCAGGAAACCGGTCCGGTCAGCGTCATGGTCGGCACCGGCGGTAATGTTACCAATTATCTGGCCAATGTACTGAATAACCACCCGGACGCCCGGGGTCCGACCGCCAGTCTACTCCATATCGGCAATGACAAAGACTTTGCCAGCACCCGCGTCTCGTACAAATTAGACTTGACCGGGCCGAGCCTCAACATTCAGACCGCGTGCTCGACTTCGCTGATTGCGGTTCATCTCGCCTGTCAAAGCATTCTCAACGGTGAGTGCAAAATGGCGCTGGCCGGTGGCGCCAACATACGCGTTCCGGAAAAAGCCGGTTATCCCGTGGTCAAAGGCGGACTTTACTCGCCGGACGGGCACATCCGCACCTTTGACGCCGATGCCCGCGGCACCGTGTTCGGCAGCGGGGTCGGCGCCGTCCTGCTCAAGGACTTGCAGAGCGCGCTCGACGACGGCGACCATATCTATGCGGTGATCAAGGGCTCGGCGATCAACAATGACGGCGGCGTCAAGGCCAGCTTTTCCGGTTCCAGCGCCAACGGCCAAGCCGGGGCGATGATTGCCGCGATGACGGCGGCAGGAGTCGAACCGGACACGATCGGCTATGTCGAGTGTCACGGAACCGGCACCGCGGTCGGCGATCCGCTGGAAATCGACGCCCTGACCCGGGCCTTTCGCACCCGCACCGACCGCCGCAATTTCTGCGCGGCCGGCTCGGTCAAGCCCAATATCGGCCATCCGGAACAAGCGGCCGGCGTTGCCGCCATGATTAAAGCCGTGCTGGCAATCCAGTCGGGACAAATCCCGCCGACCATCAATATCCGCACCGTAAACCCGAAGATAGATTTCGAATCGAGCCCGTTCTTCATCAATACCGAAATGCTGAATTGGCCGATTACCGACGGTCCACGCCGCGCGCTTTGCAACTCGCTCGGCATCGGCGGGACCAATGGCGTCGTTATTCTGGAGCAAGCACCATCCCGAATCCGCCCGGTCACTGAATCCGAGCGTCCGGTTCATGCTTTTACCCTTTCGGCCAAATCCAAACCGGCGCTTGATGCCTTGATCGCGCGCTATCGTGATTGGTTGGACGACGCCCCCGATGTCCCGTTAAGCGATATCTGCTACACCCTTGCCGTCGGTCGCACGCCGTTTGCGTTCCGCTTTGCCGCCGGCGTTGCCTCACTTGATGAAGTGCGCCGTAAGCTGGCCGCCCCGCACACGGCCGCCCGGCCCGACCCGAACCGGCGTATCGGCTTTTTGTTCAGCGGTCAGGGCGCACAATTCCCGCGGATGGCGCGCGACCTCTATCAAACGCAACCGGTATTCCGGGCCGCGCTCGATCGTTGCGCCGAGGCGATGCGACCCCACCTCAACCCGCCGCTGCTCGATATCCTGTTTGCCGATGACGAGCGGGCATTGCGGATCAACCGCACCGGCTACACCCAACCGGCCCTGTTCGCAGTTCAGGTTGCTCTGACAGAATTGCTGGCCACTTGGGGTATCCGCCCCGATGCGGTGGTCGGTCACAGTGTCGGCGAGTTCGCCGCCGCTTATCTGATCGGGGTTTACACTCTGGACGACGCGGCCCGGTTGGTGTGTACCCGCGGCCGGCTGATGGAGAGCCTGCCCGAAGGCGGCGCCATGGCCGCAATCCTGGCCGACGAGGCAACCG
>JBAWVF010000407.1:0-1775 GCA_037147415.1 Rhodospirillaceae bacterium | reverse complement strand
GTGTGGGCGAGGGCTATATCGGGGCCGTCACTCGACGCGGCGACCGTCGCGCCGATTGTCGCTGCGGGCTGGCCGTCGACACCCTCCATGATCGCTGAATCCGAACTCCACTTGCCGACCGGGCTGGTGAAGTCGAAGGAAACCAGATCAACGCCCCGATGAGAGATCGAAGCTCGATCCAGTAGGCCCACGATCTGCTCACGGGTCGCTTCGGCCTTGAGAAGCGGGGTGGTCCCGGCTTCGGGCGCGATTGCCGCGCCGGTAACGCCCTTGATGCTCCTGCCCTCGGACAAGGCCGTGAAAGAATTAAACCATTCCGCGACGCCGTCCATGCTGATGACCTGGACATGCGTTCTGATCACACGGTCATCCGTCTTCTTGGCCGCCTCGGCGGCGTTCGGCGCCGCCGGATCGTGCTCGCCGGTTGCTGCGGACGGAGGCGTGGTTTCGGTGGAGGGTGGTAATGGCCCCGGAGACATGTTTGCGGGCGAAGCGGCGGGGGCCGCGAGGGACGGGGGCGGGGTAATTTCAGGAGACATGCCTGCGGGCGGAGCGGCAGTGGAACCCGGGCCGCCGACGCCACTGGTGGCAATCATCGGCGCGGCAGGCGGCTTGGCTTCATCAGCCAGGGCGGGGACGGCTGCGAGGGCCAGCATTGAAGCAACGATCATGCTGCGCATCAAAAAACTCCATTACAGTTGGCGGCGAAAAGGCAAACGGCGGCGCGGACGCGGCTTACCGGATTATCACGTAGGCATATTTTCATTTGAAGTGTACCAACAATCCGGATGTGCGGCAAATATATTTTGAACTACGTGATCATATCGCTTCAATTCGGCCGCGCCTCCGCTTGCGCGCCGCTTCTGTCCCATCGACCGCTTCCGGCAATCAAGCCATCCCGCCAAGGCTCTGCCACACCGCCTTCGGCGAATAGTTCACGCAATGAAATATGTTTACCAACTGAGTGAATTCCGCTAGTATCTCCCCTGGCTCGTTCCCGGCAACCGCTTGGCGTCCGCAGGACGCGCGAGGTGTTCTGCATGTCTCCGACCTGTCGTCTTGGCTTCATCTTCCCCGCCGCCTTGGCGGTAATTGTTTCTGCGTGGATTGCCCTATCGCCGCCGTCCGCCGACGCGGCCTCGTCGGGGACGGCGTGCACGAACACCGGCCGGCTTCAGATGTCGGCGACCTCGGCCGACGGCATGATCCTATGCCGGTCGGGCGTTTTTCGTCCGGCGACAGCAACGAACAACGCTGCGACCACGCCATCCACTTTGACATGGACAACGCAGAGCGGCATTGATTTCAATATGACGGTATGCTCGAACACGCAAACCATCGCCGGTTTGTCGTTCCCGGTCTATGCCTCGGTCCCCCCCGGGGCCGCTGGATCTCCGTACATCTATATTAACGGATCAGTCCCGGCCGGCACGACCTATGGCACGGTTGTCAACGGCAACACGCTCCAGCTCTGCGCAAATTCTGCGAACACGAACATGGGCCAGCAACAGATAACGGTTCAGGTCGGCACCGCATCAAGTACTTGGACGATCATTAGCGGCAACAAGCAGCCTGCTCCTTTTTCGATGGGCAATGCGAGCGCCCCGGACGTTTCGTCGACGGTTCAGTCATGTTCGACAGCGGCGATTACCGGCCTTACCCTTTCCTCGCCGATCACCGCCGCGCGGACCGGCGGCTCGGGCGTGTCCGCTATCACCAATATCAATATCGGCGGGGCCGGCTGGCAAGCCTATACCGCCGGCTTGACGATATCG
>JBAWVF010000406.1:0-1789 GCA_037147415.1 Rhodospirillaceae bacterium | reverse complement strand
GCGCTAAAGCGCCAAGCTCCACCGCCGTTTCGGCCCCTTGACCTTTGCTGCGCTCGCCGCTTTTCCGGGAGGTAGGTCGGGACATGATGTAATCGCCCCGGCGCCAATATGAAACAACGCGGGCTCTGCCCGCGCCCGCTGGGGCCGGCGGCCCCAGACCCCGTGCCGTCACGTCGTTTCATCCTCGGTGGGACGGCGGGGTTGGTGGAAACTGAAACGATGAGAGATCATCGGCGCAAACGGAGGTTTGCCATGTCGCAGCAAGAACTCTATGTCGGCCTCGACGTGTCGCTCGAAACGACTTCGATCTGCGTTGTTGACGGGAAGGGAATAGCCGTATGGCGCGGTACATGCCCAAGCGATCCGGCCGAGATTGTTGCCGTCCTGTCCTTGCGCGCGCCGGGGGCGCTGAAGGTCGGTCTTGAGACCGGCCAGACATCGAACTGGCTGACGATCGAGCTGCGAAAGCGCGGGGTTCCCGTGGTTTGCCTGGACGCTCGCCACGCCAAGGCGGCCTTGCAACTACAGATCAACAAGACAGATGCCAACGATGCCTATGGCCTCGCTCAAGTGGTGAGAACGGGCTGGTACCGGGAAATTGCCGTCAAGAGCATGGATGCGCAAGCGCTTCGGTCACTCCTTGTTGCGCGATCTCAACTTATTACCTACCAGCAGGCGATCGGCAATACCGTCCGCGGCTTGCTAAAGGCCTTCGGTATCGTTATTCCCTGCGGCGCCAAAGGACGGTTTTCGGCATTGGTCCGCGAAGCTGCCGGGGAAAACGCTACAATCATGGTGGTCATCGATCCGCTACTGACGGCGTGGCAGGCTTTGCGCGACCAAGCGGCCGTTTTTGATCGCCAACTCAACGCCCGCGCCAAGTCAGACCAAGTAGCCCGCCGCCTGATGACCATGCCGGGTGTCGGCGTGATAGTGTCCCTAGCGTACACCGCCGTCGTTGATGATCCAACACGATTCCGACATTCCTCATCGGTCGGCGCCTATCTCGGGCTGACGCCGCGCCGCTATCAATCTGGCGAGGTTGACCTATCGGGGCACATCTCGAGGCGTGGCGACGGGTTGCTGCGCTCGTATTTATATGAGGCGGCAACGGTCATCCTAGCCCGCTATTCTCGAGCAACGCATCTGAAGGCGTGGGGCTGGGCCTCGCCAAGCGAATCGGAACACGGCGGGCCAGAGTTGCGCTGGCTCGCAAACTCGCCGTTGTGCTGCATCGCATGTGGATCGACGGCAGCACGTTTGATAACGCCCTGTCGGCCGCCGCATAACGAGTTCCGCCGAGCACGACCAGGCTGGGCTTCGGCGGATCGCTGTCCCTGCCGGGACGAGGTTTGGTGACTGCGTATCCCCCTCCTGCGGCCCCGTGAAAACGGGCGACCGCGTTCGGGACAGAGCGGCGCCAACCTCCGGCCACCATGTTGCGGCGATCATGGATCGACCGCGGAAAGAACCATGACCCGGCGGTACAACGCGACAAACGCTCCCGGCTATCAATCCTGGCCCCGTGCTCGCGGCCATCAAGACCGCTGGCGCGCCGCCTGTCGGCGGTGGCCTTTGGCCAGTCTTGACCGCCGCTCCGCGCGGCGCCATTCGGAATGTAGGCCGGGACGGAGAAACAGCCTTTCTCCGGCCGAACAAAGAAACTGTGTGCAAGGGGGCGATTTTCCCCTTGCAAATGGGGGCGATTAAAGAGCGAGGGGATGGTCTGAAAGATCGAACAACGGGATGAAGGTGCTTGACTCCCAAGGCCCGATTAGAGAAGTCGAGC
>JBAWVF010000405.1:0-1791 GCA_037147415.1 Rhodospirillaceae bacterium | reverse complement strand
AAGGGCGTCAGAGATAAGAGGCTGTTTGCGTCGGGCCATGGGGGGTCTCCTTTTTCCCATTATGCCCGCCCACACACGAAATTTCTGACAGACCCCTGTTCGACGGCGCCGCGGCCGTAACCGCCGTGGATGCCGCCCATCAAGCCGACCATCCGGTCACGCCACCGCCCGCACCCGATCCGTTGGCGGCGGCACTCGCCAATCACGTACTTCCCGCTGACCCGACCGCAGGTGTTTCGGCCCCCGTCGAAGTGCGCGCGGCCGACCCGACGCAGAACGGCGGCAAGAAAGAGGTGGCGTTTGTTGACACCAACGTTGCCGACTACCAGAAGCTGGTGGCCGGCGTGCGCGCCGGGGTTGAGGTCGAACTGATCGACGGCACTCAGTCCGGTCTGGCCCAGATGGCCAAATGGGCGGAAACCCACACCGGCTACGACGCCATCCATGTGCTGTCGCACGGGGCGGAGGCGACGCTTCATCTTGGCTCCGACGTTGTAATTGAGGCGACCCTGTCGACCACTTTGGTGCAAGTTGAACTGGCTGAAGTCGGGCATGCCCTGAATGCCGCTGGCGATTTACTGCTTTATGGCTGCGATATCGCCAAGGGCACGGATGGGCAACGGTTCATTAATGATATCGCGGCAGCAACCGGGGCGGATGTGGCGGCATCGACGGACTTGACCGGTTCCGCGACCAAAGGTGGCAACTGGGATTTGGAGAGCAAAATTGGCATTATCGATACATTTGGCCTTGATTTCTCGGCGAGCCGTTATTCAGGAATATTGACGCAAATTACCATAACATCCACTGATACAGGTGGAAACCTTGCTACTGATAGCAACGCATCTACTACGAGTTTTACTCGGTCCGTGGCGGCAGACATCGGGAACGCCACTCTTACATTTGGTTCGGACGGCAACTATATTGCCTATCAAGCCGTTGACAGTGACCCTCTGCAGCTTAACTTTAAGGGCGTATTCGGCTACAGCTCCGACTTTAGTCAGCAAGGGCTGACAATATCGACAACTGGATACACTTTTGATCTGAACGGGTTCGATTACGGGAGTATCCAAGCCGCTACCGTACCGATTAGCTTGTATGTTGCTTATAACAGCAACCCTACTTCATTTACTAGCGTTAAAGACATCAATCTATTGGACACTTCCAGCCACTCAACCACCGGGACTTCTGTATCTAGCATTACTGAAGTAAATGATGTTGTCGCAATAAAATTTGTAACCAATGTGGGCTCTGTCAGCACCTTCTATGTGTTGCAAAATTTTGTTATCACTGATGTTAGGAAGATCGTCTCCAACACCGCGCCGGTCATCAGCAACCTTAACAACGATAGCGTGGCTTGGGCCGGGGTCGGCAATTCGGTGACGCTGGATGCCGGAACCGCGGCCTCGGCCAGCGATACCGAGAACGGCAGCGGCGCCTGGGATACCGCAACCCTGACCGTGCAGCGCTATGTCGGCTCGACCGCGACGCCGTTATCGGCCGACGTGTACGGCTTTACCCAGTCGGGCTTTACCGTCAGCGGTGCCAATCTTCAGACCGGCGGCACCACCTTCGGCACCTTTACCAATACCGGCGGCGTGCTGACCATCAGCTTTAACAGCAATTCCACCACCGCGCTGGTCAGCAGCGTTCTGGCCGGGATTTCCTATCGCAACGATACGCCATCCGGCGACACCACCATCCGCTTTGCCCTGACCGACGGCAGCGGCGGCAGCACTACTACTACAGTGGCACTTTCTGAATCCTTGCAATCTTTCTCTTGATATGGCA
>JBAWVF010000404.1:0-1792 GCA_037147415.1 Rhodospirillaceae bacterium | reverse complement strand
TTTCTGGAAAATACTATATCTAGTGGGTGTGTGCGTCAAGCCGATAGGCATGGTCGGTTCCATCAACGGATTGACGAGGGGTGAGTATTCGAGTTTACGAAGGTTCGGTGCTGGGGTTTCGTAAGACATATCACCGGCCTGTTTTGTCTGTCGAACGCGCGGACGATGTGCCATCAAAAGACATATATCAAGAGTTTTTTGTCCCGCGACGTCCTGAGTTTGTCTTTCGATGTCCTGATTCTGTCTCGACGCCCTAGGCTGGCTGCGGGTTTGAGGCTTCTCGCTTCTCACTCTATGAAATAGGGGTCCCCTTTGCCAACAAGCGCACGGGCAAGGGAGAGCAAGAGCGCCCGGCTACGAGGCTGGCGATTGCTCGATCGTTTGCCGGTGTGCCCTGTTGACAAAGGGGTTGGCGCTTCGCGCCAAGTGTTTTCCAGGTCGATTGCAATTCGGCAGGCTGGCCACCCACACCGGCCTCCGCCATCATCTCTCGACAGCACACTACCGAAAAAATTCCGCACCTATTTGCCGGTGCGGAATTCTCGCGTGACTCTGAGCCGAGGGATCGATCTGCCGGTTTACCAGCTATAGCGGAAGCCGGCGGTCACGATGTGGTCGATCTGATTGGCGCGGACTTCGCTGTCGTAGTGAGCATACAGCCGCATGTCCTTGTCTATGATCGCCGCGATACCGGCACCGAACACGCCGGCATCGCGGCCGGCCTTGGCCGAGGTGGCGGTGAACTGCTGATCGCCGATCCACTGGGTGGTCTTGGTGCCGGCATCGAGGATGTCGTGCTCCCAGCGCACCCGCAGTTCCGGTTCCAGCACCATGCCGTTATCCAGAGCAAAGGTGCGAATGATGCGCCCGCCCAGGCCGGACCGCAGGAAGTTGCGCTTCTGGCCCTGGACCGTGAGATCGAGCGCATCGGCGCCGCTCTCGGTGTAGCTGTTGATGTCGGTCAGGTCGTAGCGCAGACTCAGGCTTGGCTCCAGGGTGTAGTTATTCACCGTGAAGCGATAGCCGCCTTTGGTCTCTAGGCTCACGTCATAACCGTTGGTGGTGCCGGTCGCGGTTCGGTTGATGAGACCGAAGGAGAGGGCGCGCTTGGTCTCGACTTTGTTGAAGGAGAAGCCGAGATTGTTGTCGAGGAACCACTTGCCGGGTGTCCAGCCGCTGTAAAGGCCGACGTAGTAGCTGTCGACGGCCTCGTTGCCGTTGCCGTCCTTGCCGATCACGTCGGAGCGGGCAAAGCCGACCGCGGCGCCGACGCGGAAGTTCGGGGTGATCGGCAGATCGCCGCCGGCGAGGCCGCCGGCAGTGGTCCGGTCGAAGCCGGCGTGCTGGCCGTCGCCGTTGTTGGACGAAAACACGCCGATGCCGCGGGTCCACACGCTGAGCTTTTCCGAGATGTCGCGGCCGCCGTCGCCACCGGACAGGCCTGTTTTCTCCGTGCTTTCGCCGTTGCTGGCATGAAAGGCTGCGGGCGACATGCCGCCGAAGCCGTAAGTCATGCTACTGCCGGCGCTCACGCGAAAGCCGGTCATGTCGCGGCTGGCCAACTCCGATACGCTGTTGCTGCCGCCGCGAACCTGGTCGAGACGGGCGGACAGGGCGTTGCCGAAAGCGCGGCCGGCATCGGTCATGGTTCGGTGCGCATTGGCGTTATTCGAGCCGGATACCTGAGTCAGCGCCGCCTGCAGGTCGCTTGGCGACAGTTTGTCGAGGGCGTTCATGATTCCATGCCTATCGGGTTAACGCACACACCCACTAGATGTTGTGTGCTTCCAGT
>JBAWVF010000403.1:0-1808 GCA_037147415.1 Rhodospirillaceae bacterium | reverse complement strand
GACTGGAAGCACACAACATCTAGTGGGTGTGTGCGTTAACCCGATAGGCATGGACGGTTCTTTCGTGCGTACTGTCGGTAGCGATGCTGTCAACCGCGCGGTCGTCAAAGCGGTGGTCGATGTTGCCACTGTCATGGGCCTTCGAACGGTCGGCGAATTCGTGGAAGACGAAGCCACCTTGAACCTGCTGCGTGAGATCGGCATCGACTTCGCTCAGGGCTATGTCGTGGAAAAGCCGCGACCACTCGCAGCTAAATGTTTGAACCTTGGTTGAGGGTGTAAAAATGGCGTCCAGGCAATTGGAAAACAGCCTTAAAAAGCTGATCACCTTAGCCAATGAGGTCACTGCCGGCCACTGGTCCGAGGTGGAACAGGTTCTCGCCATGGCGGGCGACCGCGGCCTGCCACCCCAGGTTTCGGAACTTGCCGAGGCCCTGAGCATGCTGGTGGTTCAGGTCGAAGCCCGGCAATACCACCTCAGCTGCATCATCGCCGATCTGGAGCGCACCCAGTCGGAACTGGAGCGGGCCAACTATGACAACCTGACCGGCCTGCCGAACCGGGCCATCTTTCACGACCGTTTGCGCAAAGCGGTGGCCGGGGCGAACGCAACCGCTCAAGTCATGGCGGTTTTATTTGTCGATCTCGACCACTTTAAAGTCGTGAATGACACCCTTGGCCATCGCGCAGGGGATGAACTTTTGCAAGTGGTGGCCGCGCGTATCCAGCGCTGTGTGCGAAGCGAAGATATCGTCGCGCGATTGGGCGGCGACGAGTTCACCGTCATCATGCCCGCGGTTCGAAGTGAACAGGACGCCACCGACATTGCCCAACGCATCATCGTGTCCCTGGCCAAGCCGGTACACCTTAACGCGGGCGAAGCCGAAATCGGCGCCTCGATCGGCATCGCCATCTTGCCGACACACGCGGACACGCCGGAAAGACTGCTGCAAAGCGCCGATATCGCCATGTATCGGGCTAAAGCAACCGGGCGAAGTAATTACCAAGTTTATCATCCGGACATAGAACTTTCGACCAATCAGGAACATTAGAAACACAAAACAGAGGTAGAAAGAAATGGTTATCATCAAAGAAGCCCAGAGCAACACCTATTTTTTAACGCCGAAACCCGGCGTGGACAGCTCTTCAGCCGCACAATTCGAGGAAATCCTGCTGGAAGGAGTCGAAGCCGCCAACGGCAGCGTCGTGGTCGACTGTGCAGACCTCGATTATATCAGCAGCGCCGGCCTGCGAGCCATCCTGATTGCCGCCAAAGCATCGAAGTCCAAAGGCCGCAAGTTAATCCTGTGCAGCATGAAGCGGCATATTCGCAAGATATTCGACACAAGCGGTTTCACGCAGCTTCTCCCGATTGTCCTGAACCGCGACGACGCCATAGCCACTCAAAACGGTTTCCTCTCGTCGCCCGTGCGGGCAGCCATTTAGGGACGACAAATAATTCTCAATAAATATCGCATACAGACAAGGTGATATAATGAAATACCGTATAATTACCAAACATCTAATCCAAAGATGCTCAGATGAACCGCACCATGTTCGGCATAAACCATTCTATGATCAAGACATAGCTCTCCTCCTTCAGCGGGAGGCTTTTCGTCGTTTAAATGAACTGGTCCCCGATTTGGTGGTGACGCCATGAATTTTTCATTTCGTATCTCGGCCATGCTCGCCGTGGTCTTGACATTCTCCCTCGCGCTGGCCGGGATGCTGATCTACGTCAAGTTTGAAAAAGCGTAACTGCCCAGGTTCCCGTCGGCGGTCAGGCGGTGCGAAGTCGCGTCAGTAGA
>JBAWVF010000402.1:0-1810 GCA_037147415.1 Rhodospirillaceae bacterium | reverse complement strand
CCACGAGTCCCGTGTCAAGCCTCCTGTTCCACAGGGGGGAACCTGGGCAGTTACGAAAAAGCTTTGGTCCAGGTCGTGGTGTCGAGACACAATGACACGCTCGTGACGGTTGCAAACACGATCGAAACCGGTCTGACCCTCGGGCTAAATCTTGGCGAGATACAGAACTACCAGAACCTGATCGATCAGGTTCTCAATCAACATTCCGATCTGCTGGCGGCCGAGGTATTGGACACCGCGGGGCATGGGGTGTTCTCCAGGGTCAGGCAGGGGGTGCCCGAGAGCCTGCAATGGCACGGCGCCACCGTTCCGACCACACCCTGGAACCGCATCGGTCCCGACACCATCACCCTGGGTCGGCCCGTGACCAACGCGTTCGCCCGCCCGGTCGGCACCCTCATCCTCGACTTCTCCCGCGAATCTTATGACCGGCCGCTGAACGACATCGCCCCCTTCATGATCAAGGTCGCCCTGGTCATCGAATTGATCGGCACCATTCTGGCCGTTCTGCTCGGCTTCCTGCTGATCCGTCCCTTCAACCGATCGCTTGACGCGGTCGAGAAGGAGGTGATCGGTGACCATCATGCCGCCGGCAGCATCAGCGCAAACCGCCTGACCGCCCCCATCGAGGAGGAAATTCGCTCCATTGCCGGGAGGGTGGAATGAGTGTCATTCAAAAAACAGAAGAACACCTGCTTCGCCGCAGCAAGTTATGGTTCATGATCCTGGCAATTCTCCTGTTGTCATTGTCTCAATGTGCCTTATCGCTGGTGGCGGTGATGCGCTTTGAAGCGCGCTTGTTACCGGAAATCCTACAAAAGGCGGAGTTGGTCGGAACCGAGGTAAGTTCGCGCATCACCAATGCCCTGGCCTTTGACCATAATCTTAACGCACTCCGAGCCGCCGAGCCTTATTTTGACAAGGTTCTGGAGTTGCACCCGGAGATTATTGCGCTGACGATTGTAACAACCGCAGGAAAGGTTGTAACGACTAGAAGCTCTTCTCATCCGATCATCAAGAGCGAAAATAAAAATGAGCCGGGCAAGCCGGAAATTATTCTACCGATCCTGGCCGATTTTATTAAAATCAGACAAGCTCCGGTCGGAACTTTGCAGATTACCATTAATCACAATTATGCAGAAAAAACATTACGCGAGATGACCTATGATGTGCTGACGGTGCTGGCCATCTCCCTGCTCATCACCTTCGGGCTCGCATCCTTCGTGATCCAGGCGCGGTTTTCCGGGCGGATCGACGCGGTTCTGACCATGCTGGAGCGGCTGGGCAAAGGCGACCTGCGCCCGAACAAAATCGAGAACAGCGCCGACCGCATCGGGGATATTTTCGGAAGTCTCAATGCGCTGGTCAAGCGGGTGCGGGATCTCTACCAGGAATCGCTGGTGCGCCTGGAGTCCTACGGACCTTCGGCCACGATGTCTCTTCAGTTGCTTACCGTTATCGGTGAACGCAATCGTCTGACCGATCCTCCCGTTGACGATACTCCGCCGGCCACGCGATTGCTGGCCTTAAGGCTGGTGACATTTGTCTTTTTCTTGGCAGAAGAAGTCATTCGTCCGTTTCTGCCGCTTTACGTCAAACAATTAGCCGGCGATCTGGCGAATACTCCTTCGCTGATCGGCCTGCCGTTTTCACTATTCATCTTCGTCGGGGCCGCCGCCCAGCCATGGGGTGCCCATTTATCCGAGCGTTTCGGCTATCGTAAAACCTTTCTTTTTGCCTCGATCCTCAGTGCGGTTAGTACTACAGTGGCACTTTCTGAATCCTTGCAATCTTTCTCTTGATATGGCAC
>JBAWVF010000401.1:0-1818 GCA_037147415.1 Rhodospirillaceae bacterium | reverse complement strand
TTCCATAGCGTCCCATGGCGTCCGGATAGAGCTTGATAATGTCAGTTATCAGGCATAAAGTGGGTTCCAGAAACAGGGAGGCGGACCATGGGCGAGATCGCGATCGGCACCGAGGCCAGCTTGACCGTCGTCACCAGCGACGCCATCGCCGAGCGGTTGGCCGACTACGCCCGGCAGGCCGATGGCGCGCTGTCGCCGAACACCGAGCGCGCCATCCGCGCCGACACCGCCGTGTTCATGGCCTGGTGCGGTGAGCGTGACCTGGTCGCGCTGCCGGCGTCACCCGAGACGGTCGCCGCGTTCGTTGACGCCATGGCCGAGAGCCGGAAGCCCGCGACGGTTCGCCGCTACGTCGCCAGCGTCGCGCACCTCCACCGGGCCGCCGGGCTGGACGATCCCAGCAAGGGCAACGCGGTCAGGCTGGCCATGAAGCGGCTGGGTCGCCAGCACGGCACCCGCCAGGACCAAGCCGCGCCGCTGGGCGAGTTGGCGGTCGAGCGGGTTCTTGCCACCACCGGCGACACCATGATCGATCGCCGTGATCTCGCTCTGGTGATGGTCGCCCGCGACATGCTGGCCCGGCGCTCCGAGGTGGTCGCGCTCCAGGTCGAGGATGTGACCTTCGGCGCCGACGGCACGGCCACGGTGCTGGTCCGCCGCAGCAAGACCGACACGGCCGGTGAGGGCGCGGTGCTGTGGCTATCGCCCCGGACCACGGCGGCCCTGCGGCGGTGGCTGGACGGTGCCGGCGTCACCACCGGGCCGTTGTTCCGCTCGGTGGGCAAGGGCGGTGCCATCGGTGGCGCGCTCGACGCCGGGGATGTGGCGCGGCGGTTCAAGGTGATGGCCGAGCGGGCCGGCATCAATCCGGCCGCTATCTCCGGACACTCGGCGCGGGTCGGCATGGCTCAGGACCTTGTCGCCCATGGCGCCGAGCTGCCGGCGGTCATGGTGGCCGGGCGGTGGAAGTCGCCGACCATGCCGGCGCGCTACGCCGAGCGGCTGTCGGCCGGGCGGGGAGCGGTGGCGC
Source organism: Rhodospirillaceae bacterium (assembly GCA_037147415.1). Lineage (GTDB taxonomy): Bacteria > Pseudomonadota > Alphaproteobacteria > Azospirillales > Azospirillaceae > BOG-933. Next base: position 788 of record JBAWVF010000401.1, on the reverse strand, counting down.
AGTATTACGGGCGGAGAGGCTGACCGCCGACTTGTTCAGAGGAGATAAGGCCATGCGCCCAATATGCAGCGTGCTGGGGAGGCCCGGCCGACGCCGCCAAGGACATCATGGCTCCGGGCGCGCTGGGCAAGCTGACCACCATGCCCGCCATGCTCCGCGAGCATCTTCCGGGCGTTCCCGTCGGCCAGTGGACCGAGGTCACGCCTGACGAGATCGGTATTCGCGTCTCCGGCGTCATCACCGACAAGACCGCCCTAGCCGATGTCCGCGCGGGCCGCCTGACCGGCCTGAGCTGTGGCTTCCACACCCTGAAGTCTCGGCCGAAGGGCGACGGGCTCCGGCAGATCGACCTAGTCGATTTGAAGGAAATCTCTCTGGCAAAGAATCCTGTTTCAAGTCGAGCACGTATTCTAACCGTCAAGTCGGCGACCGCCGCACAAGGAGTCACCATGGATTACGAGACCAACACTGGTGCGGCCGATGAGGCTGCTCTGGAAACCAAAAGCATGACCGACGCCATTGCTGAAGCCGTTGCTTCGGCTGTTGCTCCGATCGCCGCCCGGCTCGATAAGTTCGAGTCCGTCGCCCGCCGGCCCGGTGTCGGCCCGGCCCTGGAGACCAAGGGCGCTGCGATCGACCGCGAGGCGCACGCGCTGGCCCATTTTTGCCGCACCGGCAGCGACCTTGAGATCAAGAGCGCCAGCGTTAGCGTTGACGCCGCCGGCGGATACAGCGTCCTGCCGCAGCTTGACCTGACCATCCGCAAGGTCGCCCGTGACATCACGCCC
>JBAWVF010000400.1:0-1824 GCA_037147415.1 Rhodospirillaceae bacterium | reverse complement strand
TCGATGAGGACGGCGAGTTTTCGGTTGGAGTTGGTTGCCATGCGTTTTCTCACTGTGGTTGCGCCATCGTACTTCCAAGCGGCAGCAGCGGTATAGCGGTGGTTCGTTTGAACACCTGCCATTCGGAACCGCCCTGACCACATCCATAGAAGCATTGAATGCCCAAGTCGAAGCGCTACCACCCAAAGACCGCATCCAACTGATCGAACATATTTTGGACAGTTTTGACCAACCCGATAAAACATTGGACGCTCTATGGGCGAAAGAGGCTGAGCAACGACTTGGCGCATATAGGCGCGGCGAAATCAAAGCGGCGGCGTTGTCAGATGTCATTGCCAAATATCAAGTCGGCAATAAATCAGTATGAATGTGCGGCTGTTAGAGCCAGCGCAGTCAGAGCTTGATGAGGCAATTGTCTGGTATGCGGAGAATGCTCTCGGACTGGGCGAAGCTTTCCTGATTGAAGTGCTCAAGACTATCAAGCTTATTTAGGACTTCCCACAAGCACTACCTCACCCTTCCCTCACCACAAACTCCACCGCAGCACAAACCGCCGCCACCTGCGCGGCAATGCATTGCTCGGGCGTAGCGCGAGGGCTGTCGGGGTAGACCTCGGTGGTGCTGGTGTAGCGGGCGCCGCTGACGCAAGCGCACAGGCCCAGCGCTTTCATCTCGTATTCGATGACGCCATGGGCCACCAAAGGTGAGCCGATGATGCCGCCCTGTGCGTCAGCAGGAGCAATGTGCGTGACACGTTCTACCGCTTGCATGATGGCCTGCTGAAATTCTGGTTGAGGGTTTTGACTGTCGTCCACTAAGTAGAAGCCGTCGGGAATAGTGCAAGGTTCAAAGGGTTTGCCGTCACGCGAGGCCACGGCGGGGCGGTATTCAGACTCGTCGGTGTCGGTGGTTTCGTGCAGATCAATGTGGGCTGCAAGCTGCCCACGTAAGGGTGCCACCAAGCGCATCAACGCGGCGGATTCTTGCGCTGGGCTGTCCTCGCGAAAGGATCGATTGGGATCTATTGCATCAAAGTTCCAGCGCTGTATGCGCTCGTAGGCCCAGGGGCTTACGCAGGGCGCTACCAGCAAATTGACCCGACCAACATAGGCCTGCGCATGGGCATCCAGAAAACGCAGTGCGCCGTGCACGCCGCTGGTCTCATAACCATGCACACCGCCAGTCACCAGAACGCACGGCAAATCGGGTTTCCAATTGCGGCTTCGGATTGCCATCAAGGGGAAGCATTCATCTCCGTAAACCACTTCGCCATAAGACGAAACATCAAAACGTTCGCGTAGGCGCTCAATGGCGCTCAGGACGTCGTCGACATAGCTGCGCTGGCGCACCTGCCGGGCCCGCCACAAGGCAAGTTCTGCTGCGCCCCACGGCTGACCAGGGGTGCCTATGGCATAAAAATGGGATTCGTTCATGGGTGTATGAAAGGTGAGGAGGCGGCTTGAACGGTAAATGTCGAATTGTCTGATTGTGCGATTCTGCCGCGCCTGAACCACTTAATGCAGGTGCGTATGCACCGACCTAACAAGCTATCGGTATCATTTGACAATGCCAGCAATCCAACCCGCCGCTTGCCCGTCTTGCCGCACCACCATGGCCCGCAATGCCTTTAGCAGTGTGGACGGTGGCATGGTCGAGTTGGATATGTGCTTTTCCTGCCAGGGCATCTGGTTTGATCCGCATGAGAACCTCAAGCTCACACCGGCTGCTCTGGTGGAACTGTTCAGGCTGCTGCACGACAAGCGTGATGCGCCGCGCCAACCGCTGGTCCCCAAACTGGCCTGCCCGCATTGCACACGCACGCTG
>JBAWVF010000399.1:0-1825 GCA_037147415.1 Rhodospirillaceae bacterium | reverse complement strand
CGCGCGTCAAGCTCAAACACCTCTACCCGTCATTTTAGGAGATTCGGCCCACTAGCGCGAGCCGCCTTCCTTCGTCCATATCCTTCTGCTACAATCCACGAACAATTTGGGGGCTGATTTGGGGGTTGGAAAAAACCACAACCCCCAAAATCCGGAGGGGCGATTATGGCGGGGACCAACAAGCTTTCGGCCCGGACGGTCGCCAGTACGAATGAGCCGGGACGCTATGCGGATGGTGGCGGGCTGTATCTTCAGGTTGGGTGAGTGGCGGCAAATCGTGGCTGTACCGCTTCATGCTGGCCGGCAAATCGCGTGAGATGGGGCTTGGTTCGCTGGCCGACGTGTCGCTGTCCGACGCGCGGGCCGCAACCGCAGAAGCACGAAAGCTGCTTAAGGCCGGTCACGATCCCATTGCGAAGCGTGAGGCCGACCGCGAAGCCGTTCGCGTGACTGCCGCCCTCGCCGCTGCCAGGGCAATGACGTTCCGGCAATGCGCCGAGCGCTATATCGAAGTCCACAAAAACGGATGGAAAAACGAGAAGCACCGGACCCAATGGCCGAATACCTTTCGGGATTATGTCTATCCGGTGTTCGGCGATCTTCCGGTTCAGGCGGTTGATTTGCCGCTTGTGCTGAAGGTGCTCGAACCGATCTGGATGACGAAAACCGAAACCGCAACTCGGGTGCGCGGCCGGATCGAGGCGGTGCTTGATTGGGCGACGGTGCGCGGTTACCGGACGGGCGACAATCCAGCCTTATGGCGGGGGCGGCTTTCACACCTGTTGCCGGCCCGGACCAAGGTCCAAAAGGTCGAGCATCACGCGGCGCTGCCCTATGCCGAGACGGGCGCCTTCATGACCAAGCTGCGCAAGCGTGACGCCATCGCTGCCCGCGCCCTGGAATTCACGATCCTAACAGCTGCCCGGACTGGTGAGGTGATCGGCGCAACCTGGGGAGAGATCGACCTTGAAGCGGCTGTGTGGATTATCCCGGCCGAGCGCATGAAGGCAGGTCGAGAGCATCGGGTGCCGCTGTCCGAACGAGCGCTTGATATCCTGCGGACCATGGCCGAGCATCGGCAGGGCGATATCGTGTTCCCGAGCACGCGAGGCAATCCGCTCTCGAACATGGGAATGGCGATGTTGCTAAGGCGCATGAATCGGGATGATCTAACTGCGCATGGATTTCGCTCCACCTTCCGCGATTGGGCTGCCGAGCGTACCGCTTATCCGAATGAAGTCGTCGAGATGGCGTTGGCGCACGCGGTCGGGAACAAGGTCGAGGCAGCTTATAGGCGCGGCGACCTGTTCGAAAAGCGGCGCCGCTTGATGGATGATTGGTCTGCCTTCTGCGGCGCTCTGCCGGCCGAAAGCGGCGCAACCGTGGTGCCGCTGCGCAAGGCGATCTGATATCCTGAATCGGCGCGGCTATCCTGGCCCGAGAAAAGGCGGCTCCGCACCGCCCTGCCGCGCCGACCCTTAATTGCGGATACACCCCTGCGGAGGGCGTGAAAGATGCCACTGAAAAACCTACACCCGGCCCGCTGGCCGTGGGAAACCGCTATCGCCTGGATCGCCTTTGATCTGATCGACGAGTTAAACTTCTGGCCGCGTCATCCGGATTACCCTGCGCGCGTCGGCCTGACGCGCCAACAGGTTGACACCCGTTGCGCGGCTGCCGCGGAGGAACTGGCGGCGGCTATCGCGGACGGACGGCTGGTGCCGCGGTGGCGGGCAGCCGAGCATCCGAAAACGACCCGCGGCGGCCGGGATGATACCAACCGCAAAAAGTCTTCATGCAACAGCCCAATTCCGAGAAGCAATTG
>JBAWVF010000398.1:0-1832 GCA_037147415.1 Rhodospirillaceae bacterium | reverse complement strand
CTTACAGCTACCAAAACGAGTCAAAGTGCTGTGTATCTCTACCGAAGACCCTCAAAACGAGGGTGTTAACCGGGGAGTGGTAACCTGATATATCCCCTCATGCGACCTTGATGGTGACCCCATACCCTTGTCTGCGCATCCTCGTCACGCTCCGGCGTTTATAGCGGCAAATGGCGGCACGATACGACATACCGCGTTTCCGGGCGGGCGCCCGCTCACGCGGGCTTGCCGCAGCAGCCATGAGGCGTGCGGCGGCAGTCGCCGCCGATACCAACGGCCGGTCATCAACAAGGGCCGTTGGTATTAGGGGGCTGTCTTCAACAGCCGCCGCTCAAGACGGTGAGGCGAGTATCCACCGCGCCGCGAAAGCCCGGTCATCGGTCAGCTTGCTTGCCAGTTCAACGGCGGCTTGGGCCGCGCGGCATTCGAACCGCCGGCTGACCATGCTGGCATCGTCAACAGCCAGGACGACGGGACCAATGCGACTGACAACGACAGTCATATCATCCGGCCCGAACAACGCGGTTGAACAACTCGCGGCTGATCCCGAGGTCGGCAACGACTTGCTCTTTCGTCGCTCCGGCTGAGAAGCGGCGAACGATCTCGGCGTTGAAATGAGATTCCAGCTTTCGACGTTCTAAGGTTCGTTTGGCTTTCAGGGCGGTGTGGTTCTTCCAGTCGGCAATAGACATGCTATTTTAATCCTGTTGTTTTTTCTGAGTTGGAAAATCGAGTTCGTGCCTGAACCCTTGCTCGGCACCAGCGTGGTCGACTTTTAATACCTCTTCGAACGCCATTGCTGCAACCGGCGTACGACAGTCCTTCATGCGCAAATCAAGTCTATCATTTACTGAAACAGTAGAACCTGATCGGGTGATCTTGAGTGTGCTCATCCCACCCGTACCCAATGTTCCGGGTCTTGCAGTACGCTGACACCGATGGTCAACATCCGTTGGTCATTGTTCTCGGACACGAGGGTCACATGCGGCGGCTGGTGCGGGAAGTTGATTGCTCGAACCACCTGGAAAGTCGGCTTTGTTTGCCCGATACGATGATAGCGGTCACCGATGTGAATTTGCTCGGGCGGGGCTTTCGCGCCGAATCGTTGGAAGAATGCGACGAAGGAAGATGCGGTCATTGCTTCTGATCCCGCTGCCGCTTTTGCTCCATGTCGTTTTGATGCAGCACGATTTGACTTTCGAGTATTTTGCCGAGAAGGGATTCGATCCGAGAGGAGGTCGTCTTCAGTTCGATCACGTCACCACGCAGTGCGGCAACAACCACAGGCGTCTTGCAAGAACGATCTGCAACGGTTTCGGCCATAACTTCGGCAACCGCTTCAGCTTGCTTGCGGGGCATGCCGACGGATTGAAGCTTGTGCGAGACTTTCAGCGTGTCGATAACGGCGGCTAGCATGCCGGTTCCTCTCAGCGTGCTTTGATCATACCCCATACCAAGCCGCTTGGCGAGTCAGTTGTCCACCGCAATCAATTTCCGAGAAGGCTCCATCAGCACCGGCACGGCGACAAGGTTGCTAAACGATTTTCAGTCCGTCGCCACTTGCCTCGCCGCTTTCGAAGTGTTCATGTGCGGACCCGGCCTGGACGCAGTGGCTTGTCCTCGGGTAAGATAAGGTGTTTTCGTGGCGATGACAACGCCTTGCCATTCCGGCGTGGAAAGCCGTCCCCCCCTCCGCAATGCACAATCTTGATTTTTTCTTGGACAGGTGAAAAGCATGAGCACCGTGCAGGCAGACAAACTTTTACAATCCTACATCCAGCGCCAGGAACTGGCCGAACTGATGCTGCCCATGATAGGCAGGCTGTATCGCA
>JBAWVF010000397.1:0-1835 GCA_037147415.1 Rhodospirillaceae bacterium | reverse complement strand
AAGAGGCGGCCAAGGTTTGGTGGCGTGATGTGATCACGCCTTTTCTCATCGATGAGACGCATCCGCTGGAGCAGAACGCCAAGCGACCCTATTGGCTGGCGCGGACGCTTCTTGACCTCGGGGAGTTGCAGGAGAAGAGGGGCCGGTATGACGAGGCCAAGGCGGCCTTGCAGATCATCTTGCGCAAACAACTTCCCTTTGGCGCTGGAGTTGCCCGCGCGCGGCTCCAGCAGTTGGGCGTCGTGGCGCTAAAGGCGGCACCGTGATAACCGCTGATTCAGGTTGGCGCCGACCCGGAAGGCAACCAGACTTTTCCCTCCATGGCTGGATTTGATTTTTCGCTTTTTTCTCGGGGCGGCCCGATGCTCTGGTTGCTCGTCGCCTTGGCGCTGGTCGGCCTCGTTATCTTTTTGGAGCGCGTGCTCTTTTTGCACCGTGGCCAGATCCGGGCGAAAATGTTTGTCGACGGTATAAAAAACATCCTCGCGAAACGGCGCCTCGTCGAGGCTCTGACGGTATGCGAAGAAACGCCAGGGCCCGTCGCGGCGGTGGTGAAATCGGCTTTGTTGCGCGCCGGTTCGCCTGCGGACGAAATGCAATTTCATGTGCGCGAAGCGGCGATTGTTGAGCTACCCGCGTTGGAGCGCCGCCTCGGTGCGCTTGCTGCGATTGCCCAGGTTGCGCCTTTGGTCGGACTGCTCGGAACCATCCTAGGGATGATTAGTACGTTTGTCGCGTTTGAGCAAGGGGGCAACTATGCGATGGCCGGAGCACTCTCTGCCGGGATGTGGCAGGCGCTGCTCGCCGTCGCGGGAAGTCTGATGCTTGCGATCCCGGCCCACCTGGCGCACCACTTCCTCAGCTCACGGGTTCGCGCCATAGTCCGCGATATCGAATGGTCCGGCAACGAGATCATGAAGTACTTGCTTACGGAGTACCGCAACCCGAGCGACGGGCGGTCCTCATGATCACCCGCCCACTAGATCTCGCTTCGAAATTACGACCGGAGCCGCGCAACTTCGATTGGCTCTTCTTTGTGAACGCCGGGTTGCTGGTTCTTTTCTTTGGTCTTTTTGGTTCTCGGTTCGTCCTTGCTCCTGGGTTGGGGGTCGACTTCCGCCTCCCTGCGGTGGTAGGTGCCTCTGCCGCCGCACGCGCTCCGACGCACGTTGTTAGCGTGGTCAATTCCGGGCAAATCTTTACCAGCGATGGCTTACGTAAACTGGCAGACTTGAATGAGTGGCTCGGGCAAAATGCGAAGGGGGTTCGGTCACCGCTCTTACTGGTTCGCGGCAGCTCGGGAGTTCCGATGTCGGTGCTGGCGGAAATTGCCAGTGCGGCCACCGCGGCGGGATATGAAGTCTTGTGGGCGGCCAGCGAGGCTGATTTGACCGCTCGTCCCAAGGGTCCCTGAGTGTGAAAATTACCTTGGGTGAAAAGCGGCGGTGGGCCTTTGCGGCCTTTTCGGGGAGTTTATTGCTAACCGGGATTCTTGGTCTTTTTCGGGTTCCTAGCACGCCGCCGTCCTCTGGGGCAGGGCGGACCCAAGCTCCCGTGCAAATCGCGCGACCCAGTCGGGTGGATCCGATTTTACAGGAGGAAACCGAACTACGCGACTTGACGCCGCTATTTCTTCCCACTGAGCGCAATGCTTCACTGCCCCAGCCGCGCCGCGAACCCGGCCGAACTTTACTCGATGAAGAGAACCCGAAGTACCGTTTCTCCGACGCGGAGTTGACGCTATCCAAGGGGCTACCGCCTGCTGCAACGCTGAGTGGTAAGCCTGCGGGTGCCGCCGAGCCGGTCGACGTTTTTGCACCTCAAATTTTAGGTGG
>JBAWVF010000396.1:0-1835 GCA_037147415.1 Rhodospirillaceae bacterium | reverse complement strand
CGAGTCCCGTGTCAAGCCTCCTGTTCCACAGGGGGGAACCTGGGCAGTTACCATCAAATTACGTAAAATTCGTTCCAGCAGCCGGGGATCGCTGTACACCGTCGCCCGGCTGGGAACATACCGGAGCGTCACGGCGGTATTATGACTATGAATACGGAATTCCTCGCACAAGGGGGCAAGAACCGCACCGATGCAAAAGGCGGAGGGCACCACCTCGACCCCGCCGGCATCCAACCTTGAGACATCCAGCAACTCGGTCAGCATGTCCTGCACGCTCTCGAGCGCTTGCTGAATATTCCCGGTCAAAGCCCGATGCCGTTCGGATGCCGCCGGCAAACTGGCCAGAGCAAAGCTGAACATCAGCGCCGCCTGCAAAGGCTGGCGCAAATCGTGGCTGGCGGCGGCCAGAAAGCGGGTCTTGGCCGCACCGGCCCGCTCGGCGGCATTTTTGGCCCGGGTCAGCTCTTCCACTTGTCGGTTGGCGGCCTGAAGCCGGGCTCGCAGAGTCTCGATCGTATCCACAGATGCTAAGCCGGGGGGCGCTAAGCCGGGGGGGACTAAGCCGGGGGGCGACAGGCCGGGAAAAATCTCCGATCGTATCCACTGGTTCGCGTTACCTGATACCGTCGGGCGCGCGAGCCGACCTTGTGGTTGGCCCGCACCCAAGCACTCCGGTAGATCAGACGGAAGAGAGAGCGCCGCATCCATCTCTATTTTAGAGGATATGTTTCGACACGCCTCCCATATTACTTTCGACCTCTCCGGGGGTGCGTTCGCCATGACCTGTAAATCCGTCTTCATGCTTATAGTCTCCCTCGAGCTCATCGGGAAAAACATGAGCAAAAGTGCGGACCTTATACATGATTTTCAGAAATAAGCCAAGTCTGTAGTCGTTTTTCAAAAGGGTATGGTCGTACTCGACCCTATACTGAGGGCAAAGCCGACAGATCACCTTTAGTATAGGAGTCCCTGGACGTAAATTCAGGGAATGGTCGCGTTTTGATTGCGCACATGGCGCGTCAGCATAAAAATTCCAGTGATCACAATAAGGTAGGCGGCGATTTGCGCGGCGGTCGGGCGATCACTGTACCCGATCAACACATGGAGGATCCGCCCCGGCAAACCATCGTCGCGCAACAAACCGGAGCTGTCCCACACCGTACCCGCACCGATCGTGATGACATCGGCCTGGTGCAGGAACGCCACCGCTTGAGACGCCATCCCGGCCGCCAGCAGAGTGATCAGCCAGCCGGTCACTGCAAACAGATACCGGGGCGGGATACTCAACAGCCCTTTGTAAATCAGCAAAGCGGTCAGCACCCCGGCACCGATGCCGGCCAGTCCTCCCGCCACCGGCGAGCCGGCGCCGGCCACGGTGCCGGTTCCGGCCAGGAACAGCACCACCTCGGAGCCTTCGCGCAGCACGGCAATCCCGACCACGACCGTAAGCGCCCGCAACGGCTGCGCCCCCCCCGCCACCGCACGCCCGACCGCCTGCATCTCCGCCGTCAAGGCGCGGGCATGCGCCGCCATCCAAACATTATGCCAGCCCAGCATCACGACCGCCGCCAGCAGCACGACGGCATTGAACAATTCCTGCCCCGAGCCGGCGAATTGCGCCGACACGACGTCGGCAAACAACGCCACGACACAGGCCCCGGCAACACCGCCGGCCACGCCCAGAAAAACCCGTGAACTCCGCCCCGGAATGCCCACGGTTGCCGCCAGCACGATGCCGATGATCAGACCGGCTTCCAGTACTTCACGGTAGACGATGATTAAAGCATGCCTATCGGCTTGACGCACACACCCACTAGATATAGTATTTTCCAGAA
>JBAWVF010000395.1:0-1835 GCA_037147415.1 Rhodospirillaceae bacterium | reverse complement strand
TACTGACGCGACTTCGCACCGCCTGACCGCCGACGGGAACCTGGGCAGTTACATTTGATGATCAATGCCTTGCGCTATACCGCGCGCGGGCGGGTTCTGGTCGGGTGCCGGCGCCGCGGCTCCCATCTGTGCGTGCAGATTCACGATACCGGCCGTGGCATTGCCCCCGAGTTGCTGGGAACCATCTTCGAAGAATTTTACCGGGTTGATGCTCCGCCTGCGAACGAGAAAATCGGGAGCAGCGGGCAGGGGCTCGGGTTGGGGCTGGCCATCGTTCGGCGGTTGGCGACGCTCCTCGGTCACGGCATCGATGTGCGCTCGGTTTCCGGCACGGGCTCGATGTTTGAAATTATCCTGCCGCTTGCGCCGGCGGCGGCGGGTGGCGCCCGGTTCGATGCGGGTCACCCGGTTGCTCCGGCGCGGTCGGGCGAGGTAAGCCCCGTGGTCGTGGTGGTGGATGATGATCCGGCAATTCTGGACAGTATCAGTCTGTTGCTGGATCTATTCGGCTATACCGTGATTGCGGCCCGCGATGCCGCCGGAGCCTTGGCCGAATTGAACGAGGACCGGCTGCGTCCCGATCTGGTGATTGCCGATCATCGGGCTGTCGGCGATCAAACCGGCTTTGAGTCCGAATCCGATCCGGCCCCCGAATCCGATCCGGCACCCGAATCTGAAACCGTCAAAGCCGATCTGGATGTGATCGGCCGGTTGCGCCGTGAATTCGGCGCGGGTTTGCCGGGGATTCTCTTGACCGGCGATACCGCATCCGAACGGCTGCTGGAAGCCGAGGCCGGTGATTTTCTGTTGCTGCACAAGCCGATCACGCCCCGCACCCTGCTCGAGATTATCGAGGGGGTCATCGGTGCGCGCACATAGTCACTTGCTTTCGGATCACGTGCTTTCGGACGACTCGCTTCCGAATCGCTCGGCTCCGGTTTCGGTCCGGAGCCGCGGGCTGTGTCAGTTCTTGGCCGGGGTGTTGTTGCTAACCGGGGTGTTGTTGCGCGCCAGCTTGGAGGCTTCCTCGTATTGACGCAACGCCGCTTCCGACGGAATCTGCTGCACGATCGAGCCCGATGTTTGATCATGAACCATCATGATCATGCGCTGGGCATCGGTGTCGTAGCGGAATGTCGGGTTAACGGTTGCCGGCGGCTTGGCAGGCTTGGACTCGCCCGGCGGAGGGCCGCCCGTCGGCTTGGCGTCGGGAGGAGGGGCATCGGAAGTTTTAACGGGCCGGGCAGGATCCCGGCCATCTTGGACACTCGCCGGTGCTGAGCGCACGGGCGGCAATCCCACCGTAACCGATCCCGCACCGGGACCGACGGCCGATGACATCTGCATGATGAACCTCGCCACCTTGGTTCTCGGGGGCAACACGAACCGACATTCTGCCGGCCGGGTCTTCGAGAAAATTTGTTTAAAACACCATCCCGTTTAAAGGGTCTGCTTACAGAGATTTTACCTTGCTATTATACGGATTTCGTAAGACGAAGCAAAGCCTTTTTGCAGGAATTTCCCGGGCATCGTCCCGGGGCGGACGATGTGCAGCGGCGCGGCAACAGCACGTCGTACCCCGTGTCGGATCGGCAACACCGTTCGTAAACACCCATGTCGCAAGCTTGACGGAGACTTGCGATATCAGGTGATGTGTGACGGTCCGATTTATCCCAACATAAGCACCGAACAAAGTGCGGGACACTTGTTCACATTAGCATGAGTGGCCGTACTTTTACCGACGAATGTTGTAGATAAATGGAGGCACAGGTTTTTACCTGCGAAAAATGATGGAATCCGAACTTCGGGCAACTCACTATAAATATTATTCGATG
>JBAWVF010000394.1:0-1838 GCA_037147415.1 Rhodospirillaceae bacterium | reverse complement strand
GACGCCAGACCGCCCTAAAATTTCCAGAAAATCGGCCAGTTAGAATGGCTGCATAATCTGGCTGCCGCCGTGAAAGGTTTTCAGGCTCTCAGCCGAATAGGTCGGAATGGGTGCCGGTCGCCGCCAGTACCAACTCTTCCTCGGTTTCGTGCCAGATCAGCAGCCAATCTGGCTCGATGTGGCATTCCCAGCAAGGACTCCAGTCACCGGACAACCGATGGGGTCGATGGCGGGGCGCAAGCGGTTCGCCGTTCTGCAGGCATTCGATCACACCCCAGAGCTTGTCCAGGTTCTTGCCCCGCTTGCTCGCCGTCTTGAGGTCGCGCTCAAATTTCTTGGTGGTGCGGATCGTCCACATCACTGATGTACAGCCTTCAACGCCTCAAGGCTTGACCATTCGGTCAGATTCTCTCCCTCCATTGCATCCCGTAGGGCAGCCTGCGTGGCGTCATTGGGAATACGGACGGGAAACGGCAAACCGTGGTGGAGCGTCACCTGCCGATAGAACAGCGTAATCGCTTCCGTCGGCGTCAAGCCGAGCGCACCGAAAACGGCTTCGGCTTGGGCCTTCAGATCAGGCTCGACACGGGCACGAATGGATTCTGTCTTGGGCATTAGGGGCCTCCATGGCTGCTCTTAACATGTACCTCAATTGGGGAACATTTCAACGTCTACCTTCAATCCTCCGCTGGCGAGCGCCGCCATCCGCCAACAAAGGAATTGGCTAAAATTGCTCCGAATCTTTCTTTGCGGGTAGCCTTCCCTCCGCCAGTACATTGATAAACATAACATATCAGCGGTATCTTCGGTTATCCGGCCGGCTGCAACCGGCCGGATAACCGTTGTAGATGTGCCGGCATTTGTGCCACCGCCCCCTGAGACATGACCGAGATAAATTTCGGTGGTCTTCACGCTGCTATGGCCCAAATGCCGACTCAGGGCATAGATATCCCGCCCGGCTTTGAGCTGGTCGATCGCGTATTTGTGCCTTAGGTCGTGACACCTAAACGGCCGAAATTTTGTGCCGACTTTCTGTGCCGACCCCTCAACCGACTTGATAATCTCCCGAAACCGGCTGGCGACGTTGGCATAGCGCGCGCCGCCATCGTGCCAGAACACGGCTTGCCCGCCGAGATACCGCGGCAGGGTCGAAAGCCAGCGCACCGTATCCGGCTCCAACCCGATCGTCCGGGGCCGACTGGTTTTGGTTTTCGCGAACGTGATCGCGCCCGACCTCAAGTCGATGTGCCGCCATTCCAGCCCGGCGGCCTCTTCCTGGCGACAGCCGGTTTCGGCCATCAACCGGATCATGGCCGAAAACAGGCCGGGCGCCCGCTCGATCACCGCGTGCACGTCGGCCTCGCAGGGCGGGTCGATTGGCTCGCGGCGTTCTTTCGTGGTTTTCCTTCCGAACTCGCGGGCCGGATTGCGCTCGACCGCGCCCCATTCCTGGGCCGCTGCCAGCACCGCCGAGATTGCGGTGAGGTCGCGGTTGATCGTGGCATTGGTTACCGCCGCCTTGCGCCGGTCTGAGACCATGTCGGCGATCCGCTTGCGGTCGATCTGATCCAGATAGAGCCCCTCGAAATGGGCGCCGATCTGTTTCAGGGAGCACCGATATCGGGTGAGGGTTCCGGGCTTGATCGTGTTCGGCCCGACTTCGGTGAGGTAGCGGACGACGGCCGCTTGCCACGACAGGCGGCATTCGCCGAAGTGGATGGCCGCGTTGAGTTCCTGGTTCCAGACTTCGAATCGGTGGGCGGCTTCCTTCCGATCGCTCGTGCGTAGTACGACAGAGTCACTTGAAAATGTCCCCCGGATTCCCATCTACAGGCTTT
>JBAWVF010000393.1:0-1841 GCA_037147415.1 Rhodospirillaceae bacterium | reverse complement strand
CAGCGAAGGCCACGGCGGCATCGATGCGCCCCTGTCGAACCAGTGCTTCGGCGGCGTAGCGCTGATCGCCCCAGTGTTTCGATTTATTCAGGGCCAGGATTTCGTAGAGGTCGTCGTATCGCCCGACTTCCAGCAGGCATGAGAGACAAATATTTGATCCTCTGACATAGCCCCCGGGACGTTCATCGGTCCATGCAAGCCGAAGAAGGGGAAGCATACTGTCCGCATACTTGTTCATAAGCTCGGGATAGACCGCGATTTCGCCCCACCGTTCCTCGACTTCCCAGAGATACTGGACGCCATCATCCATCACGGCTTGAAAGAGCTGCTCCAGCCACGTTTCCCGCAGTTCAGGCGGCGCCGGGGCATCGATGAGGATTGGAATGAGCGAACCGACCGTCTTGTTGACGGCGCCACCGAGTCTTCCTGACGATGTGTCGATGTCCTGAAAGGCGGGCCAAATTCTCGCGAAAAGGGCAATAGCCCCTTCAGACGCAACCAAGGGATCGGACTTGGCGACTTTCTTGATTTCACTGACCGCCTCCTTGAGCCGTTTGGCCGCGAGGTCGGAACCGCGCCAGGAATAGGCGCCTGTCCGAAACCGACCCTTGAATGCCCAGCTATGCGCGGGCACCTTTGCCTGAGTCTTCCGTGGCGCCATCATTCACCTCCGACTTTCTCTGACGCCGCACCATATCCAACTCCAGGGCTGACCGCTACCGACTGCCCGGCGACATGTCCGGCCTCGAAGGCATCCATGGCGATCATTCGGCGGGTCCGTCGTCGCGCTGAGAAATTAAGCAGGCGAAGTACCGAAACCGGAACCTCATCACGTCAGGTACGGCAGCAGAAATTATACCGCCACCCACCGGCATCCTGAGGTTTTTCAGTGCCGAGGCGACATCAGGAAGCCGCTCGGGCGCGAGCACATAGCCAACCCTGCTCACTTTCCCCTTCTGAACCATTGATAGACGCTCTGGCGTATCGGTACAAAGGAGAACGAGAACAGCGGCAACCGTCTCCTTGATCCCGGCTTCGTACAGGGTCTTTGCCAGAACCGTGCTGCTGATGAACCGCCTCGCTCGCTGGATTTCGTCGCCACTCCTTCCGCCCGATGCCTGCAGGATCAGGGAAGCCTTCTCGCGGAGCAGCGGTACATTGTCGGGCGCAATCTTGAAAATCGCGACGAACGGAGGAGCGGGGCTCGGCTCATCGCACGGGCCAAGCTTTAGGGCAAAATCTATCATCAGAGAAGCCGGTGGTCCTCCAACGTGAACCGCTTATTCGTTGCGTTCCGGCTTATGGCACGGTAGGCGCCATGACTGCGGGGGCAGAACGATTCCGCATTTCCCAGGCCGCAAACGATGAACGACTTTGTGTCTGAACACCGCGAAGGATGCAAGAGAAAGGCTTGTCCTGCTCATGAGCCGGCCGTACTCTTCGCGGTCTCCATGTCATCAGAACCGCAAAGAGTCCGTCACCGACCTTGATTCAGCCTTGAGCCAGGGCTCGGAGATATGCTCTCTGCTCCTCCCAGATGCCCGGCCATGGCTTCATGAATTCCGCCAACCCGATCCCTCTGGGCAGGCGGCCGTCGAGGATCCTGTCGGTGATGTCGGGGGCGAGCAGGGTCAGTTGCAGCAACTGCCCGACATAGCGGGCAGCGACCTTTTCGGTCTCGGCCAGCTTTTTGATGGTGGCGTATTTCTTTGTGTCGAGCAGCTTCTTCCAGCGGTGGGCACGAGCCAGGGCCTTGACCAGCGTCGAGTCGGCTTTGGCCAGCGGTGGTGCCCATGCCGGTTCCGGCGTGCCGGCCGGCGCGATGATCAGCTTGCGCCCGC
>JBAWVF010000392.1:0-1842 GCA_037147415.1 Rhodospirillaceae bacterium | reverse complement strand
GAGAGGTCTCGTTGCGGGACCGAGTTGGAGGCGTTCGCCGACTGGCTGGCCGAGCATGGCCATCTGCGACATCCCTTGCGCCTTCATCTTCACAGAGCCAGAGAAGTTTTGAACAAAGCTGACCAACTTCAGTCTGGCACGATGTTCAGTGAAGCCGATGTGAGAGAGGCTTTCGTTGTCACTGGACCTGAGTCCTATCTTTACTCGTGTACTGGGCGCATATTTACGCGGTTTCTGGCCGCCACAAACCGCCTAATCTGCATCGAACATACCGATGCGCTGAGCTTGCTACGTCACCACTACCAGCGATACCTTGCGGAGGTACGAGGATTTTCCGAGCAGTCGCTCCGACAGCACGGGGGAACAGTCGCGGACTTTCTGTCACGGGGATTGCCACCTGACCGCTGCCTTTCCGGCCTGATTGCCGCCGACGTGGAAGCCTATGTTCAGCTCAAGAGCAAGGAGAACAGCCGCCAGTCGCTTCAGCATGTCGTCGCCCATTTGCGTGCTTTTCTTAGGTATTGTGCGGACCATGGAGAAGCACAAGGAGGTCTGCACATCATCGACATGCCTCGTGTCTACCGAGGTGAGCTTCCGCCACGGGCACTGGATTGGATCACAGTTCGTCGGTTGCTTGCGTCGATCAGGCGTCGCGGTCCCAGGGATTGGCGCGACTACACCATCCTGCATTTCATGGCCTTCTACGGCCTTCGCCCTTCGGAGGTTGCGGCCCTCCGGCTGGACTCTATCGACTGGAATGCTGGAACACTGAGGGTCGAGCAGCGGAAGACGCGATCCATCCTCATCCTGCCGCTTGCTGGTCGAACTCTGCGCCTGCTACGTCGCTACCTCATGGTCGGCAGGCAAATAAACGATTTGCCGCAACTATTCTTGCGCATCCGCAGTCCAATCCTTGCTCTGAAGCATTACGGTGTCATCGATGTGTTCAACTTCCGTGTCGCGAAGAGCGGTCTTCAACTCGACGGCGCTTCTTCCTATTCGCTGCGCCATGCCTTCGCCATGAGGCTACTTCGTCGCGGTGTGGGTATCAAGGCTATCGGTGATCTTCTTGGACATCGAAGCCTCGAAGCAACTTGCGTCTATTTGCGGCTCGACACCGATATTTTGCGCACAGTCGCTTTGGCAGTACCCGCAATCACGGCCGTTGGGGGAGGTTATCATGGCTGACTTCCTCCCTTCGACATCGCTGGATAGATGGATCGCGGCATGGTTGGCACATCAGCGTTCCCTGGGGCGCGGCTACGAAAGCGAGCAATGGATACTTGAACATCTGCGGCGTTTTCTAGCGACGACGGGTATCTCCGATCTCGACCAAGCCGGGTTCGGTCTTTGGTGTGAGTCCTTCCGCCATCTGTCTGCCACGACGCGTCGGAGCCGGCAATTGATCGTCCGAAAGTTCTGCCTCTTCCGTCGAAGGACTGAGCCCGAATGCTTCGTACCAAATCCGCTTTACTTTGCACGGTTGCTCCCTTACAGGCGGCCGGTCATCGTCGAGCCGGAGCAAATTGCGCGGATGCTCTTGGCCGCGGAGAACATGGTCCCGACCGCCAACTCGCCGCTACTACCTGCGGTGATGCGCTTGGCGACCATCATTCTCTACACCGCCGGCCTGCGGCGTGGTGAGTTGACCCGATTGACTCTCGGGGACGCCGAACCTCAGACTGGGATGCTCCGCATCCAGGCGTCGAAGTTCCACAAGTCCCGGTTGGTGCCGCTGTCGCCAGACGCCGGTGATGCCTTGCGCGCCTATCTGCAGCAGCGCCTCGCCAAACCATTCGTTACCTGTCCGAGCGCACCGCTGCTGTGCTGCGGCCCGCGCGG
>JBAWVF010000391.1:0-1846 GCA_037147415.1 Rhodospirillaceae bacterium | reverse complement strand
ACTTTGGCCACCTCGCTCTCTCAGCCAATGTTGATTGGTTTTCAGGCTCTGAGCGCCTCTACGCCTGAACTGTTGGCCGAGATTCAGCACAGCAGCGCTGCCTTGCTGAAACTTCTGGATAGTACACAGATTTCCGACAAAGATATTCTTAAAAGTTTAAAAATATCCTCTCAGTCAACCCAAGATTTATTAGCCGGTTTTGATGCAATCCGCGAACGGAACAATGAAATTCGTGTAATATATCGAGATTCTATTTTGAAACCGGCCGGAGAAATCTCCGGTCTATTCGGCATATTGGAAAACACGCCCGAGGTAATTGCCGATCCTCTGTGGCCGGCGCTCGGTCATTCGCGTGAGGCATTTGTCGACGCTCTGGTTGCAATCGAAACTTATTATCTGAGCGGCGATCGTGCCGCGTTTACCCAAGCCCGTCAGAATCTGAACATGGTTGCCAGAGCGGTGCCGATTGTACAGGGCTTGGCGAAGGATACTCTGGAACGGGCGGCGATGACGGCCCTGACCTCGCGGATTGCAGCCATCAACGGCGGGCTTGAACGGTTGAATTCACAACTGATCACACGGGCGCATCTGCTCGGCTCCGAAATCGACGCCAACGGGGTCAAGGTCTCCCGACTTTTAGATCACTTAATCGCCACCAGCCAGCAGCGGCAAATTGTTGTCGGCCGTCAATACGACGAGACCTTGCGCCAAGTCGGACGCGGCATTGCTTTGGTGGGCATTGCTTTTGTCACAGCCAGTCTGTTGTTTAGCGGGATTATCGCGCTCAGCATCCGGCGCCCGTTGCGCGCTCTGGTCAGCGCAATGGGCGCGGTTGCGTCCGGGGACTATGATCAGCCGATCCCCGGAACCGCCGAGGCGGACGAAATCGGTGTCATGGCCGGCGCCTTGGAGGTATTCAAGTACAATGCCCTGACCAAACAACGGATGGAACGGGAGATTGAAGCACAAGAGCGGCGCTGGCGAATGGTTCTGGAGAGCAGCCCGATCGGCATTTCCATTTTGACCGCCGACACCCTGGCACGGGTTTATGTCAACCCGGCTTATATTACCTTGTTGGGCGCCGCCGGACGAGAAGAGGCTCTGAAACTATCGCTGATCGGAACCTTTGTCGATCCGAACGAATTGGTTGAACTGGAGAAACGGGCGCGGCACGATGGCTCGGTTTCTTTCTGCGAATTCGAAAGGCTGCGGACCGACGGGACGCATTGGTGGTGCGCGTGCAGCATCGAGCATCTGGAAATTGACGGGCACGAAGCCTTCATTGTCTGGCAGTGGGATGTGAGTCGGCGCCGTGAGGCGGAGATGGCGCTTCGCGCCGCCAAAGATCGGGCCGAAGCGGCGCTGGCTGAACTCAGCGCCACCCAGGCATCCCTGATTCATGCGGAAAAGATGGCGTCTCTGGGCGGATTGGTCGCCGGCGTTGCCCATGAAATCAATACACCGCTCGGGATCAGCCTGACTTCGGCGTCGCTGCTTGCCGACGAAAGCCGGAGCGTCGCAAAGCTGGTGCTCGACGGACACTTGCGCAAGTCGGACTTGGCCCGCTTTCTGGAGCTTTCGACCGAAAGCTCCGATCTTATTCTGGCCAACTGCCAACGCGCCGCTGAACTGATCAAAAGCTTCAAGCAAGTGGCGGTTGATCAGACCAGTGATGAACGTCGAGCGTTCAATATGAAAGACTATATCGATGAAGTGTTGACCAGCCTTGGCCCGCGTCTCAAGCGTTCGGCGCTATCGGTCGAGGTTGAATGTCCAAGTAACTTGATACTTGAAAGCATGCCTATCGGGTTAACGCACACACCCACTAGATGTTGTGTGCTTCCAG
>JBAWVF010000390.1:0-1854 GCA_037147415.1 Rhodospirillaceae bacterium | reverse complement strand
TGCCGAGTTTGCTCTAAGCTTTTTTCCATCGTGTAAAATGAGGGGGAAGCTGAGGGGGGAGATAACATGGGGCTTATAATTGCCCTGATTGTCATTGGAGTTATAGTTTGTACTTTTGTTGATGCAATAAAGGCTATACTGTGCATATTCGGCTTTTCCTTTGCCGGGGATACAAAGAATTGCCCGTTTTGTGCGGAAACGATTAAAGCGGTTGCTATTGTTTGCCCGCAGTGCCGCAGAGACACTCCAAAATAATTATCGGCATCCACAGTGACCCCTAATGTCCCGCTGGCAGGTAGCGGATCGCTGCCAGCAATATGCCAACCGCCACGATCAGCATACTGCCGAGTCTGATCGTCAGTCGCTGTTCCAACTCCCGCAAATCGGCTTTGGTGACCGGATCGGCGCCGGCCATCGCCTCGGCGAACGCTGAGGAGGCGGTGCGCGCCTGCTCCGGGATAACGGCTCGCACGCTCAATGACCGCCGGCAAACCGAATCAGAACAAAAGCAGCCCCGAAGATGGCAAAGATCAGCCCCGAGAGATGCCAGAGCGTCGGTATCTGCCGGAGCTGACCCTCAAGTCCCGTCATCCGGCCCTCAAGGCCGGATATCCGCCCCTTGACTTCCGCCGCCTCGATTTCCAGCTTGTGCATCCGCTCATCCATCCTGGTGAGCAGCGGCTCCAGCCGGCGCAGAATATCCACCGCCTCATCGCTGCGCTCGCTCCGGGTCTGTGGCGGTGTGCGTATCGGTAAGGCCATCGTTGTTTTCCTTCAGTGCCCGAAAAATTTGATGGCGGACAGCGCGGCAATCACCAATCCGGCAAGTCCCGCCGTCCACAACTTCAATTCGGCCGACTGCTCTTTCAGGTCGGGTCGGGGGCCACCTGCTCCCCCATGGCTTCCGCCATCGCCTCTGCCGCACCGGCGGCCTGCTCGGGCGAAAATCCCGATTGCTGAAGCTTGCGGGCCAATTTCAGCGTATCGAACGGCACTGCGCTCATGACTCGCCTCCGCCCCGATTATAGCCTGGGCGCCCGCCCGCTGTCGACGTTCCCGCTCATGGCGCCCCGATAACCGGACATCACGATGACCGATAATTTAGGTTGACATGGGAAATATACTTCTCTCGCCATGCCCTCACCCTGACCGACGCGCCGCGGTGAGCCGAATAGCGCAGACCCGAGGCGGATAGGCGGGGGCCGAAACACAAGTCCACGAAAGCCCGTCCCATGCCCGAACCGCCAGCCGCCGACCCGACTGAAAATGTCCTGGTGCACTTGACCCGTTACCCCGCCGACCTTGACGGTGTGCGCGGGGATCATCTTGCCGCCGTGCTGTCCGAAGTCGCCACGGAGCGGCTGCGCCGGGACCGCAAGCAGGGTCGCTTCGATTACGATGACGGCCGCAAGCGCGCGTACTGGACCCGTGAGATAGTGGATTTGCTCTCTCGCACCGGCCAGGCGGACTTTCGGGATAAGCTGATCAAAACCGCGCCCTGGCTATCGCCGCTGTTCAAACTCATGATCGCGAAAGCGGTACGGTATCCGCAAGCGGCGAACCGGCTGACCGGTTGCATTGCCCCGTTCTGTTCCTGCCCGCCAACCTGAAAATCGGTGATATCCGGGCGCTCGACAGCCTCGCTAAAAAGCTGTCCGCCCTGAATGCGGAAGAATTCGACCGTGGCGACGCCCTCGCAAGGTATATGGAAGCATATGATTGCGTATGTTTTGACCAACTCTTAGCAAAAGATGGAACCCCGAAAGCATCGCCATCCCCGGAAATCTTGGCCGCCACCCTTGATGCATGCCTATCGGGTTAACGCACACACCCACTAGATGTTGTGTGCTTCCA
>JBAWVF010000389.1:0-1861 GCA_037147415.1 Rhodospirillaceae bacterium | reverse complement strand
GATCATGCCGGGGTTGTGACCGCCGCCGTCCGCGTGGTCGAGCGCATCGACGGCGAAACCGTCACGGAGCTGGAGCGGGCACCGTTCAACGATTGGGCTCATGGGATTTATCTGGTCGATATGGCCCAGCGGAACCTGTTTCCGCCGATTGCCTTCCTGTTTCGCCGCAGCTTCTATCAGGAGGTGGGCGGCTTCGACGAAACCCTGCCGGTGCTCGGCGATTGGGATTTCAACCTTAAGGTTTTGGCGCGCGCCGATATCGGCTTTCTGCCCGAACCGCTCGCCTGCTATCATATCCGGACTTTCGACGGGGTTCCCAACGGCACCAATGCCAATATGGTGACCGGAGATATCTCACGTTTCCAGGAATATGATCGGCTGATCCGCAACCGTCTGCTGCGAGCCGACTTTGCCCGCGGTGCAATCGGGTTGGGCTGGCTGGTCAATCTCGGGCGGCAGCATCATGCCATGTGGGAAAGTTTGCGCCGTCTTGCCACCATCACCGCGTCCAGGGAGCCGTGACCATGATCCTTACCGTAACCCCGAGCGAAATCGACGGCGTCCGATGTATCGTGCCCGGCGTCTCCGAGGATTATCGTGGTTATTATATCGAGACCTATAACGAGGCCGAGTATCGTTCAGCCGGTATCGATGTCGCCTTCGTTCAGGACGATATTTCGGTTTCACGTCGCCATGTGATCCGCGGGCTGCACGGTGACGACGGAACCTGGAAGCTGATCTCCTGCTTGATGGGAGAGATTTATCTGGTGGTGCTCGACTGCCGCCCGAACTCCGCCCGCAAGGGCCTGTGGTCGGCTTTTACCATCAGCGACCGCAACCGGATGCAAGTTCTGGTGCCTCCGGGGGTTGCAAACGGCCATCTGATCTTAAGCGAGCGGGCAATCTTCCATTATAAACAATCGGCCTATTATAATCCGAACGGGCAATTCACGGTCAAGTGGAATGATCCTCGATACGGTATCCGGTGGCCGGTTGCGACCCCGATTTTATCTCCGCGTGATTTTGCATGATTATCACCCGAACCCCGTTCCGCATCTCGCTTTTCGGCGGCGGCACCGACTATCCGGCATGGTACCGGGAAAACGGGGGTGCCGTGCTGGCCGGCAGCATTAATAAGTATTGCTATCTGTCCTGCCGCCGCTTTCCGCCGTTCTTCGAAGTCAAGTACCGTGTCGTCTACAACCGCATCGAGCTGGTCAATACGGTCGATGAGATCGAGCATCCGTCGGTTCGGACGTGCATCAAATCGTACGGTCCGGACGACACGGGTCTGGAGATCGTTCATAATGCCGACTTACCGGCCCGCTCGGGACTGGGTTCCAGTTCGGCTTTTACGGTCGGGCTGCTGCATGCACTGCATGGGCTGGCCGGGCGACTGGTCGGCCGCCCTCAATTGGCGGAGCAGGCTATTCACCTTGAGCAAGAGGTGATGTGCGAAAATGTCGGTTCCCAGGATCAGATCGCGGTGGCGCTCGGCGGGTTGAATGTCATCAGCTTTGCCGGTGACGGTTGGCGAGCCCAACCGCTGCCGCTGCCGCGGCTCCGGCGCGAGGAGCTGGAAGCCCATTTGATGCTGTTTTTCACCGGCATCTCGCGGACTGCATCCGATGTCGCGGCCCACCAGATCCGGAACCTGTCCCGTCGCGCCGTCGAGTTGCGGGCGATGCAGGCCATGGTCGATCATGGCATTGAGATCCTGACCGGCAACGGCGATATTACCGATTTCGGGCAACTGTTGGATGAAAGCTGGCAGCTTAAACGCCGATTGTCCGAATATATCTCGACTGATCCATGCCTATCGGGTTAACGCACACACCCACTAGATGTTGTGTGCTTCCAG
>JBAWVF010000388.1:0-1884 GCA_037147415.1 Rhodospirillaceae bacterium | reverse complement strand
TCCAGCCGCCCGGTAAGACGCGCTTCTATTGCATCTGCCAGGTTGCGCGCTTGAAACTCCATCGTGCCCTCTCACTTTCGCGGTGCTGCCACACCCATTCACCGATACACAACTTCACCGGTGGGCGTAGATTATGGCCAGCCCTTCAGCTTCCCGGAGTAAACGCGGGCGGGTGACGCCGGCTCCGCTTACCCCTTTCAGACGGCAGATTAGCCTAACAGCGATCGCCTCTCAAGCCCGCCGGACTGGAAAAGGACCAAAACATTTTCAAGTGACTCTTGCCGGCACCACCCCGGCAGACAGCCCGCTCACGCTCTGATATAGACATATAAAAATGAAGGTTTGAAAATCGGAGATCAGTTACCGCAATGATCGGAACCGCCATGTGGAACAAGGTTCCTGCGATCCGGGTCAAGTTTTTGCTGATCCTGATTCCGGTCCTGACCCTTTCAACCGTGCTGTTCACGACCGTTTTCGTCGTGACCGAGGGGGCCGATTTGCGCCGTGATATCTCACTGCGAGTCGCCGCGATCGCCCAGGCCAATGCCACCGTACTTGCCGATCGTTTGCGTGCGGCCGATTTTACCGGTGCGCGCTCCATTCTGGCCTCAATGTCGGTTTATACTGAAATTCGCTGCGTCGCCGTGACGACCGGGGCCGAGGCTTTTGCTGCAGTCTGGCCGGAAGGTGGTTGTGAATATCCGAAAAAATTCATGTCAATAACCAGGGACATTATTAGCAATGGAGTCCTTTCCGGAAAAACGACCGTTAATTATTCGTTTGATACCGTTAATAATCAATTATGGTCGCAAGTTATTTGGACAATTGTTCTGTTTACTCTACTGCTCGCGGTCACGGTAATCACCGCTTTGCTTGCTCACCGTGTTACTATTGTGATCCCCCTGATGCGGCTGATTGAATCGATTCGACTTGCCGAACAAAAAGGGAGTCGGCAACTGGTCGAATGGCAGGCTAACGACGAGCTTGGCAATGTTATTGCTGCTTATAATCGTCTGTTGGTCAAGCTGGCCTATGAAGAAGTTGCCTTGCGCAAGGGCGAGGAACGTCTCAGTCTTGCCATTGCCGCCACGCGTTCCTCGGTTTGGGACATGGACTTGGCCGGGGGCCACATCTGGTGGTCGCCCGAATTCCCGCTTTTGCTCGATTATCGCCCCGATGAATTGCCGATGACCATCGCGGCTTTCGAGTCGCTGTTTCATCCCGAGGATCGTGACCGAGTCATTAGCGAATCAATGCGCCACATTGCAGGAGAAACAGAAAGCTACAGCAATGTTTATCGGTTGCGGTGCTGTGATGGTAGCTATCGCTGGGTTGAAGATAAAGCAACCACAATTCGTGATGCTGCCGGTATTGCCAAGCGCCTGACCGGTGTCATTGCCGATATTACCGAACGCAAGCAGGCCGAAGTTGATCTTGCGCGCGAACGCAGCATTCTTCAAGCAACGCTGGAGAATGTTGATCAAGGTATTGTCATGTATGACAGCAATAATCGGCTGGTCGCTTATAACAGGCGGGCGGCTGATATGCTGAATGTGCCATTGATCTTGTTAACGCGGCGCCCCACTTTTGATGAAGTTCTGCGCTGTCAGATTGAACGGGGGGAATTCGGCCCGGAGAATGCTTTCGAGCAGGAAGAAGAGCGCTGGCGTTTGTGTCCGGTCGAGTATTTTTGCTTTAAACATCGACGCGCGGACGGCACGGTCCTGGAGGTGCGGAGCAATCCGCTGTTTCAGGGTGGTTTCGTTTGTACCTACACGGATGTGACAGCCGAGTCGCTGGCCGCTGAAAAGACGAACGCCGCTAAACAGGCGACGGAACGTGCTTATGCTCAACTCAAGGATGCTCAGGCCAGCTTGGTTCAGG
>JBAWVF010000387.1:0-1898 GCA_037147415.1 Rhodospirillaceae bacterium | reverse complement strand
TGCCGGCCGAAAACTTTGGCGACGTGGAGATCAAGTTGGCGGTGCTGTGCCGGCGACTGCGCGATGACGGGCAAGGCATCACATCTCCCAACGGGGCACTCACCCTGATGCTTGCCGACTCTGCCCGCGACGATATCGGACGGTTGGCCGGGTTTGGCGCGCCGGAGGGACTGGTGGTCCCTGATGCCGACCTGCCTGACTTCACCGTCATCGTTACCGGCCTCGATCTTCAGGCCATGACGTGCGTGGTCGACTCCGTCTATATTCCCGAAGCGGAAAGTGCGGTTGCGGCCGGCATCCTCGCCGCCGGGGCCTATCAGGTTCATGCCGGCTTCCCCGTCCGTGCCGTCTACGCCCTTATCGGACGCCTTATGCCGAAGAAGTTGGAAGCGCCGGTGGCAGAAGAATCGGTGGCCTGATAGCGCAGCCGTCGCCTCCCTTTCCGAAAAGTTGCCCTGAGCTTTGCGCGCCAGTATATAGCCTTCCCAATGAGGAGCGCGTCGCCCCGTGTGGTGAAAACGCACAGTTCGTGGTGGTGACGATGCCGGCCAGCATGCCGGCCGAAAACTTTGGCGACATGGAGACCAAAACTGGTGGTGCCGTACCGGCGGCTGCGCGATGACGGGCAAGGCATCACATCTCCCAACGGGGCACTCACCCTGATGCTTGCCGACTCTGCCTGCGACGATGTCGATCGGTTTACAGTTCTCTCTGGCGTGGCCTATAGTGCAGTATCGGCTTCCTCGTGATCAGGTGCCCTCTTGAACCAATTCACCTTCCTGGGCAACGCGTCTGCCTTGACTTCGGTCACCGACCCGGTGGCGATGACCTGTACTCCGCACGAGGTTAGAACCTCATCCTGAAGTATAAAATGGGAAATTACATGGGAAAGGAACTAAACAAGCCACATCTATGCTGGGATGCGCCCACACTATGCAATTCCTTTCCAGGAATTGACATGGCTGCAGAAGTTTTTCCACATTTTGTTCTCATTCCTGGGGTAGGTTTGGTTGCGGCTGTCAGGCCGCGCTATGCACGATCAAGCCCGTCATAATTTAGGCTCGAAATCATGCTGGAGTTATAGATGTGATCTTTTCGTTCTGGAAGCCATACAGATAAGCGCCGGTCGAGATGGACACTCCTGCATTGACAGCGGCCACACCGCCTTGGGAGGGGAACCAGTCGATGGGAGAGCTACGCGGCCAACCGTTGCTTAACCTACTGGAGCGCGAAATCGCGTTGCACTCGCGCCACATCGCAGCCACTCTCGCGCCTTTTGATCCGACGAGCGCGAGCATGGCCTGGATGGAAGCACTGCGTAGCGTGGAAGAGTTCATCAACCTGCCACTGTTCGGTTTGGATGACCCATCTCTGGAGCGCGCTCTGGTCACCTTGCCCGTAGCCAACTGCCTCGCCCACCCCCGTCGTCTCCGCGCCGTGCGCCACTTCATCGCCTACCGCTACGGCGAAGCCTTCGCTCAGCGGTTCACCACTCTGCTGACCCAGGCTGCGGCGATTGCCATGGCATTCGCACATAACGGACGAATGGAAGCGGCGAGCGGTTTCGAGACTGTAGCGCACGCCGTCGGCTACTTTCAGTCGCGGCGGCGTCACTTGGTATCGCTGCTCTATACAATGCCGGACGCCTGTTGTGGCGGCCATGCGGTCCCACCAATCGACGTTCTAAACAATTTCCTACCACTCGTCGAATTACACGGCATCGCCCTTACCGGCCTTTACCAGCAACGCATGCTTGCCGAGGCGTTCGACGACCATGCACTGCTCTTGAATGGGAACGACTACAGGGGAATTCGCGAGTACCCCGCTTTAGACGCGTTCTTCTTAGTACTACAGTGGCACTTTCTGAATTCTGGCAATCTTCCGCTTGATATGGCACC
>JBAWVF010000386.1:0-1906 GCA_037147415.1 Rhodospirillaceae bacterium | reverse complement strand
TTGGCGTTGCCCGCATGTCCGGGTGCGAGAGCGGGATTTGCATGTTGGTGGCACTGTTGGCCTTGCCGATCAGACCCATGCAGGGGCGGAGATAGCGGGCGACCAGCAGGGTTTCGGTGGCCATCGGACGCGGCATCATCGGCAAGGCCAGCGAGCCGGCGACCAGTTGCAGATCGCCGAGATAGAGGTTCTTCGAGGAAATCGCGCCGCAAGCGGCCGAAATAATGATCTCCAGCCCGGCCGAACAATCACCGAGGCTCGAGACCGACAGGCTGAGGTCGGCATTGACCGCGTTGGCGACGGACACGGTACCGGTGGCGATCTGAGTGACGGACGCAAAGTTATCGGCGGCGGTCGGCTTGTTGACGGTGATGGTATAAGTGACCGAACCGCCGACGTCATGATAGGTGCGGGCCGTGACCATCGCCGCGCCGTTGGCGAGCGGACCGGCGTTCCTCGCCTCGATCCGGTGGCGCCAAGAGACGGTGCCCGCGCCGGTCAGGATCGCCGACTGAATTTGACAGGCATAACCGGATTTGGACAGTGAGGTGACGCCACTGGCCTGAACAATGGTCCCGCCGGTAACGGTGCCCCCGGCCGTGACCGCGATCAGATCGACCGGGCCGGTCTGCCAGGACGTCGATAATGACTTCGAAGCGCGGTGACTGACCCGGCAGCAGCCGTTGATCACCAGATTGCGGTAATGGCCCTGGTCGCCGGTGTTGACTCCGGACAGCGCCATCGTGCTGGCACCCGAAGAATCCCGGCCGGTCAACCGGCCGTCATCGGCGACGAACAGCTTCAGGTAACCGGCGGGCGGGTTGCCGGTCGGGCTTCCGGTTTTGAGGGTAAGGTCGGCCATCAATTCCACACTCCGATGCTGCCATCGACGACCAGCGAGCCGTCGACGGTCAATTGGTTGAACACCATCATTTGTCGCCCGCTATCGATGCTGACCGTGGTCCCGGCCGGGATGCTCGACCAGGGCAGACCGGTGCCGCCGCTGCCGCCGGCAAGCCGGCTATCGTCGGCCCGCACCAGCTGGCTCGAACTGCTGACGCCCGAAGCCGCGACCGGCAACCGGGCGAGATCGACCGTGCCGGAGGTCAGCACCGAGGCGTCGTGACTGTGGGAAGCAGCCGCCTTGCCGTCGAGCGCCGCCTGCAACCCCTGGGTATCGTTAATCTGGTGGCCGTGGCCGAGCACCGCCTTGCCATCGAGCGCGGTCTGCAAGCCGGTGACCGACGAGATCGGCTGCGAACCGGTGTGGAAGGTTCGGTCGCGCAACGCCCCGACATTGGTCCGCTTGCCACCGTTCTGCACCACCGGCAGCAGGGCACTGTTATCCAGCGGGCTGGCCTCTTGAAGTTCAGACACACGAAGCGCATCCATGCGGTTTACTCCAGAACCAGGGCAGCACCGGCCGCTGTGGAAACGGTGACGGTCACGGGGCCGGCGTACCCTGAACGGTTGCCGTGGCGGTCGACCGCGCGCACCCGATAGGCCCGGCTGGCGCCGCCCGGCAGCCCGTCGCGGAACCATGTGCTGGCATAGGGCTCGGCAATGCGATCAGCCGTTTCGGGCGCGCCGCAGGCCGGGCCTTCGTAAACCTCGAAGTGGCTGAAATCCGGTTCCGCCACCGCAGTCCAGGTCAGGCGCACCGCGTTGCCCGATAGGGTCGCATTCAGCCCGCTCGGGGTGGCGGGGGGAATGTCCTGGTTCCCCGGCAAAGACACGGCGGCCGGAGCCGGCATGGTCACCAGATCACCCAAGGCAATCGCATAGATATCCGGGTCTTCACGATGGAGCGTCAGGTTGACGCCCAAATCTTCAGTCAACTGCCATTGCACCACCACCATCGGCACCTGGACAATATTGAAGCGGCTCAGGGTCAAGGTGACGGTCT
>JBAWVF010000385.1:0-1919 GCA_037147415.1 Rhodospirillaceae bacterium | reverse complement strand
CGACCTCTCCCGGAGCCCCGATCACCGATGCCCGTCAGTTGACGGCGTGGTTCGAGCAGGGCAACAAGCCGCTTGCTGCTTGGGCCATCGGCACCGAGCACGAGAAGTTTGCGTTCCGGCTGTCCGATTTGCGGCCGCTGCCTTACGAGGGTGCGGACGGCATCGGGGCGTTGCTGAACGGTCTGACCCGCTTCGGCTGGGAGCCGGTCACCGAAAACGGGCTGACCATTGCTTTGCTCAAGGGTAAGGCCAGCGTCAGCCTGGAGCCGGGCGGACAAGTGGAGCTGTCGGGGGCGCCGCTGGCAACCATCCACGAGACCTGCGCCGAGATTCACGAACATCTCGATCAGGTTAAGGCAATCGATGCCGAATTGGGCACCGGTATGATCGGGCTGGGCTTTCAGCCCAAATGGCGCCGTGACGATATTCCCTGGATGCCCAAGGGGCGCTATCGGATCATGCGCGATTACATGCCGAAGCGCGGTTCGATGGGGCTGGACATGATGACCCGGACCTGCACGGTTCAGGTCAATCTCGACTATGCCGACGAGTCCGACATGGTGCGCAAGTTCCGGGTCAGTCTGGCCTTGCAACCGATTGCGACCGCGCTGTTCGCCAACTCGCCCTTTACCGAGGGCAGGCCCAACGGCTTCCAAAGTTTGCGCAGCCATGTTTGGACCGATACCGACTCCGACCGGTGCGGCGATCTGCCCTTCGTGTTCGAGGATGGATTCAGCTTCGAGCGCTATGCCGATTACGCGCTCGATGTCCCGATGTATTTCGTCTATCGCGACGGGCGCTATATCGACTGCGCCGGCCTGTCGTTTCGCGATTTCCTGGCGGGCAAGCTGCCGACGCTGCCGGGCGAGCGGCCGCTGCTGACCGACTGGACCGACCACCTGACCACGCTGTTTCCGGAAGTGCGCCTGAAGCGCTTTTTGGAAATGCGTGGCGCCGACGGCGGACCCTGGGAGCGTTTATGTGCGTTGCCGGCCTTCTGGGTCGGGCTGCTTTATGATTCCGTGGCGCTTGATGCCGCCTGTGATCTGGTGGCCGATTGGAGCGCCGAGGAGCGTGCCGCCTTGCGCCGCGACGTGCCCCGACAGGGCCTTGCCACCCCGTTTCGCAATCGGAGCGTGCGCGAGCTGGCGCGGGAAGCGCTGGTGATTGCCTCGGCCGGGCTGCGTCGGCGTGCGTGCAAGGGCAGTTGCGGCGAGGATGAAAGCGGCTTTCTGCAACCTCTGTTCGGAGTTGTCGAGTCGGGCGAAACTCCGGCCGCCGCTTTATTAAAACGCTTCCATGGCGCGTGGGGCGGTACTATTGATCCGATCTTCCGCGAGTTCGCTTACTAACGGTTTGGGGCGGTATTCTTTATCCGGGGATGACCCATGACGGCGCGCATCAGCGATACCTTGGCTCTCGGTCTTCAGTTCCACCGGGCCGGGCGGCTGTCTCAAGCCGAGGAGATGTATCGGGAGGTTCTCGACCGAGATCCCGACAATGCCGATGCCGCACATTTATTCGGGGTGCTGGCTCAACAATGCAGCCAACCCGAAGTCGCACTCGAGGCGATCCGGCGGGCGATTGAGCTGCGGGGCGACCGTGCCGACTTTCATAATAATCTGGGCGAGGTGTATCGAACTCTGAAGCGCTTTCCGGAGGCGACTGCCTGTTACCGGCGCGCGCTCGAACTCGATTCGGGCTATGCCGATGCCTGCAATAATCTCGGGCTGGTGTGTCAGCAAGAAGGGCGGTTGGAAGCGGCGGTCGCGCATTACCGCGAGGCGTTGCGGCTTCAACCCGCCTTTCCCGAGGTGCATAATAATCTCGGCAATATTTGTAAGGAAGAGCGGCGGCTTGAGGATGCAATCGAACATTACAGATTGGCATTGCGTTTCAACCCTCGCTTTCCCGAAGCC
>JBAWVF010000384.1:0-1927 GCA_037147415.1 Rhodospirillaceae bacterium | reverse complement strand
CTTGACAACCGACATCCTCGTTATCAAAGATTGATACCACCACAGACCAATCTGGGGGTCTACGCTCAACCCCTCGGAATTTATAACATTGTGCAAACACAGTGTGTTAGTAAAGTTTGGCGTCAGCGGGGGGATGGTGCCATCGAGTTCGGTATCCGGCCAATCTTTCCCTAAAATGGCTGTTTTCGAGAAAGTTCTTGCCTAGAACCAATGCCAGTGGCGGCCTGCAAGCCATCGGGCAGCACCGAACTAGCATCCTTTTCGGGAAAGACGGTCAAGCGGGACCTGTCAGGAAGGGATCGCTCCCTGAAATTGGGGCCAAAAGCCGTTCGCATATGCTAAGTCATTGGCATATTAGAATATTATAAATTCCGAGGGGTTGAGCGTAGACCCCCAATTCCCATTTCTGAAGGCGCCTCGCTGCTCGGCGACATCGAAACGGACCAAGAAGCCCTGCCAAGGGCCGGCTGTGCGAGGGTGGACGGTGTGCCGCTTCCATGGCGCCCGAGGCGGGGCTCCAGCGACCACGGGACATTTCACGAAGGAGGCGACCGCCGCGCGGCGCGAGGTTCGCGAGTTGATCCGGGCGTGTCGGGATCAGCTGAAGGCGCTGTTATGATTTGACGAACATGCCTTTATAGACAACGCCGCACAGCTTTTTAGCGGCGTATACCACTTGCCGCATTGCACAAATCGTCAGAGAGGAGGACCATGGGTATGGACTGCGAGTCCGTACGGTTAAGCAAGGGGATACCATGGCACCGCAAGAAAGTCTCTCCATCGGTGTTGATGTACTTGCGATCTCCCTCAGTGCACATAATCGGCTGAGGGAGATCGGAGTTGTCCATGTCGGAGATCTCGTCCAGAGGACTGACAAGGACCTATTGTACATCAAAGGGTTCGGGAAGACATCTCTCAAAAGGGTCAAAATCGCGCTCTCGGGATTAGGACTTGAGCTGGGAATGACGATCTCCGGTTGGCCTAAAAGGCCTATTGACGGCTGATTACGATAATTTAGACTGATGTTATTCCATTTAATATCAAACCTTGCTAAATTTATACTCCTATTTAAGTTCTCTCTATGGAGAAACCTCTAAATTGTTGTTGCGGCGGCGGCGAAATCCGAGCAGAGCTAAGATTCCAAAGCCCATAAGGGCGAGCGATGCTGGTTCTGGAACGACATAACCTGTTGAGATAGGTGTTACGTTAGCTATCAGTGTGAACGGTACATACTGACCGACGGATGATCCAGAGAAGCTTGTCGCAAGCATATTGAAAAAATAGTTACCAAACTGCGCCCATGCTCCGCTTTGAATCGAAATTGTGTGAACAACTCCACCGCCGGTCACTTGGTCAATTCCGTGAATGAAGTAATCTTTCGTTTGTCCATTGATGGTTAGGCTGTCAACTAACAAAAAGCTGATGTTCTGGTCCGTATCGAGTTCGTTACCGATCAGAAGGCGTCCCGTCTGAAATGATTGTCCAGTCCCTAGGCCCAAGCTGATGTTGGTGGGGTCAAGAGTAATTGTGTCGGTGGACGGTATAATCACCTGAGAAACAATCCCGGCACTTGCTGGAGTGGATATCGCGGCAAAACCAAGGGCGGCGCCGACGAAGATGTTTTTAATGGTCGATTTCATGATGAACTCCTTTAGCGCAACTTGGTGTTGGCCTGGACAAACTCTATTTGCAATAACCAGACCGAATTGTAAGTATCAGATTTCATGGAATCTTTCTGCCACTCACCTTTTTGTGTGTAAGGAATTCCGACGCAATGAAGCGGATAAGGTTGCTGCCACCAAACCCAAGCCGATAAGCGCCATCGCATGATTATCAACGTTCATCCGGTGACGAGTTAACGCGGCATGGGGTCCGCACGCGCCGGGGAGACGCTGGGCGGCCTTCATGGGCATCGGGCCGAACCAAG
>JBAWVF010000383.1:0-1930 GCA_037147415.1 Rhodospirillaceae bacterium | reverse complement strand
GGGCGTTCTTTGCCGCCATTCTGCGCGCTCCGGCTTTTGCCGAAGCCTACAACAGCTTGGGCGTGACCCTGGCCACCCGGGGCAACGGTGAGGACGCCGTCTTCGCCTTTCGCCGGGCGGTGACCGAACGCCCAGACTGGATCGAGGCCCGGCTCAACCTAGCCGCAATTCTCGCCCAATGCCACCAGCCGGAGGCGGCCTATTGGGAATACCGCGAGCTGGCGCAACACCATCCCGGCAACGGCCATTTCCAATTTCTGGCGGGTACCGCCGCTCTCTCCGCTGATTTCCTGGACGAGGCCGACACTCTGCTGCGCCGAGCCCTGCTGCACAGCCCCCGGGATGCCGGGATCATGAACAACCTTGGGCTGGTGCTGGGCAGGTTGGGCCATGTCAGCGACGCAGTTCGCTCCTTCAGGCAAGCGGTGGCGCTCAAGCCCGACTATGTCGAAGCGTGGTTTGGTCTTGCTGCCGCACTTGATTCCGGCGGAGAGATCGAAGAAGCCGCTGCCATCTATGATCAAGTGGCCCGCCTGCGGCCTGACGATCCGGGCACCGACAGCAATCGGCTGATGGCACTGAATTACCGAGACACGCTGACTGCCGAGGAGGTGGGCCGCCGGCACCGGCACTGGGGCGAACGCCGAGAGCGTCCGTGCGTGCAATCACACAAGCTCGGGGCGATGCCCGCCGTCCCCCGGTCTGTCGGCCGGCGCTTGCGCCTTGGCTATGTCTCACCCGATTTCCGGCTCCACTCGGTGGCCATGTTCCTGCTGCCGCTGCTGGATCACCACAACCGCGACCGATTCGAGATTTTCGCCTACTCCAATGTTGACAAGCCTGACGTCATCACAGAACAAGTCCGGACTTCAGTCGATCACTGGCGTGGCATTCAGGATATGCCCGACGAAGCCGTGGTCCGACAGGTACGAGATGACGGTATCGACGTGCTGATCGACCTTGCCGGTCACACGGCCCGCAACCGCCTGGGCGTTTTTGCGCACCGCCCCGCCCCGGTGCAAATATCCTGGCTCGGTTATCCCGCGACAACGGGGCTTGCCGTCATCGACGCCCGTTTTACAGATGCCGTAGCCGACCCGGTGGGTGCGGCCGATCTGTGCCACAGCGAACGCCTTATCCGTCTCGACGGGGGATTCTTGTGCTATCGCCCGCTCAGTCCCGCGCCCGCGCCCGAACTGCCTCCTTGCCTGGCCCAGGGCTTTGTCACCTTTGGGTCCTTCAATACCCTCAATAAGGTCTCGGCCAGCACCGCGGCGCTTTGGGCGCGGGTGCTGCGGGCCATCCCTGGTAGCCGTCTGCTGCTGAAGACGGCGCCACTGGCCGACGCCACCGTCCGTAACCGGGTGTGCGCCATGTTCGCGGCTCACGGAATCCCTTCCGACCGCCTCCAGCTGTTACCCCGGATACCTAATCACAACGGCCACTTGGCGGCCTATGGCCGGATCGACATCGCGCTTGATCCTACGCCATATAACGGAACAACAACAAGTTGTGAAGCTATGTGGATGGGCGTCCCCGTTCTGACGCTGGCCGGCGACCGCCACGCCGCCCGCGTTGGTGCCAGCCTGCTTACCGCGGCCGGTCTCACCGACTGGATCGCCACCGATGAAGATGATTTCGTTCACCGCGCGACATCCCTGGCCGCCGACCCCGAGCATCTCGTTTCAACACGCCAGTCCCTTCGCTCAGGACTTCAATCCTCATCCCTCTGCAAAGGCCCGGCCTTTGCCCGGGAGTTTGAGCGCCAGTGCTTTCAACTTATTGAAGAAACAAACATATTTTCAACAACTTAATGCGGCCTTATATAGCGCGTGCTATATCGATAAATCGGAAAATAGGTTTCCCCCAACTGACCGAACCAACACGGGCTTCGCTGCATCTCGGTTCACTTCGGTGGCCTGGGTTGGAT
>JBAWVF010000382.1:0-1944 GCA_037147415.1 Rhodospirillaceae bacterium | reverse complement strand
GCCGCCGCCACCACCATCGCGCCCAGCCAGACCGGTGGCTCATCCGGCAGCGAAAAATAGAGCGCGATGCCAAATCCTAAACCAACCGGCAGCCACAGCCCCCACCGCTCGCGCTCGTCAAGCAACCGCC
This sequence comes from Rhodospirillaceae bacterium, assembly GCA_037147415.1. Taxonomy (GTDB): domain Bacteria; phylum Pseudomonadota; class Alphaproteobacteria; order Azospirillales; family Azospirillaceae; genus BOG-933. Next base: position 1,814 of record JBAWVF010000382.1, on the reverse strand, counting down.
CGGCCAAGCTCTCCAGCCAGCCGCCCGCGCCCCTCTCGCAATCCTCGTCGAAAACCCGATCCGCCATGCGCCCCACCGGGAACTGCAGTTCCCGGACTCCATGCCATGGTATGACCGTAGCCTAGGTCCGAACCGGCGGAAAGCCGAGGAACCCGGCGAAGTCATCAAGGTCGCGGCAAATATAGCCTCTGCCCTCGAGATATGTGCGCTGGCCGGGCTCGAACTGCGGGCTGTACAGAGCCCTCTCGACGCGCCAGTCGGCAAAGCGTCGGCCATCCTTGGTCGCCAGGAAACGGCCGACATGGCCGTCGAAAGCGGTCAGAGCGGCGCCATCATGCGCGCTGGCGCTACGCTTGCACGAGCCGAATCGCACCACGCAATCGTCTTCATTAAGCGCAACACTGTCGATTTCGATATCGCCTTCGGTCCGGTTCGGCTTGTTCCAATAGCCGCGGACGAAGTCGGTCAAGGGAAAATCCCCAACCGCCTTGCGTGAACATTCCTCAAGCAGTTGCCGGATCATCTTTTCAAAGGCGAAACCTTCGTGGCTTTCCAAGGCGACATCGGCCCGGGCGACCGCCTCGGCGACGGGCCGGATACGGGCACTCTGGACATTCCGGCCAAGCGCGTTGAGCCATGCCGAGAGGAAGTTGTCGGTGATGCCATAGCGCCCCTTGCGCCCTTTGCCCGAAGAAAAGATCGGATCTAGTTTTTCAACCATCCTGTAGCGCTCAATCAGCGTCCGGAGATAGACTGCCATCTGATCGGCCCCCGCCGTTGCCGCGTCCTCATGGTCAGCCATCAACTCGCCATGGGAGCAAGGACCGCGCTTCGCCAACAAGCGCAGCACCGTGTCGTAGCGCCCCCTCAGTTCACGGAGAAACCAGTTGGCCGCCTCTTCCCGGAGCGGACTCGAGCCCTCGAAAAACAACCGCCGCAAGGTTTCCCGCCGATAGTCGACCATCGGTTTCAGGACGCCCTGTTCAAAACAGTCCCGGTAAAATTTCGGCACCCCCTCGAACAACGACCACAGAAACAACCGGCGATAGGGATCGGTGACGCCATGAGCGTCGAACATCTCGAACAGCGTCGCGAAATCCCAGTGACCGAGTTCAATCCGATGGGTCACCCGGTTGAACAGGGGAGACATTTGGTCCTCAAGGATCGCCGTCATCTCGGTGTGGATCGAGCCGAGGACGAAGATGCCGCCGCCTGAAGTGTCCCGCAACTTATCGATATCTGCCTGAAAATATGACGTAAATTCCGAAAGCGACTTCCGATGAAAGTACTGAAATTCATCTATTGAAATAATAAATTCTTCCCGACACATCTCTCTTATTAGTGACGATACATCATAAAAATTTCTAAAATCTCTTGCCGTATCTCTTTCCAGCCCAGTATCTTCAAGAGCATCCCGAAATGCTTCAACAACTCCTCTTTCATCACTATCAGGGACTTGGAAATAGAAGGCATATGCACCCGGCCTCCGACGCAAAGCCTCCTGAATGAGCCGGGTTTTTCCGATGCGCCTGCGGCCGGAGATGGCACAGAAGAACCAGCGGCCCGAGTCGAGAATTTTCTCGATCTCCGCCTGCTCCACCGATCGACCGTAGAAGCCCCATGAAGGTTCAGTCATCGGATTAATATAATAAATCTTATGTTAGCCGTCAACCGAACCCATCATATTGATCTTTGCCGATTTTTATCGCCACAGACCCGAGGGTCCAGGGAAATTCATTTCCCTGGCAGGGGTCAAGGGGACGGCGTCCCCTTGGTTGACAAACTCCCCTTCGTGCTTCAGCCATTCGGAGAAG
>JBAWVF010000381.1:0-1955 GCA_037147415.1 Rhodospirillaceae bacterium | reverse complement strand
TTGGCTTCCAGCGGCTGCTCCGAGCCGAGGTCGCAACTGATGAAGGGCAGCCGGGCATAGGGACCACCAGGGGCGGTGCCGTAGGTGGCCTCGACCTTGGCCAATAGCTGGGCATTGGCGCCGATTGCACGAGCCATGTCGGTGTTCCTTTGTTCGAGGGAGAAAGGGTCAACTCAGCGGGTCGCTGGTGCTGTAGCTGAGGGTGACGATCACGGTGGCGGCACGGATCGGGGCTCCGCCGGCCACCGGCAACTCCTCGGCGACGGGCGCTGCCCAGGCCAGCCAATCACAGGTGCCGCTCAGGGATCGGTCTGCGGCAAGCGCGGAGCTGATGGCGCGCAGCAGGCCGTCGAGAGCGATGGCGCGGGCCGCCGGCTGCCCGGCCTGAACGAACACCTCCAACCGGGCGGGATGATCGTAGAGGTAGGTCAAAGGTGACAGGATGATTTCAGGCGTGCCGGGATCGCCATCGCGCAAAATGATCAGCCCGCCCTGCGACACCCGCTCGGGGATGGCACTCTCCCGCTCGACGGTGGCGCCGGGCACGGTGGTCAGGGTGGCAAGCAGCGCCTGCAACACGGATTCACGACGACTGGGCATGGGATGGGCTCCGTGCTGATCAGGAGAAGCCGGGAATATTGCCCGGCATACCCTTCAACCGAGATTATGCGAATCGGTTCCTGGTACCTCGAAGGCGCTTGTCAGTGGTAAAGTGGGATCGGCGCGAACATGAAAGATTAGCACAGGGCAAGAACATGACTGACAAAGCAATACCGTCCCGTTTGCGCGAATGGCTAGTAAGAGTTTTTGCTCAATCAATTGAGAAAGTAACGAACGAAGGCGATCGTCAGGAAATCACGAGGTGGCTATCTGATTCTCGCGATGTTCTTAACAGTGATAAGACACAGGGCGAAAAGATCAAGGCTCTATATTCGCTGACTGATATGAAGAGCACGGTTCGAGTCGTTGGAAACAGCGTGGCAGAGACTGTTAGAGGCTACAAAAACTCCAATCTCCCTTTATCCGTAAAAATTGCGGTTCCGGTGACTTTGTTGGCAGCCCCTTTTATCGGGGGTCAGGGGGCTGGGATAGCAGCGCTTGGAGGCGCATTGGGTCTGCCGGTACTCCTTTTGGTTTTTATTGGAGCCGCAGGAATCACTTCGATCTTGGAGACAATGGTAACCAATCGAGATGCGGCTCCATATCTTATTGGAGTGCTTGAAATTATTGCCCGCGATGAAATTGCCCGGCGAACAAGCGCAGCTCTTAAAACTGCGATGCGTACCGATCCAATTGACTCAAGACGATTTTCCATGCCAACGGATGAGGTGAAACTTCGACAGAAACTTCTAACCATGGACCCATTTGACTTCGAATCACACATCGTCAGTTTCTTTAAGACTAATAGCGTGAAGGCTTGGACCACCAAGAAATCAAACGACTTAGGGGTTGATGGGTTCGTCGACCACCCCGACGGGCTGATCGTCATTCAGTGCAAACGGCACGCGGCTGATAATCCGGTTGGAAGCCCTCTTGTACAGCAGTTCAAGGGAGTTATAGAGGAGAATGGCGCATCAAAAGGTTATCTCGTGACGACATCAAGCTTTACAGCCGGGGCGATAGAGTCTGCGGGCAAGTCTGATAAACTGATATTGATAAATATGGATAAACTTGTACAGTGGCATGCCTCAAACCCGATGCCATCACATGTATAGGTCCTAAATTTCGTTGGGATCATCCCTCGAACTGCCGTTCGATCATCCCCGGAAACTCGGCCTCGATCGCGGCAACGGCCCCGGCGATATCGAGGCGTTTGCTCAAGCAGACCTGCGGCACCAGCACGAACATCAGCACCGGTTGGGCGTTGCGCCCTTGAGCGAGGCGGCGCCCGGTTGCTTGACGAAACCCGCGTCCGGAGCGGGCGGCGACCAACTGGTCCATCACCAGATAGCCGA
>JBAWVF010000380.1:0-1961 GCA_037147415.1 Rhodospirillaceae bacterium | reverse complement strand
GGGAACCGTTGACACCTGCTGTGTGAGCTTTTGGAAGCTTTGGTTACCGCCCCCCTAGTTGGCATTGGCTTGGGCGAAGCGCGCCGCAACCATGCTGCCGGCCTTGTGGAAGAGATACGCCGCCGAGACCAGCAGCGAAGGCAGGCACTGCTGGCTATTACCGATATAAGCCAGTTCACTGCCCGCCGAGGCATCGAGGAGGGCGGTAAATCGTTGGTCGAACACCGAATCCACATCCATAACCACCAAATCCCTGCGGTAATGCTCCTGAACCACCGGGCACAGGAGGAACCGGCGGCTGGCGTACCAGCCGCCGCTGGTCGGTCCGGTCTCAGTGCTGAAGCCGGTCCGGGGGAATTCGTTGCGCAAACCGGCCCGGGCCGCATCGCCTGCCGCATCGGGATTCATCACGTGAATCAGACAAGAGGCGTTTGAGCAGACGGCCACCAAGCCCCGGATGAAGCGTTCACCATAGGCCAGGAAATAGGTCTCGCAGCAAGCGGCAAAGACAATCAGGCCATCACCCGGGAGATCGGGCAAAATCACCTCTTCGGCGACAACAGGCAGGTCGGGTCCGGTCGCGGTGTAATCCCGGCCTTCGAGCAGGGACGCCTGCTGAAGCATCTGCCCCAGAATGATCGTGACGAAACCGTTTTCGTGGGCGAAGACCTGGGTTGCCGCCGACGCCGAAACGAACGCCGCTTCGCGAATCAGTGGCACCGCCCGGTCGAGATCGAACCCGGCCACGAACCGGAGCGCGCGACCGTACGCGAAAACCCCGCGAAAAGCCGAGTTCGGGCCACCATGTTCGTAGAGCAGGTCAAGAACGGACCAATTCTGGTGTTGAACGAGGTTCAGAACCCGCTCATAGGGGTACCTCCCGGAACTCTGCGAAAATTTACCCTAGAAACGGTCATTATGACCGGCTCTCGGTCATTTTGGGGCTGAGTTGCCGATCATAGTGATGTTATGGCGTGTTAACATGGCGTGCAATCCTACTTGTACGCCATGTTCCCTAGGCGGCTCCAATATTGCACGCCGCAAACTGGCCCTCTATCCAGGGGGTCAATACTGCGTGCAATACGCACATCCCTTGCTAAGCTCGGTCATTCTCTCCGGTTCGATGCCGCTCACCTTGATTTTGTTTGGCCGTAGAAATATGGCGTGCAACGCGCTACCGTAAAAAATCGCAGCGTTCCGGGAGGCACCCCTCATAGGCCCAGCCGGCAGCATCGCGACGCCGCTGATGGCGCGCCATCAGCAATTGCTCGACCAGCGTGAACTGCCGGTCCTCAATCATGATCCGGAACAGCTCGTTCCACGGTCCGTCATTGTGAGGATGAAGAGTGATTGACCGAATCAAATCTTTGATCATGGCTGCCCCCGTAAACTAGACGATGAACGTTTAATCCGGTTAAAGCGTCTATAAAATGTTTCACCGGATCATCGAAGTATCATAATTGTTCGATGAGTTAAGATCGAGCGGCTCGCATCCAGGTAGGTTAACTTTTCTGAACAACGATGCTCCGCATTTTGACGACACCGAGATTCGGCATCTATGAGATCAGCAGAAAAAGGGCCGAAAGGGGTGCTTCCCACGGCCAATCGGGACAATAGAGGCGGCGCTGTCCCCTTGTAATCGGGATGGCGCCAGCGAGGCGGCGATCATGCGCCAGACCGGCCACCGCTCGGTTCAGGTCGTGAGGGGCTATATCAGGTCAGGCGATCTGTTCCGGGAACCGGCAGCGGCGAAGCTCGGGCTGTGACTGTTTGCGTGCCGGGCTGAATTCTGCCCAAATCAGCCTATCAACCTGAAACTGGTTTCTATCACCGGGGGGCTGACACAAGGCCCCCCCCTGGCCGGAGGTTCCCTGTGTATATCGCCTTCACGAACCGGATATCGCTGCTGCCCTTGCTGCCGAAGAGCGGTGTGGTCGCCGAGATTGGGGTGGCAGAAGGAG
>JBAWVF010000379.1:0-1961 GCA_037147415.1 Rhodospirillaceae bacterium | reverse complement strand
GGCTTTGAACCGCGGCCGATCCATGGCGTGCGCCGGCTAATGGAAATTAATTATGTCCATCCATCCTGGCGCGACCGTGAACAATTGGTCGACCCTGATCACCCGATCACCTTGCAAGGCTGATTGAAATCACGGGTTTCGATGAAGAGATGAGTCGGGGCGTGAATTAGAAGCACGCCCCGACTCATCTTTCAAAATCATGACGATCAGCAATGCCAATAGCTGATACCAACGGCCCTTGTTGATGACCGGCCGTTGGTATCGGCGGCGACTGCCGCCGCGCGCCTCATGGCGCGAAGGCAAGCCCGCGTGAGCGGGCGCCCGCCGTTTGAGGGGGGCCTTTGATGGGTCATCATCAAAGGCCATTGGTATGAGACCGGGAGCCCGGTCGGCGCCAGCGTGAAACCGGTGGTAAACCAGGTTCTCGAGTGCTTCAAGGTAAGTTCGGTCGGCGATTATGATAATCGATGCCTCGAGCTTGACCGACTTACGCAAGAGACACAGAAACAGGACGCACGCGGTTCCGCACCGATGGGGTTGCTTTGAGCGGAGAATTGCGTCCCAGCCAGACTATTTATATCGAGGTGATCTTGCGGCGCCATGTTGACGCCAATATCTTCACCTTTATATCCGGCAATAACACTGATAGCAAGTTAAGGGATTTTAAGAATGTGCAACCCGCCGGCATAGCGGGACTATAATATTTGACTGAAGTATGCTGATATTTACTTGCAGGGCGAGACAGGCCGAATGTGTTTCGGTTAGTCTCGCCCCGTCAGATGGCCTGCTCATTCCCCCCTCATATCATGTCGGTATAAAGTCCTCCGGTTTCGGGGAACGAAGACCGATCAGAATTGTGTACTCGGTAAATGTCTGGCTGAAAGTTCATGCAACCGCCGCCGGGTTATCATCGCAACAGCCAGTAAACCGATGGTCAGCAGCCAAATTGCGTTCGGTTCCGAGACGTGCATTTCCAAATATCCAGGCAGAGAGCGCACCTCGGAGTAAACCAGATCGAAATTAATAAGGCCATCAGGGCCGGTGTAAGTGATCGTCTCGACCACGCCCGACGCATTATGGTTGTTAAGAAGATAGCTGTAGTCAATACCGTTCAGTGCGAACCCGACGCCATCGTCATGAGCAAACCCGACTTTCTCCCCGGTCACAAGATTTAATTTACCGGTTATTTCAATGAAAGTTCCGACAAAGAACGGATCTAGCAGCGCGTGATTACCCAATATTCCAGGGGCATAAGTGATTTTATAGGCTTCCCCCAGGCTGGTGAGAAAACCACTGATGGTGTTCAGGTGACCGGCATCGCCGGAATTCGTCACGTCGCCCGGTGTCGGGGTCGTCCACCACGGGTAAGCCTTTCCCGGTCCATAAGTCGTGAAGCCGATGGCGCTGGCGGAAAACGTCACATCAGGCGTAGCGGTCGGAATATTGGCAAATGTTGCATCATAGAACCCATTCGCATCCAGGCCCACGAACCAGACCTTGCCGCTTGCCGGTACCGGCAATCCTGAAGGCGGTACAAACGGATCCGCCAGCGCGACTTCCGTGCCACAAAATAGACTGCTTGCAAGGATGGAAGCCATGGCCACGGCTCTCATAAGTCCTGCCAGCGAGGGTTTATCCCTCGAAGAGATTGTACTCATCTTGGTACTCCTTTACATGCGCCGAACTCTGCGACAAGCCTGAGTCGTTCGCAGCTTTCGAAACGCAAGCGGCATGCCTGAATCGACAGCACCGAAGATCACTACAGCCTACAGGCTATTCCATGGTGTGCGGGACCGATGGCCACGCTCCCATGTGTAAAAAACGTCGGCGACTGTAAAGAATAGCAACAGGAGCATTGATCGTACCGGCCGATTGATCCGGTAACGCTCCGGCCTGCGAGCCATCCGCTTCGGCGACCGCTTCACCAAAGCGATGGCCTGATCAGATGTTCAACCGCCCGC
>JBAWVF010000378.1:0-1991 GCA_037147415.1 Rhodospirillaceae bacterium | reverse complement strand
AATTCTAAGGGGTGACAAAGTTCCGACCCGTCATTCCCGCCTTCTCTGACTCGTCTTTCCCGCGAAAGCGGGAATCCAGGCTGTCCCGCCTCGAATCCGAACCTTGCTGCTCTGGACCCCCGCTTTCGCGGGGGTGACGAAATTCTAAGGGGTGACAAAGTTCCGACCCGTCATTCCCGCCTTCTCTGACTCGTCATTCCCGCCTTCTCTAACCCGTCTTTCCCGCGAAAGCGGGAATCCAGGCTGTCCCGCTTTCGCGAGGATAGCGAAATAAAGAGAGACGAGTTCAGCTGAAACGACGAACGCCTACACCGCAACCACCTTGCCGGGATTCATTAAATTGTGCGGGTCGAGGCTTTGCTTGATCGACCGCATCACATTTATGGTCTCCTCGCCGCATTCATCGACCAGATAAGCGCATTTGCCGAGTCCGACGCCATGCTCGCCGGTGCAGGTGCCGCCAAAAGCCAGCGCGCGCTGCACCAAGCGGTCATTAAGGCGATGAGCTTCCGCCATCTGAGCCTCGTCTTCGGGATGAACCACGAAGATCAAATGAAAATTACCGTCGCCGACATGACCGATGAGCGGCGCCAACGCCGTGCTGGCGCTGAGATCGGCCCGGGTCTCGGCGATGCATTCGGCCAATGCCGAAATCGGTACGCAAACATCAGTGGAAAACCCGCGCGCACCCGGCCGCAGAGCCATCGCGGCATAATACGCATTATGACGGGCCTGCCACAACCGAGTCCGCTCCTCCGGGCGCATCGCCCACTGAAAGTCGCTGCCGTGAAACTCTCCGGCAATAAAAGAGACGGCTTTCGACTGCTCCGCCACGGCGGCATCGCTACCATGAAACTCTAAAAACAAGGTCGGCGTTTCAGAAAGATCGAGCTTCGAATACGCATTAACCGCAGCGATGGCGCGAGCATCCAAAAGCTCCATCCGGGCAATCGGAATTCCCAGTTGGATGGTTGCAATCACCGTGGAAACCGCGTCAGCCACCGATTTGAAGCTGCACACCGCCACCGAAATCGCCTCGGGAATGCCGTAAAGCCTGAGCGTAACCTCGGTAATCACGCCGAGCGTGCCCTCCGAGCCGACAAACAGGCGGGTCAGGTCATAGCCGGCCGCCGATTTACGCGCCCGCCCGCCGGGACGAATGACCCGGCCATCGGCGAGCACAACCGTCAACCCCAGCACATTTTCACGCATCGTGCCGTAGCGTACGGCATTGGTGCCGCTGGCCCGGGTCGCCGCCATACCGCCGAGAGTCGCATCAGCGCCGGGATCAACCGGAAAAAATTGGCCGGTATCGCGAAGATATTCGTTAAGTTGTTTACGGGTTACCCCGGCCTCGACCGTTACATCCAGATCATCGACCCCGACTCGCACAATCCGGTTCATTCTCGACAAATCTAGGCACAAACCGCCCCGAACCGCCGCCACCCCGCCTTCCAGCGATGTGCCGGCCCCGAACGGCACCATCGGCACCCGCTCTCGGGCACAAATATGCACCGCCGCGGCCACTTCCTCGGTATTTTGCGGAAACACCACCCCGTCGGGCGGCATCGTCTTGTGGTGTGATTCGTCGTGGCCGTGTTGTTCGCACAGCGCCGCGCCGGTCGAAAAACGCTCGCCGAACCGTTCCGCGAGCGCCCGGGCCGCCGCCGGCCAACCCTCTACCGTCCTCATGGATCAACCCGCCGCCCGAACCGGAACCTCCTCGGTTTCATCCTGCGGGTCGCGCAGAACATAGCCCCGGCCCCAAACCGTTTCGATATAATTTTCGCCGTTAGACGCTTGGGTCAGTTTTTTGCGCAGCTTACAGACGAAAACATCGATAATCTTCAGCTCGGGCTCATCCATCCCGCCATAGAGATGGTTCAGGAACATCTCTTTAGTCAGGGTCGTACCCTTACGCAAGGAGAGCAGCTCTAGAATACCGTATTCCTTACCGGTCAGATGCAGCGGATGGTTGCCGACTTCGACCG
>JBAWVF010000377.1:0-2004 GCA_037147415.1 Rhodospirillaceae bacterium | reverse complement strand
CTGGAAAATACTATATCTAGTGGGTGTGTGCGTCAAGCCGATAGGCATGAAATGATGCTGTTGACCCGTGCGGGCGGCACCATCCGGGCGCGATTCAATGCGACCGCCCTACTTGATGCCGAGGGCAGGATTTCCGACTTCTTCGCCTTGGTCATCGATCTGACCGCCGACCGGCAGCAGCAGGAACTGAAGTCGGGTCAAGAACGGCTGCGTCAGATTATCAGCGCGGTCCCGTTTGCCATGATTGTTACCCGGCCAAGCGATGGCCGCGTCCTTTATGTCAACCCGCATGCAACCGAGCTGTTCGGTCTCTCCGAGCAGGGCGGCCTTAATCTTAATGATAAAGAGTTCTGGATTGATCCCGCGCAACGGGAACGGTTCATCTCGGCGGTGTGGGCCAATGGCCGGGTCGACAGCCTGGAAGTCGAAATGAAGCGCCAGGATGGAACCGGCTTCTGGTCGGTTCTCTCGGCACAGCTTTTTGTCTATGACGGCGATACCGCCTTGCTGGTCGGCTGCCAGGACACCGATCGGCTGAAACGGACCGAGCGCGCCCTGTCCGCCAGCGAGGCCCGGTCCGGCACCATCATCGCGAACGCCGGCTTTGGTATTGCGGTTTGCGACACGGATGGATGCATTGTCCAGGCCAATCCGGCTTTTGCCCGTTTGCTTGGTTTGGATGCGTCGGAGCTGGCCGGGCGCCCTTGGCTCGACTTTACACATCCCGAGGATCGCGAGCGCAGTGCGTCTCTTTCCGCCGATCTTATCGCCGGCCGCATAGAGCGCTATGATCTTGAAAAACGTTTCGTCACTTCGGATGGGCGTACGGTTTGGGGTAGCTTGGTCATCAGCCGGATTCCGGCCGAACCGGGCCAACCGCCGCTGACCGTGGCGATGATCGAGGATATTACCGGACGCAAAGCCGCGGAACTGACCTTGCGCACCTTGTCGCGGGCGGTCGAACATGCCCCGGTTTCGGTGATGATTACCGACGTGTGCGGGCGGATCGAATACACCAATCCGGAAACGGAGCGGGTGACCGGCTATGCCCAGGCCGATATCATCGGTCTGAATCCGCGTATTTTTCAATCCGGCCATGTGCCGCACGACGTTTACCGGGTCTTGTGGGATACCATCCTGTCCGGCGAAGTTTGGCGCGGACAATTGCTGAACCGCAAGCGGAACGGTGACTTATTTTGGGAAGACGGGGCGATTGCCCCGGTGCGCGACGAACAAGGTGTCATTCGTCACTTCGTTGGCCTTAAGCAGGACATCACGGCGCGTAAACAAGCTGAGACGGCGCTGGTGCGGGCGCGGGAGGATGCCGAGCAGGCCAACCGGGCCAAGTCCCAGTTCCTTGCCACCATGAGCCACGAGTTGCGGACGCCGCTTAACACTATCCTCGGCTTCTCCGAGGTGATTCGCGACGAGTTGATGGGGCCGCAAGCCATCTCCCGCTATATCGAATATGCCAATGATATTCACGAAAGCGGCACTCATTTACTGACATTGATTAATGACATTCTCGACCTTGCCAAAATCGAAGCCGGTAAGTTGGAATTGGCGCGGACGGAGCTGTATCTGCCCGGAGTCTTAGCCGCCGTAGTCAGGTTAGTCTCGGTCCGGGCGCTCGAAGCCGGGCTGTTCATCGGGGTCGAGTGTCCCGCTGATCTGCCGAGCGTGATGGCCGACGAACGCGGCATTAAACAAATACTGTTTAATTTGCTGTCCAACGCCATCAAATTCACGCCGGCCGGCGGCAAGATCACCGTACGCGCCAACGCCGACCATAACGGGACCACCGTGCTGACCATTACCGACACCGGGGTCGGGATTCCCGCCGACCAGCTCAGCCGGGTGCTTCGTCCGTTCGAACAGGTTGATAATCGATACTGCCGCTCGGCCGGCGGTACCGGCCTTGGCCTCGCGCTGGTCAACGCACTGATAGAGTTATACCAACCGCAAAAAGTCTTCATGCAACAGCCCAATTCCGAGAAGCAATTG
>JBAWVF010000376.1:0-2039 GCA_037147415.1 Rhodospirillaceae bacterium | reverse complement strand
CCGGAAGTTTACCCTTGAGGGCGTAGGAGAACAGTCTCGTGGTCATGCCCAATAAGGTTGTGGAGACGCTGGCCGCCGCAGGCGCCGCCACGGAAGAAGGCCGGAGGCCGGCTGTAGTGGCGGCGCCTGCGGCGGTGAACCCTGAGTTGTCGGATCGGCCCAAACGCCGGACATTTTCCGCCCAAGAAAAGCTGCGCATTTTGGGCGAGGCCGACCGGGCGACGGAAGCGGGCGACATCGGCGCCCTATTGCGGCGTGAGGGGCTTTATTCCTCGGCCCTGACCGAGTGGCGGCGGCAACGGGAGGCTGGCGCCTTCCAAGCCCTGCGTCCCGTCAAGCGGGGGCCAAAATCAGCCGAAGCCAACCCGTTGGCGGCGGCGTTGGCCGAGATGGGGCGGGAAAACAGCCGGCTCAAACGGCGGCTGGAGCGGGCCGAGGCCATCATCGACCTCCAAAAAAAACTATCGGAGGTGCTGGGGATATCCCTGGCGCCGATCGACAGCGACGGCACGACATGATGGCCGCCATCACCGCGCGGCCGGAACTGGGGCTGACCAAAGCCGCCTGTGCCGCTGTGGGTGTGGCGCGCTCCAGCTTCTATCGTCGGCGCGCCCATCTGGCTCAGCCGCCAGCCGAACCCCGGCCCCGGCCTCGCCCGGACCGAGCTTTGACCGCGGTCGAACGCCAGGCCGTGCTTGACCTGATGCGGGAACCGCGTTTCGCCGATCTCGCCCCGGCGGAAATCTATGCCAGCCTGCTTGACCAAGGCCTCTACTATTGCTCGGTCCGGACCATGTATCGCATTCTGGATGAAAACAGCGAGGTTCGAGAACGGCGCAATCAACTGCGCCATCCAGAATACAAGAAGCCGGAGCTACTGGCCGAAGGGCCCAACCAAGTTTGGTCTTGGGACATCACCAAGCTGATGGGCCCCGCCAAGTGGACTTATTTCTATCTCTATGTCATCATCGACATCTTCAGTCGCCGCATTGTCGGCTGGTGTATCGCCGACGCCGAAAACGCCGCTCTGTTCAAGATGCTGTTCGAGGATGCCACGACCAAGCACCAAGTGCCACCCGGACAGCTCACGCTCCATGCCGACCGCGGCGCGCCCATGAAAGCCAAGGTCACGGTTCAATTGCTGGCAGACCTCGGCGTCACCAAATCACACAGCCGTCCGCACGTATCAAACGACAATCCATTTTCCGAAAGCCACTTCAAGACCTTGAAGTATCAACCGACGTTCCCAAAGCGATTTGGCTGCATTGAAGACGCCAGAGCGTTTTGCCGGAACTTCTTCACCTGGTACAATCAGGAGCATCACCATGCCGGCATCGGCCTCATGACCCCAGACCAAGTTCATTACGGCCAAGCGGACGCCGTTCACGCCGCCCGACAGCTCGTCCTTGACGGCGCCTTCAGCAAAAATCCTGAGCGCTTCGTCAAAAAGATGCCGAACCCACCCGCAAAACCAACCGCCGCCTGGATCAATCCGCCGCTCAAAACGGCAAACTGCCAAGCCTAAATTACACCACCCGTTGTCTCACAATCGTTGACACGTTCCGGCACGGCATTCGCTGCCGGATCCCCAATGACGGTGCAGAAAGTGCGGGTCGTCATGGCTTAAGCGCCTCCAAGGCGCGCTCCGCTCTGTTCTTGGCCGACCGGCGGCCATAGAGGCGAGCCGAAAAGCATGCCATAAGGTCGATCATGTCCCGCACAAGATCGTCTTTGACTTCGCCGGAGTCAACGACGATGATATTGCGGCCGGTTGCTCCCAGCACCGTCTGAAGATGACGGACGCCAAAGCGGGCAAGACGGTCCTTATGCTCGACAATGATTGTCCCAATCTGTGGATCGGCCAGGAGCTTGCCAAGTTCCTTCCGCTTATCATTGAGGCCGGAGCCGATCTCACTGACAATCCGGTCAACCTTGATGCCCTGTTCGGCGGCATAGGTTGCCACCCGAGCGATCTGCCGATCAATATCGCCCTTTTGATCGTGGGACGACACCCGCGCATAGATCGCGGTGAGCGTTGG
>JBAWVF010000375.1:0-2043 GCA_037147415.1 Rhodospirillaceae bacterium | reverse complement strand
AATGGGTGGCCGGATTCAAATCGGAATCCCTGGCCGGATTGATCGGAATCCGCATACTGAGTGGCCGGGAAGTTGTCTTTACTTGCTTTCGGTATCAACCACCACCGTGAGACTTGATCCCGCACCACTATAGCGACACTGCCGGCGCACAGGCAACTGCAATAATTGGCCCGCTTGGGGCTATCGAGCCGATGTTTTCCGACTTCCAATCGCGCGGCTTCGGTGTCGAATGTCGAACACACTCGGATCCAGCACCCGGACCGCCTCGGACGGCTACCGCCTGTGAACGGGCGTTCAGGCTTGAGCCCTCGCCAAGATAGGCAAAGGGTTGATTTCATGCAAGAAAATGGGATTGGACCGGGGTCGCGTTCGGTGCCGAGCTAATAGCGTAGGCCTTTGGTCCTTCGGCAACCTGTCGGGTCAAAATTCGGAACCGGTTTACCCGCTCGTGTTCGTGCTCCCGGTTGTGGCAGACCGAGGTCGGCGCGATCACCAGGCACGGCCCGAGCGGGCGCCTGCTCCAGCATGGCCGCGATCGCATGCCGTCTCTCGGCGTGCGAGGGACACTTGGTCCCTCCCGCCCGACAAATACGTTCACGCTATCTTCGTCGTCAACAGCCAAGTGTCCATTTCGATCTGAACCGAGGTTATGGCACCGGACAGGCAGTCGGTCCACGATGACCGAGAGTGTCCATAGGCTCTTACGGCCCGGCGATAGATTTCCGTCCAAACGCCTTCATTTGATAACTCTAACAACGACATGGCAACCTCCATCGGCCTGATTTGCTAATGAAAGATTAACCGGTTGGCGTGCCCGAGCAAGACAAATTGTCGCACCCCTTGAGCGAGCGACTGGATGGTGATCATTTTACAACAGTAGCTTAGGGCGTAAACCTCCTAAATAACATTAGGTATTAGGTGCGCGCCGATCCGTCTGATATGTTAAGTCCTCGATGCGCCACAAAAAGCTTTGCGAAAGATCAAACCTTAACCGTCGGGATGTCTGTCCATCGTGTTGTCCAGGCCGGCGACAATTTTTCGCGACGCATTCGCCAATCAGCCTGTTCCGCCGACAGCCCGAACCCCACGCACCGCCGGCCATAGCGTGCGTTGACGTGATCGATCGCGGTCATCAGCATTTCGGATTTGTACGAATCAACCCGCGTGAATAAGTCTTGCTCGACATGATCAACCCGGCACAGGTCGGTCAATAGCACACCGGCTTTCGACCATTCGCAGCCGGGCGGGTAATTTTTGGTGACTCTGGTGAGCTTTAAGGCCGTCCGTACAATCTGCACCGTATCCGCTGTCGGCGGTGAGAGCGGCGATGACGCTGCCAGCACTCCCTGGATCGCATCCTTGCGAAAGCGGTTGGTGTAGGCGAATACTTGAATATGGCCGGCGACCATGCCTTCACCGCGCAGGCGCTCGGCGGCGGTTTGGGCATATTCGCTGATCGCCGCCGCTACGGCTTCAATGTCCGGTGTCGATAATCCAAATGATCTTGAACACGTACAGGACTGCCTGGGTGCAGGTTGATCTTCAAGAGTGAAAACCGGCTTGCCCCGCAATTCCGAGACGGTGCGTGCCAGCACGATACCGAACTCGTACCGTGCCCATTGCTCGCCGCGAATTGAAAGGTCATGGGCCGTTCTGATCCCGTAACCGGCAAGCCGCTCGGCATATCGGCGTCCAACCCCCCAGACATCACCGACTTCGACCCTGTTCAATGCCGTGTCGATCAGGTCTTGACGGTTGGAAAGATCGACCACGCCATCAGCCTTGGTCGACTTCTTTGCAACTCGGTTGGCCAGTTTCGCCAGTGTCTTGGTCCGAGCGATCCCGACGGAAACCGGAATACCGGTCCAAGCAATCACCTGCCGGCGAAGTTGACGGCATTGATCCGTCAGGTTTCCCGGGATTCCGGTTAAATCAAGAAAGCACTCATCGATTGAATAAATCTCTTGAGCAGGAGCGCTTTCTCCAAGAATGCATGCCTATCGGCTTGACGCACACACCCACTAGATATAGTATTTTCCAGAA
>JBAWVF010000374.1:0-2063 GCA_037147415.1 Rhodospirillaceae bacterium | reverse complement strand
TTGATGTCCTCGCCGGGCAGCAAGACTTGTAACGTTCCGGGTTGCAGACCGGCGACCGCAGCGCCACCCGCGTCAGGCGCCCCTTCGCCGATCAGAGTGCCATCGGCGTCGGGCCTTGTGACGAAACCGGCAAACAGCGCCGCGACCTTCTTGCGGTCCAATTCGGCGTCATCATAGAGGTCCAACAGCCAAAGTTTGACGATCGCCGGGGCCAGCCGGGACAAGCCGCGTTTTTGCCCGCCCTCGACCGCGTCATAGATATGGAGCACTTCGGAGGCCGGCACCCGCACCGGCACGCCGCCGGTGAAACTGCGCTCGGTGATGTCGCCCGGATGGTTGCGCCAGAACCAGTACGCCACCCGTTGGCCGATCGGATTGACCTCGATCCCGAGGCTGATCAAGTTGCCGCCGGGTGCGGACTGGTTAAGCGTGACCGCCAGTTGCTCGGACGGCAGCATCTGCAGCTGCAACGGCACCGACAGCCCGTCCGAGGGCCGGCGCGGCCGGAACCGGATGAAGACCTCCCCGGCAATGAACAGTTCTCGGGCGACCCGGCGCATTTGCCCGTAGAGATCGCTTAAATCCTCGGCGTCACTTTCATCGGTCCACCGGAGCCACGCCTGTTGAATCCGCTCCTTGATCACGGCGTCTTTGATCAGCGAGGACGGCTTGATGCCATCGCCGACCGCGTTGCCGGCGAAACTCTCGGCCGCCGACAGGGCGAAGCCGTTATTGCGCACGAGGTAGCGCGCCCGCGCCGTCACAGTCGGCCCGGACGCCGCGATCAGCGTGTTAATGTGATAGCTCGCCGGCACGAAGCTCGACAAGCGCCGCCCAAGCGCCCCGGCCTCGATCCCGCCCACCATCGCGGTAATCCGTGGCCGGCTCGGCACCAGGGCTCCGGCAATCCGCCGCAACAGGGTCATGATTACAGTCCCTTGTCGGAAACAATCCTGATCTGGCGCACGGTGCGGCGCCCGGGATCGAGGGCGGCTTCGACCTCACGCAAGGCCGAGCGCAGGTCGTTCAGCGAGCGATATTCCACGGTGCGACCATCATAGTTGACGCGCAGCACGCCGCTAGCGATCGCCTCGCGCAGAGCGTCGCGGTGGGCTTCCGTATACATTCGTCACCACCATTGCTTGTGGCCGGAGCGGATCATCACATGACACGATGACGCCAAACAACGCACTGATGTTGCTGATAATTGACTGGATGACGGGCCGGAACAGAGCGCTCATGGGGACACGAACCGGGGCGGCAAGCGCCCCGAACAGCCCCGAGGAACACAACCATGACGACGCTTTCCGATCTGACCACCAAGCAGCTCACCACCGCTTTTGGTGCCCTTGCTCAAATCGAGGTCCGGGCCAAGACCTTTAACAGCCGCGGCAAAGCCCAAAGCCGCCTGGAAGCCCTGCTGGCCGAGAAGGGCCTGACGGTTGCCGACGCCTTGCGCGCCGCCGGGATTGAGGACAAAACTGAAACTGAAACTGAAACTGAAGCCGAAACCGAGGTTGAAGCCGCCGCTGCGGAACCCGCCCCGGTTTCCGAGGCGCCGATCGCCGAAGCCGACACTTCCGGCGAGGAAATCCCGGATGATGGCACCGGCTGCGAAATTGAACAGCAAGAGGATGGTGACATCCCTGGAACCGAAGACTCGCCGGAGCCCGGCATGATCTGGAACGGCGACGAACAGAAATGGGAGCACCTCCCCGAGGAACCTGCCGAAGCCGACACCGTTTCCGAACCGACCTCTGAACCCGAACCGGAATCAATCCCGGAACAGCAGGCACCGGTGCAAAACCGGGTTTCGGCAACCGGGCTTGCCGGCTTGGCCCTGGATGCCCTGAAACCTTTCGCCTCGCTTGACATCGAGCATTTTCACACCCGGGCGGATAACTGGATCGTTTTCTGCATCAACGACAGCGCGATCACGACGGGCGACATCCGCCGCGCCCGGGCCGCTTTCGAAACCCTCGCCGGACTGACCGCCGGCAAGCAGCAGCCCGCCGCCCCGCGTCCGCCGCGCACCGGGACCAAGCAGGAAACGGTCCTGGCCC
>JBAWVF010000373.1:0-2064 GCA_037147415.1 Rhodospirillaceae bacterium | reverse complement strand
CCTGCCGTCCTTGCAGGGCTGTATCGACGTGTCGGTGGACAACCCGGTCGTGGTCCGACAGGTCGTGGACGAAATCGACGACAACGCCTATGAGCCCGGCTACTTCGACCTTTTCCTCGAAGGCAAGGTCATCACGCTCCTGGCCGAGGGGCTGTCCAATCGTGCTCTTGCTACTGGCGAATGTCCTTATGCCAGGGCGGCGCTGGACATCCTGACGGCCACCCCACTGGCAGCCCCGACCGTCGCCGAGTTGGCCCGCCGGGTCGGGTTGTCGCCCCGCAAGCTCGCGGCACGCTTTCAAGCCCAGTACGGGCAAACCATCGTCGAGTGGGTGGCCGACTTGCGCATCGGTTGCGCCCGCGATCTGGTGACCCAGAGCGCACTCCCGATCAAGGAGATATCCGCCGCGGTGGGTTACGCCCACGTTCCCGCCTTTTCCGCCGCCTTTGCCCGTCGCTTCGGCGTTTCGCCGACGCGCATGCGGGCCGGCAAAACCCTGGAGTGATCGCCATGGGTTTCATCAAACCAATGTTTGCTAATGGATCAGTCATGGACGCGCTGACTTGCTCCGGAGCAATCGAAAGAACGTACTCACGTATTCATAATAAATGAAAGATGCCGTTTCTACCCTATGAAATGTGAGCGGCGCCTTTGCCGCAATTTTCTCTAAAGCACTAAGACGAGTTTTGTACAAAGGGGTCGGTCAATGAAGCTGTATAGCTTGCGCGCGTTGATGCTGGGATCGACGGCTTTGTGTGGTTTGATGATCGCTGTGCCGGTGTGTGAGGCTGCCACGCTGCCCCAGGGGGGCAGGGTCGTTGTTGGCGCGGGGACGATCAGCCAGTCCGGCGCAACGCTGACCGTCGACCAGTCGGGCAATCGTGCCATCGTCCACTGGGATAGCTTCTCGATCGGGCCCGGGGGCACCGTTCAGTTCAACAACGGTTCGGGCGCGACCCTCAACCGCGTGACCGGCGGCGAGTTGTCCTCGATCCTCGGAACCCTGAAAGCCTCGGGCACGCTTTATCTGATCAACCCCAATGGTATCGTGGTCGGCGCGTCGGGACAGGTGGTGACCGGCGGCAGTTTCATCGCCAGCACCCATGACATACTGAATGATGCGTTTCTCAACGGCCAACCGCTGCTGTTCAAGGGCGACAGCACGGCCAAGGTCGAGAATCTCGGTTCGATCTCGTCCACCGGCGGCAACGTGTTCCTCATCGCCCGGGACGTTTTGAACAAGGGAACGATCTCCGCCCCCCAGGGCACTGTCGGGCTGGCCGGTGGTCATGAGGTGCTGCTCACCGAATCAACCGGGCGCGATTCGGAACGGGTGTTGGTTCGAGTCGGGCCGGGCTCGGTCGACAACCAGGGTACAATTGAGGCGACCCAAGCCGAACTGAAGGCGGCCGGTGGCAATATTTACGCGCTGGCCGGCAACAATGGCGGCGTGATCCGGGCGACCGGCAGCGTAACCCGCGACGGTCGGGTGTGGCTGGTTGCCGACGGTGGGCACGTCCAGAACACCGGCACTGTCAGCGCCCGCAATGCTGACGGCAGCGGCGGTACGGTGACCGTCTCCGCCCCGGGGCGCATGGTGATGAATACCGGAACGCTGGCGGCCGATGGCACCCGCGGCGGCGCCGTCCGGGTCAGTGCCGACCGGGTTGCCAACCAGGGGCGGATTTCGGCCGATGGCAGCGACGGTGACGGCGGCGCGGTGACCGTGGCCTACGGCAAGACCTATATCGACACCACGGCGTCGACCCTGTCGGCGCGGGGCAGGGCCAAGGGGGGAAGCGTTTCGGTTTCCAGCACCGCGCCTAATTCGACCCTGTTTGCCTCGGGCCAGCATATCGCGGATGGAACTGGCGGTGGCAGCAGCGGCGGCAGCATTGACCTGTTCGGCGGCACGATCAGCTTGGTTGATGCTGTTCTGGACGCCTCGGGCGGCGCCTCGGGTGGTTCAATCCGCATCGGCGGCGACTATCAGGGGTCGGGCGCGATGCTCAAGGCGGCGACAACTCTGCTGTCGCCGACGACCACCGTGCGCGCCGATGCCCG
>JBAWVF010000372.1:0-2093 GCA_037147415.1 Rhodospirillaceae bacterium | reverse complement strand
ATTGCTTCTCGGAATTGGGCTGTTGCATGAAGACTTTTTGCGGTTGGTATGAGACCCGCATGCCGGTGTATCCGTCTTGAAAGCCGGCCTTGTCGTCGAGTTCAAGTTGGGTCAGGCCGAGCCGCTTGCGCCGCTGTTTCAGCCAATAGAGCAAATCTCGCTCGGATGTGACCAGAACCTGCATGAGGCGTCTCCTCGAAGCGTTTTCCCGACCGCCACGGATCATAGTCCCGGGAACGCCGTCCGCATAGCCCATAATCGCGATTAGGCGCTCGCTGGTGCGTAGAATCGAGGTGACTGCGGGGTTGATGGCTTCGGAGCATCAAAACTCACCAGCGAGGCTTCAGCGGGATTTTTTGAAACGAGAAGGAAACCACAGCATGATTACCAAGCCAATCCACACCGCTAAAATAAACGGTAACCCGGTTCGGTTTTTCAAGACGCCGCTTAATGACGGCAAACCGGATTTCCCCTGGCACAGCATGCACGATTTGATGGTTGCTTGCGCCCTGCCACTGAGCATGGTCGAGCACTTCATGCGCGGGGCGAAACAGGACCATGCCGACATGCACCGAACCATCGCAACGGCCGATGGCGTGGTGACAATCGCGCCGCATTGTTGCGCTCAAGGCTTGCTCGGGGCCATGGTGCACGTCGGCCGGATTACTTCGAACGCCGAACGGGAATACACGAAGGCGGTCACCGAGGCGGGCGAACTTCTACCGTATAGCCAGACAATCGACGGGGTTATTGCCGCCTTCCACCGCTGGAACGATACCGCCAAAGGCAAAGGAGCCGCATCATGAACGCCAACACCCGCAACCTGATCCGTCGCATCGTCAGCATGGAAGGCTGGGCCGCGCTGCCACCCCGTCGCGTCCGGGCAATGGTAATCACTGAAATCGGCAATGGCCTGGGTGGAATTGCCGCGCTGTCGTTCCTGGATCGGCTCAGGCAGGCCCCCGAGCTGCTGTTGCAGCCCGAGAACTTCGATCTGCTGCCGCCCGATATCCAAGCCAAAATCAGCGCGGGGGCCGAAAGGGTGCTCAAGGATTGCGGCGTCCAGGTCGAACGCTTCAAGGATGAAACCGGCCAAACCTTTCTTAGGCTGCACGGAATTGAAAGGCTCGGCATACCCGACAACGAACTTGCCCGAATGAATGCTCTGGCCGATAATCCGCCAACCCCGGTCGGGCAGTTGCATCGTGTACATTAAGCGATGAAATCCATGCGGCCGTAACCGAGGACGGAAGGCGCGGGTTTATACGCGCGCAACTTGCGCAAGCTGTTGGGTATACTGATAAAGTAGCTGGTGGTAGGTTTCGAGCTTTTCTTACCAAAACAGCTCCTAATTCTCTGATATCATTGGAAGATCGTGGGTGGTCGGTTCCAGTGAAGCTACCTGATGGTAGAAAAACTGAAATGGTACCACATAAATGGTTGTCAGAGACTCATGAGGGTCTGCCGGGAGCGCTCCGAGGCTGAGCAGAAGAGGACAGAAGTGTCCCTATGGTGTGCGGTTACCAGTTACCAGCCTGAGCACGACGGAAACGTCCGAACCGAGGGCATAGGAGCATCAAGGCCCAAGGCGCATTGGAGGGGAGGTTACCAAGTTACCGCTTTCCGGTTAACACCCTCGATTTTCGCTTGGTAACTGGTAACTAACAACTTTGAGCGGCTCAATTGCCGTGCTATGGCCGTCGTTCAGCCGCAGTGGTTTGATTTGGTAATACAATGAAGATTTCAGGAAATACTTCTCGCAATGTGTTCTAGTTGCGCCGGGTGATCTTGAGGTTCACGGTTTCCGTTCGTCCAACCGCCGCTTCAGCTCCATGTCATTCTGGTGCAGCACGGCTTGACCGTCGAGAAGCTTCGTCAACAAGCCCATGATCTGAGATTGACCGGATTTCAGCTCGGTAACGTCAGTTTGTAAACACGCAATGGCGGCGCCATGCTGCCCTTGAATTGCGCTCATGTGGTCGATCTTCTTCGTGAGCAACAGCAAGCTCTCGGTTGTCGCGTCAGCATCGGCATAGCGCTTGTGGGCGTGGCTCATGGCGGTTCCTTCAGCGTCACGAGCCGATGATAGCTCA
>JBAWVF010000371.1:0-2136 GCA_037147415.1 Rhodospirillaceae bacterium | reverse complement strand
CCCTGGAGAAGCGCCAATGACCGATGTCTCGATAAGCAGCGATGATTCGATCATCTCAGTCTTCGTGCCGATTAATTTTAAGAAACGCGGCGGGCGCAAGCTGATCATCGCGCCGGCCGGCACGCCGGAACCGGCATGGGCACCGCAGCCGGCCAAAGCCGACTCGACGCTGGTCAAAGCGCTGGCCCGCGCCCACCGCTGGAAGAAGCTGCTCGACACCAAGAAATACGCCACCATCAAAGAGCTGGCCGAGACTGAAAAAGTTGCGGCCCGATACGTCGGCCAGCTGCTTCAACTCACCCTGCTCGCCCCCGACATCACCGACATGATCCTCGACGGCCGCCTGCCCAGAGGGGTCGGGCTGGCCGAGTTCATGAAACCCTGGCCGGGGGCGTGGGAAGCGCAGAGGGAGCATCTCCGCTTCCTGGCTCAAGGGTGAATCAAGGTCGGCGACAGACTCTTTGCGGTTCTGGTGATCCGGAGACCGCCAAGAGTACGGTTAGGCCGTTCCCTGGATCGCCATCCGCACCGCGTCAGCCCGTGCAGCTTCCGCGAGCAACAGCGTCAGCCGCCCGTTCTCCGACACCACGTCCCCCTCGGCACGCAGGCGGTCGCACAGCACCGCCAGTTTGCAGGCGATGTCGTCAAGGTTTTCGGCCGAGTGGCGCATCAGAACGGTGGTCTCCTCAGCGATGGAGTCGCAGCGAGCAGCACGGGCATCGTCGGTCAGGCCGTACCGCGGGCGTTGTAGCGCCACCAGCTTACGGTAACTTCGAGCCACGGGAGTATTGGCAGATGAGATGTTGTCACTGCTCATTGACTTTTCCTTCAAGTTAACTGCGGGAGAGGCCGAACACCATAATACTAGCCATGACTTCGTGCAAAACGGCAAGACATTATCAGCTTTCAAATTTTAGTTTTTCAGCATTAAAGCAGTTACGCTGAAGAAGCATGCGTCCATATAATTATCTTTGGTTGTTGATCGTGATTTCATCAGAATCCAGTTTGGCGGCCGGACTACTGCTTCTAAGAGTAGGGCTGGCCGGTGTATGATTGTGAGCATGTCGGGCCAAGACACCTGGGATATAACGACCCGGACAAACTGTTGCTTGGCCGGGCGGAATAGCCTACAAACTTGTGATCAATCCCGAGCGGGAGTGGTCGCATAAAGCGAGGAGGACTAGTGGCACTGGGAGAAGCCGATACCTGCCGCAAGTTCATCGCCCCCCTGTTGCAGGCGGCAGGCTGGGATGACGCGCCACACGCCATCAACGAGCAGAAAACATTTACTGACGGGCGCATTGTGTTCGTTGGCGGCAAGGTAAGGAGAGGCAAGCAGAAACGCGCAGACTACCTGCTACGCTACAACCTAGACTTCCCGATTGCGGTTGTTGAGGCAAAGGCTTGTTACCGCTCAGCGGCTGACGGCGTTCAACAGGCCCGGGAATATGCGGAGATACTGGGGCTAAAGTTTGCATACGCGTCGAACGGCCAGGAAATCATCGAAGTCGACTACACCACCGGTATTGAACGTGTCGTTTCTGACTTCCCCCGTCCCGATGAGTTGTGGTCCCGACTGTGCGTGGCGGAGGGTTTGACTGACGACCGGATTGCCGGACGTCTGCTTACCCCCGGGCGCCCCGCTCCCGGTAAGCCACTCCGCTATTATCAGGAGATAGCGGTCAACCGAGCCGTTCAGTCCGTCCTCCAGGGACGGCGACGGACATTGCTCACTCTCTGCACTGGCGCCGGGAAGACTGCCGTCGCGTTTCAGATTTGCTGGAAGCTTTGGTCCGGCAGGTGGAGCAGGAAAGGCGAGCACAGACGCCCCAAGATGCTTTTTCTTTCTGATCGCAACGTGCTTGTTGACGATCCCCAAGCAAAGGACTTTGCTCCGTTTGAAGACGCCCGCTGGAAGATATCCGGAGGCCAAGTCAGCCACGGTCGCGATATGTACTTTGCCATCTACCAGGCAATCGCCGAAGACGAGCGCCGGGAGGGGCTGTTCCGCTCCTATCAGCCTGACTTCTTCGATCTGATCATCATCGATGAATGCCACCGTGGCAGCGCCAGAGACGAAAGCTCCATGCCTATCGGGTTAACGCACACACCCACTAGATGTTGTGTGCTTCCAGT
>JBAWVF010000370.1:0-2178 GCA_037147415.1 Rhodospirillaceae bacterium | reverse complement strand
TGGCGAGCTTTTAGCGCATCCGCGATGACCGGCAGGGCCTGCTCATAACCGGCGGCGGTGACCGTTTTTCCTTCAGCCTTGAGGCTGGCGATCTTTTCGATTGTTGCCTTCCGGTCGGCAAGAAGGGCTGGCGTGGGCCGGTCACTGATCTCCTGGCGACGTTCGCGCCGCCGCTGTTCGACGGCTGCCGTTACGACGCCGCCATCGGCGACGGGTGGTTGTGGCCAGAACCAAGCCTTAGGCTCAGTCGCTGGTTTTGCCAGCACACCGAAAGATGCGGCACCCTCAGCAGACTTGGAGTTTAGCGTCGCGTTGCGACGCCTCTCGACTTCTTCAAACATGCCGGAGAGAGTGATCTCACGATATCGGCGATCCCAAGCAGGATTATTTCTATCGATTGCCGACATAATATCGACACCGGTTTTTGCGAACACCTTCGATCCATCGACATGAGAGCGCACGTACTTAAACAGAGCATTATTGCAGTGGTGCGCCTCTGCCATCAGTCCATGGTGACTGCTCTACGGCCCTGAAGGGCCGAGCTTCACGCCTTGCGGCGCTTCTTTTCCTGTTTCCGACCGCTAGTGCGGTTCGATTCACAGGCCAACCCCGGAAGTCCTCCGGTTGACCGTCCCGATGGGACGTTGACCGCTTGTGCGGTCCCAAGCTGAAGAATGTTGCGGGCAGCGTTCACGTCGGCGTTTTCGGTGTAGCCGCAAGAGCGGCACGCGAACTCGGCCTGCGTGATGCGGTTGTCCGGATGGACAAAGCCGCAATGACTGCACCGCTGGCTGGTATAGGCGGGCGGGACGGCAACAACCGTTGATCCGTACCAGCCCGCCTTGTATTCCAGCATTTGCCGGATTTGCGAAGGTGCCACGTCGAGCATGCTGCGGTTCAACCCAGCCTTGGCCCGGACGTTCCGTCCCGGCTCTTCGACCGTGCCCGCCGCACTCGCCGTCATGTTGCGCACCTTCAAGTCCTCAACGACGATGATGCCGTGGCTCTTGGCGATCCTCGTAGTTGCCTTATGGGCGGCATCCTTCCGACGCCGCGCCAATCTCGCCTGGAACCGGGCAACGGCCATCTGAGCCTTGCGCCGGTTCCGTGATCCCTTTGTCCGCCGGGATACCCGCTGTTGCAGGGCACCGAGGCGTCGCCGTTCCGTCTCCGTCGTGCGGGGGAGCATAATGATCTCGCCCGTCGACAGGGCCATCGGCTTGGCAACGCCAAGGTCGATCCCGACAGCAGCGCCCGTCACCGGGAGCGGCGTGGCAACCTCGACTTCACACTGGACAGAGACGAACCAAGCATCCGCCGTGCGGGAGACCGTCACCGTCTTAGGCGTGCCCTGGACGGGCCGGTGCTGCACCCAATCGACCCATCCGGCCTTGGGCAGGAAGATGCGATCCGTCGTGATCTTGAACTGCTTCGGATCGGGATAGCGGAAGCTGTCCCGGTCGCCGCGCTTGCGGAACTGCGGATAGGCCGCCCGACCTTCGAAGAAGTTCTTGAACGCCTTGTCAAGATCGACAATCGCCTGCTGCAACGGATGGTTAGGTACGTCGCGCAGAAACGGCACCTCGTCCTTCAGCGCCGGCAGTTCCTTGATCTGGTCGTAGCTGGTCAGCCGCAACGGCTTGCTCCGATGCCAGTTCAGTTTCCGCTGCTCAAGGGCGAGGTTGTAGACGAGCCGGCAACACCCGACCGTTTGCCGAAACAGGTTTTCCTGTTCGGTGGTCGGGTACACGCGATAGCGGTATGCCTTGAGCGTCTTCATGGGTTGTAGTATAGTCGGTCTAACGACAGGAGTCAAGCCAATGGAACTTGAGTATCGGCGGGGCCGCAGCGTGGTAAGCGCCCTGCATGTGCATTTGGTATTCGTTACCAAGTACCGGCGCGGCGTCCTCACTGACCGTGCGCACACGGTCCTGAACGACGCCTTTCGCGGCGTCTGCGCCGAGTTCAATTCCGTCCTCAAAGAGGTCAACGGCGAGGATGACCACGTTCACTTGCTGATCGAGTACCCGCCAACCGTCCAGCTTTCCAAGATGGTGAACAGCCTGAAAGGCGTCTCAAGTCGGCTGCTCCGGAAACACAAGTTCCCGGAAGTCACCAAGAAGCTGTGGGGCGGGCACCTCTGGTCGCCGAGCTACTTCGCCGCGTCCTGTGGCGGCG
>JBAWVF010000369.1:0-2222 GCA_037147415.1 Rhodospirillaceae bacterium | reverse complement strand
AGGGATTCCACTTATCCAGAGCAAAAAACTGTCTAAACAAACCCGACCAGCTCTGTTGGCGACATTCACGGCCACGCCGCTATGGCGGGCGAGATCGGCCGAACTCATGCCGCCGATCGAGACCGCCACCCTGCCGACATCGCTGCTGGAGCGGTTTGGGGGAGATCCGGGCAAACGGCTGATGGCGTTCCTCGCCTTCCTGGGTCCGCTCACAGGCGGGGCGTCCTGGCAGCAGAGTTTTTGATGGAGGTTCGCCGCCCGCAGAAAATGCCCATCGCCGTTTTTCGGCGCCCATCATAGGGTCGGCCGGACCCCTAAAATGTGGGCGGTCCGGCATGACGGACAATCGAAAGACAAAGACTCACGACTCGTGGGCGTGCCTGCGCGTCGCGGTCAACGGGGATATTTTGGCCGATCCGCTGGAGAAAGAAACCTTGGCCACCGAGATCGCCATGCTGGCTGCACGCGATTCCGCACATGCGGACCACCACCACCATCCTCAAAGTCGCCTGGCCGCCATGACCAGCGACGGTCTCATCGTCTAATCGGCCCCCGACTGACGACCCGCGGCCAACGGGTTGACCAGCACAAGAGCCACAGACTACCCGCTACCGCTTCCGTAAACCCCTACGGCATTCGGGAAGCGGTAGTGGGAAGCCCATCAATCAACGCGATAAAAGTGCATCAGAAAAAGAGAACCTGCTCACCCGCTATCGAGTGGATTGAAACCCGAACAACTTTTGAACCTTGAGCTCCTCTTGATAGGCTGTTGCAGCACTCGCCCCGCTATCGAGGGGATTGAAACCACAGCATCGGCCTCAACACATGAATTCAGCACCGCCATGTTGCAGCACCCGCCACGCTATCGGTGAGATTGAAACTTCCACGCTTTTCCGAACGGAAGCCAGGATGCGTAGCGCCAGTTGCAGCATGAGCACTGAGCTGGAGCGCGTAGATGTTTGCTTTCGTCAAACGCCTTTGCAAGATCGCCGAGATTGACGCACGGCATAGGATCGAGTATTCTCTTTTTCAAGAGAAACCCGCTCCCAGTTGAGACGAGACGGTTGATGTTCCGACTGCGTAGGGCACAATTCTGGCCTTATCCCCAGATGAGCACCCCCCGGGTTCCTCTTTCTTCACTTCTAGGTGACCGTGCCAGCCTCAAGAAAGACTGATCGATGCCCTCGACCGACATCGTCATTTTTGCGGACGGCAGCCTGCGACGTGATGTGCGACGGCTGATAACGCGCGGATACCGCCTGTGGCAGTTTCCAGTGGCATACTGGGCTCACTGGTGCAGTCTCGTGGCCGCAGATGGCCAGCGACGGGGCAGCCTGGGCAAACGGATGAAATTCCAAAGTGAACCATTCCGATGAAGGAGTGGAGCGTCTACGTCCTGCGGAATGACTCTGGCACAACCTACACAGGAATTGCTATCGACGTTGAGGCTCGGCTCGTTAAGCACAACAGCGGAGCGGGTGCCAAGTTCACAAAAGGCCGCGGCCCATGGTGTGTTATCCATATCGAAGGTCCGCTGTCTCACGGGGACGCGCTTCGCCGGGAGATCGCCATCAAGATTGATCGCGTATTCAAGGCAGAGCTGCGAGGGCGCGACGCTTACTCGATAGTGAGATCAGCGGCTGTTGGCCGGCATAGTGGTGGTCCGTGACGGTTTCGAACCGCCGACATTCTCGGTGTAAACGAGACGCTCTACCAACTGAGCCACGACGGCAATGGTGAACCCGGTAGGAGTTTAACCTACAACCGGACAGTTATGAGCGGCCGGCTCTAACCACTTGAGATACAGGTCAAATTCTACTCCTCAAAGTGCCCGGAGGTTACCTGCCGATGTCTTGCCCTTCTTGGGATCGCGCTCTTCGTCATAGGAAATCCGCTGACCATCCGCGAGGCCCTGCATACCGGCGCGCTCAACAGCTGAGATGTGGACGAAAACATCTCCGCCACCGCCTTCAGGTTGTATGAAGCCATAGCCCTTGGTGGCATTGAACCACTTCACAGTACCAATCGCCATGCCGTCTATTCCTCGCCCTGGTAATTGCCTGCCCCCCCGCTTACCGGCCGGGCTTCTATCGGCCGCTCGATGCGAGGCCAATATCTTGAGTAATATAAGCTAAGGCCCGACCGCAAAGCAAGCAAGAGATATTGCTCTCAGCTGTTCTAAATGCGGCTGAGTCGCAGTTGCAGTGGTGCGACAAGTTGAC
>JBAWVF010000368.1:0-2224 GCA_037147415.1 Rhodospirillaceae bacterium | reverse complement strand
CATCCAGTCGCCCCCCTGTGTGAGTTTTTCGAAGCTTTGGTTACCGGCGCCCTCATTGGCCTGTCCGTTGGAATAGGCGCGGTCACCGCCGCCGTCCCCTTGCCAGACGATGGCCGCTCAACCGAGCATGACGGTGCCGCTCATTAGGATTAGCACATGAATCACTGTGCACGATTCACCATCACGTCGCATGGTGTGTGGTTGCGAAACTTCTGGATAGCACCAGCGTTCGCCACCACGTGACCGGTCTGGCGCACTTATCCACATATCCACAGGCATCATCTAGCAACCAAGGAAGGCTATAAATAGTTCTACTGTGAGAGTGTGTGTTCGCGGACCACCAAAGAGCCTAGGGTTGGCGCGGATTTGGGCTTGACGATTAGTCTCACATACGAGACCATGTGGTCTCATGTTTGAGACTAATCGTGCGCCACACTCACCGGATATCCACAATGGGAAATGTCGTCGCTCTGCCACGGCATAGCCGGGCAACCCGAGAGCAAGCTGAGCAAGTCCGGCAGTTCATGCTGGACCTGGACATACCAGCTGACGCTCGCGCTCACGTGGACAACGCGCTACATAAGATAACTGAGACACCCGGCAGACGGTGGTTGTTCGTCATGATCAGTCCCGAGCAATTCCGCTTTGTGAAGAGGGCGACCCAGCAAACGGCGCGCCCGGACCAAACATGGTCCGTCTTCACCATTGCCATAACCTATCTGCGGATGGACACGGGCGAGATACTGGCGAGCCGTGAGCAATTGGCCGAAGAGGTCGGCACCCTCCCTAGGAATGTCTCAACCGCCATGTCCGACTTGGTCAAGATCGGCGCCATCGTCCGCCACCGTCGCGGCCGACACGTCGTCTACTCGATCAACCCTCATGTCGGCTGGGCTGGTGGCGAAGGCGCCCGTCAGGAAGCGGCCAAGGATGCACCGAAGCTGCGGCTGGTGTCTGAGCAACTCGTCCTGGAAGACGCCATTGCCGCCGCACCGCCGCGCTAACTGGGGATATCTATGTCGGAGGTTGTTGGAGCGCGATACCGCCGTGTCGGCGAACGCTGGCCCGTTTACCGCGTCATTCGCACCATAGAGTTTCAACACCATCCCACTCATGTGGTGATGGTCGCTGAGAATGATGAGCGCCGAACCATTACCATCGGCGAGGGAGAGCTTTTCGACAGGCGTCAGTGGGGCGAGGTCGATTAGCCCATGCCCAAGCCCAAGATCACCGTCAGCCGCGCAGGGAACACGCTCACCGTGAGCGACGGTAAGCGCACCCGGCAATCGGTATGCGCGACCACGGGCGCGGCCAAGGGGCAGGAAACCAAGCTCAAGAATGATCCGGCGATGGCGGCGCGGTGGCTCAAGGCGTTTGAGCCGGTTCAGCTTGACCTTCCGCTGCCCTTTCCATCTTCGTTGAGCGATCCGGAATGATCATCACCCACTCTGGCAGACCGTCATCGCCACCGACGACACCATCGGCCGCATGAATCGGCCGCATGATGCGAACCCTGGAATGCGGGGTGCCTCCCGCGCCGCTGGTCGCGGTAGGGACAGGAGTTGCCTCCTGCCCCCCGCGCAGATCCCGGCGTGCGACTTTCCCGCACCGGGCTCCTGTCGAGGGTCAGACGTGATCGCCGTTCGGGACCTGGGAGGCCCGTGCAGTGACGATCCGCGGGGCGGCGCCTCTTGTGACATGCCGTGTCTGGCTCAGTGTCCAGGGCTTGCTTCAGCGCCGACCACTTCTCTCGACCGGGTCCCTTCCCTCCACGCCCTCCGCCGCCGTTCATCACGGCCTTGTTCGAGCGCTTCATCGGTAGTATGGACCCGTCCGACTCCTCCTGCTTTCCGGACCGGCTACGGCTCCTCGCCTTCCCGACCCGCCCCGGGACCGCCACGGCGGTTGCGGGCAACAAGAGGTCTCCCAGGTTCCGACGTGCTCCCTTCGCGCGTAATGGGGTCTTCGACCACGGCAGGGTGGTCACACCTCGCATAGCGGTGCGCAACATATTGCCTTCGACGTTTTCGACCGTCTCGGCCCCTGCGAGCTTGTAACTTTCGCGGCTCAATAGCCCACTCCACACGATTGCTGTGTACGCTTCGCCGCAGTTGTCACCTTCCACGACGCAACACTCACTACTGGGCGCCCGCTACGGTCTTACCCAGACCGGACTTTCACCGGTAGGAACTCGCCAGCTTTGCCTGGCGCACCGAAAATATAC
>JBAWVF010000367.1:0-2225 GCA_037147415.1 Rhodospirillaceae bacterium | reverse complement strand
TGGCAACAGACCAACGAGCTGGTTCTGCGCGGTTTGGAAACCGGCGACGAGTTCGTGTTCGCGACCTCGGGCAAGGGCGGGATCGGCGCCATCGGTGAGCTGTGCAAGGTTTATGGCCGGCTTTATCGCCAGAAGCCGGGCATGGCGCCGGTAATCGAACTCAGCAGCGATCATTACAATCACAAGACCTTCGGCAAGACCTACTTCCCGGTGCTGAAGCTGGTTGACTGGATACGTGAGCCGGACGGCGCCGAAATCGCGCCGGCTGCTTCGCCGGTTCACTCCGCGGTCCCGTCGGCACCTCCTCCTTCGCCACCGCCGCCGCCCAAAGCTTCCGAACCCGAAAAGCCGAAGCGCACCCGGTTCTGAGCTGTTCCCGGTCGGGCTGTCGGTCATGCCGATGGCCCTCCGGACTCTTTAACAAGGAGCGCCTACCATGTCCCCCATTCTTGTCACCACGGTCAAGGACGATAGCGAGCCACGTGTCCGCGATGTCGAACTGGCTGAACGGCTGGAATATGCCAATGTGAAAAACTTTCGCGAGATTATTCGTTCAAACGAAAGATACCTGAATAAAATCAATGTTCTGCGCGTTGCGCCGCTAAACCCCGATCCCGTCCTGGGAGGCCGTCCCGGCAAGGAATATTGGTTAACCGAAGCTCAGGCAATTTTCATCATCGGGCAATCCGGAACCCCCAAAGCCAAGGAAATCTCGGTCGAGATCGCCATCGCGTTCGTGGAGTACCGTCGCCAGACCTTCGATGTCAGGCTCTATGGTGCGATCGCCAGGGATATGCTGCTGCCGGCGCCGCGCCACTGGGAGCGCGAGTTCGATGAGCGGTTCTGGACCAACCTGCACCGTGTCGGGGGCTGGAAACGGCCGGCAGGCAATAACCACTCGAATTGTGCCCACTTCATTAATCGCTACATTTACGAGTACCTGCTGGGCCGACTGGGACTTACGGCGCTTCGGGATGCCAATCCTCGGGGTGATGCCGGTGATCGAACCCACTGTCACCATCAGCTGCTCAAAGACAAGCACCTGACCCGGCTGCGCCAGCACATTGCCGTCATCACCGGCCTGCTGACCAATGCCGTTTCACTGAAGCACTTTGCCGATCAGTTTGCACGGGCCTTTCCGGACGCCAACCTGCAACTCGGGTTGCTCTTTTTCGACGAAAGCCCGGCTTTGGCGCCATCGGGCAGCCAAAGCCCTGATTCTGCATCGCGATCATTCGCGCTGCCGAGCGCCTGATTTTGATTTTTTCGTTGAGGCTGACCCATGCGCGACCATGATTATTCCGTATCCGCTGAATTCCTGGCCGAGTTCTTCGGCTCGACCACCGAGCATGCGGTGGAACTGCGCTCGCTGCCCAACGAGCGCGGCGCCGGCCCCAATCGCCCCCTGTTCGGGCGTGATCTGACCCTGGTCGAGGATCACTGCAAACGCTGGGACGGCACCGGGCGGGCGATGTATTTTGGCGTCTGCACCCGGATCACCGGCAGTTCTTCCGGCAGCCGTGCCGATCTGGCCGAATGCCCGGCGCTGTGGGCCGAGGTCGACACGCGCAAGCTCGGGCTGGACAAATCGACGGTACGTCAGGCGGTGGTGTCGCTGCCGCACCCGCCGAGCATCGTGATCGACAGCGGCGGCGGGCTGCATTTCTACTGGCTGCTGACCGAATCAATCAATGTTCGCCAGAGTGAAGAGAACGCCGCCGAGGCCGAAGAGAGCATAGTCGCCGCGCTCAAACAGTTTGCCGGGATCATGGCCGGGGACACGGCGGTCTG
The DNA here is from genome assembly GCA_037147415.1 of Rhodospirillaceae bacterium. GTDB lineage: Bacteria > Pseudomonadota > Alphaproteobacteria > Azospirillales > Azospirillaceae > BOG-933. Next base: position 434 of record JBAWVF010000367.1, on the reverse strand, counting down.
CGACCTGCCGCGCATCATGCGGCTGCCCGGCAGCCGTAACACCAAGCCGGAAGTGATCGCCACCAATAATGGCCAGCCGGCCTTGGTGACGGTGTTGTCTGCTGACTGGACACATCGACATGAGTTCTCCGATCTGGTCGAGTGGCTGGATTGGCAGCGGCCGGTGATTGCGGCGCCCACACGACAGGAACCGAGACCAGTTGCTCAGGATGACAATCCCTATCTTGTCGCCGCTGCCCGGCTTGGCTTCAAGCCGCCGCTCGATGTCGAGAAAGCGTTGGCGGCGATGTCCTATCTCGGCAACGGTGACAGCGGGATTCATCAAACCCAGCTGCGGGTTTCCGCCTCCTTGGCAGCGCAGGGCGTGCCCGAGGAAGAAATCGTCACTCTGCTGATGGCCGCCACAATGCGCGCCGCCGGCCTCCATGCCCGGA
>JBAWVF010000366.1:0-2226 GCA_037147415.1 Rhodospirillaceae bacterium | reverse complement strand
TAGATATCTATCCATTATGGCCGCGAGTCATGACTTCTTGCGACTGGTATGACATACCGTCCAAGGACGGAATCGGCCCAGGATTTGTCACGTAATCCGTTATTTAATCTAAGCTCCCCAAAGGGTAAAGACCAGAAGATTATGTTTCGATATTGGTGACAATTGGAATGCCCAAGGCACGAAGGTCTCTCTCGATTGCCGCGATCCGCTCTGGGCTGTGCTTGCCTCCAACCAGCAATCGGCGTATCTCGTAGGCAGCGGTACGATCCGACTGCGCACGGACGATGAGCACATCAGGTTCATCCATCTCGGGTTGCAGCTTTGATTGACCCGACGCCTTGATCTGGGTCGCGACATAAACCGACCGGAGGTCAGCTCTAGGCGGTGGCGTGGGCCGAAGAAATTCGCGGTCTGACACGGACCGAGGGTACGCTGAGGTCGCGACGGGGCTTTCTCCCTTCAACATGGCGCCGACCACCACACCAGTGACGCGCAACACGATCGCCTGCTTGTCGATCGGCATTTCCTCGAACGGGTGCCAGCGACCCAGTCCTGCCCGGAATCTGCCGGCAACGGCGACCCAAGCCGAACCGATGACGGCACGCGCCGAACGCACGACCAATGATGGCCGAGTCACTTCATCGATCAGACCGCGGAGCTTGCGCACCCAAACCGCCGCAGAGATGCGCTCGCCGTTCGATAGATATACCATCCCGTCGATTACGGCAGTCCGCGTGATCCCGTCGATCAACCGCAGTTCTGGAGTTGCAGGAGTGCCGATGGTACGGTGATATTCCGCATACGCTTGGCTTGGTCCAGTTGGGATGAAGACCTTTTCCAGCAGCATGCCATGCACCGGACAACTCGCCATCCAAGGCAACCGCCAGGGAATCCGATGATGCGGGACCACATCGGCGGCCAGACAACTCGGGCAGCCGTATCGCCTCTCTAACCACTTGGGGTCGACCCATGGCGCCCAGGGGCGCCCGAGGGGGACTCGTCGGCGAGCGGCGGGCGACATCAGCGTCGTGAAGGAACCCCCATAAACCTCGAACGCCGTTTCCGTTGGGTTGATGCCATCGATCAGGAAGGGCACGTAGCCGTGCAACGTCATCGCCCGAAGCTGGGGCAGCGAGATTCCAGTCTGTGCCGTCAACCTATCCAGTAGGGCCACTGGCGGATCCCGATCGACATTGCTCATCGGCGTGCTCGGGAGGGCAACCCCGACAATTGCAATCTGAAGCTCGTTGCCAAGAAAACGGATCAGGTTCAGGAACTCGCGCTGCGTCGATTGTCTGCCGACCAACATGTTGTGTAACTCGTCGATCACCAGTATTCTCACCCCTACCGCGCGCAATATACGCAATGCTTGGTGTTCAATATCCGCCACACGGACATGCAGCCGGAACGGTGCGCCCAACTGTGCCATTAGTAATGCATAGAACCGGGCCACGGTCGGCTCGGATGGCATCTGCATGACGACTATCGGTATGGTCTCATGGTCGGCTTCTTCACTGGGATTGGAGAGATGGGCACGGCGAAACTTCTCGATGATCATCGACTTCCCGTTGTTGGTCGAACCGACGATCAGCAGGTTCGGCATGCGCAGACGCGGCGGAGAGCGAGCAGGGCCTCAAGCTTTCTCAATGCCTCGTGCGCCCGTGGGTAGCCGATCCAACGATCGGCCCGGATACGCTCCAATCGCTCGGGATTCTCCAACACCGCCGCCGTTCGCATTGACGGAATGAGGTGGGAGAGGTCGGGGGCGGCGGCGTTCTTATCCAAGCTCACCACTCCTCAATGTCGGGAAAGGGTGCCGCCGATGCCACGCCTTCATTGGAAATATCGGGCACGCAAAGCGGCGCTGCCGCGCAGGAAGGAGATGGCCGCAGATGCGCGGTGCGTGCTTGGCGTCGTCGCGCAGTTCGAGTGGTTGCTATGGCACGCTCCATGATGGTGCGCATGGCCGTGATCGCCCGAAAGATCGCTTCTTCGTCGACCTGTTCTCGTCCCTCACCTATAGGTCGATACGCGATCCGGATACCGTGCAGTTCGCAACCACGCTGCAGCGCCTCGCTATGGAATTCGGTGCCGTTATCAACATGGATGACGCGAGGCTTGCCGTGCATCGGCCAAGCGGCAGTAATTTCGAGCCGTTCCAGCCAGGAACGCTTGTCGAGTGCCGCGTGAGCAAGACACAGCCTGACCGAAACGGCGGATGGTGGC
>JBAWVF010000365.1:0-2232 GCA_037147415.1 Rhodospirillaceae bacterium | reverse complement strand
CTGGAAAATACTATATCTAGTGGGTGTGTGCGTCAAGCCGATAGGCATGGAATGATTTTCCTGCACATGAAAGTCGTCATGGCCCTTGCCCCGCCGGTGAGCCAAGCGAATCCATCCGTGGCGGAGGCCGTCGCAGGGCGAGGCAATGATCGCCGCCGGCATCCGCAAGTCAGCGTCAATTCCCGGGAGAAGGTCTCGCTACGGTTGCAAGAGGAGAGTGGGCCGGGCGACTTTCGGCTTCCGCAGTGTTAAGAATTACCGGTAAACCATCCTTGCCGCCAATGATAATAATTTTACTGTTAGGCGATGCGGCAAAAGAATTAGTCGCCTCGATACCGCGCAGACGCAGATATTCAGGGGTGATGGTCGAAGCAACAGTATCCTGGAAAAAGCGGATGCCCTCGGCCTCTATCTTCTTACGCTCGCGTTCCTTTTCCTCGCGCGCGATACGGAAATCATACTCCAGCATCCGTTGCTGTTGTTCGAACTTTCGCTCGATTGCCTCGCGCACCGTGGGCGGCAGCGTGATGCTGCGCACCAGAACATTTTCGACCTCGACCAAGTTGGGTCGGAGAACATTGCCGTTGTTGCCGCGGTCAAAGTTTGACGGCGGGGCGAAGCGCATCAGTACCCGGGTTCGAACGTCCGCTTGAATCTTTCCGCGTAACTCCGAATAGACCTGCTCCGGCGTGTAATTGGCAAACATTTCCAGGGCAACCGCAGCCACTTCCGGTATCACCAGTGTTTCATCGTAACGTGATCCGGCTAATTTGTGTAATAAACCGGCGGCGGCAGGATTGATTCTGTAACGTAAGGAAACCTCGATCTCCATCGCTAATCCATTAGAGGACATGGTATGGTAGACTCTGGTATCACTCTTTAGCCTGGCATCATAGATTATCATCTGATCCCAAGGAAAGATAAGGCGCACGCCTTCGGGAAAAACCCGTTCGGTGACCGTCCCGCCAAGAAAGCGCAACCAAAGAACCCCGACATGCCCGGCCGGAATTTGAATGAAGATTTTGGGTGCCAATGCCAGCACAAGCAACGACAGGCAAAGCAAGGCAACCAGAAACGGAAATTCATAGCGACGTAGCCGGTCGCGCAATGGGATGGAACCCGGTTCCGGTTGAGCGTCAACAGTCATGTGTTCCGTCCGTAATTGCGGTAAGAGAACTATCGGGGAATACGGTTAATCATGTCTCGAATGCGGCGAGATGGACGACCGGCCAGCAAAACCACTAAGTCCCCGATTGGCGTAATGAAAAATGCCAATAGAAAATGACCGAAAAAGCCAAACGAAGTTTGGCGTCCGATCAGCCCGCAAACGGCACAGGCGGCAAGATACAAAGCGAGCGTAATAAACTGCATGCTGTCGCCTTTCTGACAAGCTTTATCAAGGTCGGGCCGGCTTCAAGATCGAGTTGGCTTCAAGGTCGGGCCGGCTTCAAGATCGAGTTGGCGGCGATCACCCTGGACCGCCGCCTTATCTCGTGATCAAGCCGGAAGACCTTCCTCTAGATCTCCATTTTCAGTTGAAGCCGGCTCTGATGTCGTTTTTTTCCTGCCAATCGAACGCAGTGCTTCGGCCTTATCCCTTACCTTGTCTTTGGCTTCTCGGAACAATGTGCCGCATTTTTCGCTTGTCGCTTTAGCGTTGAAGGTCAGAAAGGTTCCACCCGAAGCGAAGTGCTGTTGGAACACCCGACCGACGGCATACGTAAAGGCGCCGCCGAAAACCGGCATGGTCAGGGCTCGCACGGTTACGCCCACAACCGGAACGCGAGCAATCAAGACGCTCATCAGCCCCGACCCGACGGCGCCTTGAGCCAGTACGGTTGGCGTGACGCTGCCGAGTAAGACCCCGATCGAAGATTTACCCAGGTCTCTGCGGAACTGGACTTCATATACGTCGGACAGTTCTTTCAACATTTTGAGTTGCACTGCAATCAGGGCCGCGGTGTCTATCAACGGCACCGGAATTGCGCCCGCCGCCGCCGACAGACAGGTATAGGTGGTGATGATAGTCTCGGCATGTTTCGCGCGAGCAAGGGCAACGCCATCGCCATCGGCGAACGATAAAACGCTCTCAGAAGCGGGGGTTGGTTCATTTGAAAAATCTTCGGACATTTTCCAGTCTCCTTTAGAAGTACATATGTATGTAAACCACGATCAAATAACCATGCCTATCGGCTTGACGCACACACCCACTAGATATAGTATTTTCCAGAA
>JBAWVF010000364.1:0-2277 GCA_037147415.1 Rhodospirillaceae bacterium | reverse complement strand
ATGCCGAGTTTGCTCTGAGCTTTTTTCCATCGTGTAAAATGAGGGGGAAGCTGAGGATGCCTCCGGGCATCCGGCTGTCCGCACCAATAACGTGACGACCACGTTCTCCGATCTCACCGTGTCAAGCGGAACATGGACCAATCTGGTCCTGGTGCGCACCGGAACGACGTTAACCTGCTATAAGGCGGTATCCGGTGGCGGGAACAATATTGTGAGCGCCACGACTGTTACCGGCGTCAGCGGGACTATGACTGACGTGCTGGGTTTTATCGGGCGCAATGCAACCAGCGCAGCCAACTATCTGAACGGGTATCTGAACGGACTTCGGTTGAGCAACACTAATCGCGGCTATACTGCTCCGTGGACACCCTCTACCATCCCGTTTGTTGCCGACGGTAACACGCTGTTGCTGCTCAACGGCCAAGCCAACAATCCGGACCAGTCTTCGACCAACGCAAATCTGACCTGGAACGCAGTAACGACGACGTTGGGAAAGTTTAACAACTCATCGTTAATTTTAGACGGGGTAAGCGGTAAGGTCATTTGCCCGACTGGAGCGCCCTTTCAGTTCTCCGGTGATTTCACTGTCGATCTTGAGTTCTATTCGATTGCTCAGACGGACCGAGTTTTGTTCGGTGGAGCTTCCGGCGTTACGACCGGAATAGTGTTCATGATGCGTAATTCCGGGACAATCCTGTGTTATTACAATGGTAGCCCGCTTTGCGAAAGTACGGTTATCGTCCCGCTGAATTGTTGGAATCACCTCGAATATACCCGCAGCGGAACAACGCTGACAATCCGGCTAAATGGTATTCAAATAGCAACGGCTACGTTAAGCGCCAATCTTTCCGATGGTGTCGCGTATATTGGATGTAAGAGCGATAGTACTTGGTTCTTCGGCGGAATGTTGGATGAAGTCCGCGTATCGAATATTTATCGGCACGCAGCACCCTTCGTGCCGCCGGTCACCGAGTATGGTGGCACCGCCGCCACCTGTACTCTGAAGTCAAACAACCTGGCCACAACGCTCAACCCGACCAGCGGGGTGATCGTCGCCCGCGTCCAGGACTTAAGTGGGACCATGGTACTCAACACCGATCTGATCGGTGAGTTGACCGAGGACGGCGGCACGACCTGGACCGCCGCCATCCTGGCGGACGGCGGCCCCTGGAACTATGCCGCCGACAGCCGGATCATCTATGGCTCGGCCGTCCTTGCCGGTAGCGGCAATAATTTTGCCGCGCGGTTGCGCACGGCAAATGGCAAATCCACCAAAATCAAGGCCCTCGCGGCGTATGGAGCATGATGATGCGTACTCTGGATCAAATCGACGCCGATATCGCGGCGATCGAAGCCAAAGCATTACGGCCGCAACGGGAGCTTTTGCTTGACCCGACCGGGGAAAAAGGCTTCGGGGCTGCCGCCGTTACTCGGTTGCGGGATTATGAGGCACAGCTCGACACTCTGCGGGCGGAACGGCGGGAGGGTGCGGCACTTACTAATAGCTGAGAGTTGAAACGCTGTCCGGGACGTCGGCGGTTGGAAATTTCATTGTCCGGCCGCCGCTGCCCTGGTAAACTGGTCGAATGGTTAAACTTACGCGCATTTATACCCGCGGTGGTGATCGCGGTGAAACCTCCCTTGGCGACGGTCGTCGGGTGCCGAAGCACGATCTCCGGGTCGAGGCATACGGAACCGTTGACGAAACCAATGCCGTGATCGGCCTTGCCCGCCTTCACACCGGCGAGAACCCCGAGATCGACGCCATGTTGGCGCGGATTCAGAATGATCTGTTCGATCTCGGCGCCGATCTTTGTACGCCGGAACAGGAAAGCCCGGCCTATCCCCCATTGCGGATTATCGATGCCCAGGTCGACCGGTTAGAGCGTGAAATCGATGCGCTCAATGCTGATCTGCCGGCGCTCAATTCCTTTATTCTGCCCGGAGGTTCACCGGCCGGCGCTTGGCTCCATCTGGCGCGCACCGTATCGCGTCGGGCCGAACGCTTGATGGTCGAGTTAAGCCGGCATGAACCGGTCGGCGCTCCTGCTCTTAAGTACATCAACCGCTTATCGGATCATTTGTTCGTGCTGAGCCGGGCCGTAAACGGTCGCGGAGCGGGCGATGTGCTGTGGGTGCCGGGGCGGGAGCGATGAAATCGCAGGCAAGTCATGTGCTCACCGCATAGCTGGAAATACATAAACTTTGAATTATTGTAATTCGGTAACTGCCCAGGTTCCCGTCGGCGGTCAGGCGGTGCGAAGTCGCGTCAGTAGA
>JBAWVF010000363.1:0-2278 GCA_037147415.1 Rhodospirillaceae bacterium | reverse complement strand
TTGTCTTTTCGTTAGCAGAAATTGTCTTTTCGTTAGCAGAAATTGTCTTTTCGTTGTCTAATATAATTTCATTTAGACGTTTAAGCTCAGCCCTCTTTTTATCAATCTCAGCATTGAGTTGATCGATGTTTTTTTGTGACTGATCGATACTTCTTTGTGACTGATCGATGTCTTTTTGTAACTGATCGATATTTCTCTGGCTTTGCTCAGCTTTTGCTTGCATATCGGCATTAAATTTCTCCGCACCGGGAACCCTGGCAACAGCTTCTCTCGGCTCGACCACCGCGAAACCGGTGAATATACCGATTGCCAGAGCAAAAAAAGCAGGAAGACGGGCAATAAGCTTGTGCATCGATAATTCCCTTCTTTAGTTGCGCACGGGATGTAACCGTTCCGATATTAAATAATGGGCACAGCACCAGCAAGCCGTATGCGACCGCCGCCACGATGGCGACGGGACGGAACGCAGCATCGAAATGCCGAGGATCGATGTCGCAACCATGGCAAGCGGACCAAGACCGGTGTCCTTGCCGCTGTCCAGCGTGAAGGTTTCGAACAGAACGACGATGGTGAACCCCGACGCTAGAACCCACGGGCGGCGCCGGAGCGGGGTGGTAAGCGGTGTTTCCGATTGCTCAAGTTCGGACCGGTTCAAAGGCGCGTCTCCGACGGATGTGGCCTTCTTGATATCACGCCCCGGCGCAGGGCACGATTTGAAATGACTTTTTGTTAACCCGGGGTCCGGGCCGTGTGGCTTTGCTGTTCTGAGCTTTCCAGAACGGAAGGAAGTACCTCGATTTCTCCCCGCTGCATCAACTCGGCCGCTTGCTCCACCACGGCACGCTGGGCCTTGACGATCTCGGGCACCGGCAAGGAACGACAGGCTGCCATGTCCTCCCGCAGCAATCGGGAGGCGCGACTGCTGATCTGGTCAAAGAAGTGGATGACGGTGTTGCCCGGGGCGCCCAGTAACGCCTTTACCAGGATGCTCTTGTCACAATTCCGGAGCAGCGTTTGGACCGACATCGCATTTAAATGGGAAAGCTCGCCGAAAGCCTGGTACGCCCAAGTCAGGTCCGAGGGAATCTCTCCCGAAATATCGCGCATGACCGACAGTACGGCGGATGGCCGGTCCGGTTCGGTCGTGCGGGCCAGTAAATCCCGCATGGCCCGGTCGTAGTCACCATCTTCGGGGATTTCCTCGGCAGGAAGAACGGATAAGCGGTGATCCAGCGATCTTGCGCTCGCTGTCAGCATTGCCGCGTCGAATGCCCGGAAGCCCGGGCGCAGTGCAACCGGGAGGGCTTGACGGGCCATCTCGACCGACACCGTGGGCGCGTTGCCTTTGGCGTGATGGACCATCGCCTGCCGCAGGGCCCGCAGCAGTCCGATCCGATGATCCGCGATCCTTCGATACTGGTGCATCGCGATAACGTGCAGCAGCGACACGATGGCGAGCCCGGAAATCGGCATCAGGGGCGCCGCCCGCCATCCCAGTGCGATGAAAGCAATCGTCCACACAGCAGCCACCATCGGCAACGCGAGGCCCCGCTTCCGCAGCAGAAGGGCAACATCGCGCTCCTCGGCCTCCATCACTCCGCGCAAGGTGGCGTCGATGGCTTCGTGGTCATCCACCCCCAGCGTCACGAGACGGAATACATCCGTCAAAGGCTCCATTAGCCATGGACATTCCCGAATTTCAGAATGGTAATGGAAGACGCTGCTACGTCGCTGGTCATCGATATGGGCTTCAAGGGACAGCGCCCCGCGCATGCGATGAAGCGAAAACAAGCTGTATAGCGCCAGCAGAAGGGCCAGCGCCACCTCGTGTGACGGGCGCTCGCGGTTCATGGACAACAGAGACAGTGTCATGCGGCATCCTTGTCTTGGAGGCTACCCCTTTTGGATAAAGGAGAACGGCATCTGCGAAAATACTGAAGGAGCCTTATTCGATGAGCAAATCCCTTCCCCGCGCTCTCAAAGCATCGGTCGCAGATGACGTAAGCGCAAGCCGGTGAAAGGTGTCGTCGATCGCACCGAGGATGCGCGATACATCCGGCGGTGCTGGCCGATAGACTGTCTCGGCCCGAAAAATTGTCAAAGTCCGATTGAGAGCCGAGATGGTTTCAAACGCGATGTATGGACCACCGGAAATTTGCCGGAGCAAGGCGGGCATATCATCGTCAAGCGCGGCAATCAGCGAACCCACTGTCTCGGTAGGGAGTAACCATGCCTATCGGCTTGACGCACACACCCACTAGATATAGTATTTTCCAGA
>JBAWVF010000362.1:0-2280 GCA_037147415.1 Rhodospirillaceae bacterium | reverse complement strand
TCTGAATCCCGCCGGGCGGAGCCCGATAACTCTGAATCCCGCCGGGCGGAGCCCGATAACTCTGAATCCCGCCGGGCGGAGCCCGGAATCTCCGCACCGCGCCGGGCGGCGCCGGGGGTCTCGGCCAACCGACGGGCCAGTGAATCGGCCGCTTCAATCATGAACTGCATCTCGTCGCGCAGGCCCATCGCCCGCTCGACCGTTTTCTGAAGGCCCTCGCCGGTTTCGATCGCCGTGCGCTTCATGGCCTTGATGCCATTTTCGGCGCGAAGGGTCGCCTCGTTGAAATTGCGGATCAAACCCTCCATCTCGCCGCGGCTTTCACGCAATTTGATGAGCTGACGATTAAGGATAATAGCATAGACAATCGTCGCAATCAGCAAACCGGCGACCAACAGATCGAGAATAAGGGTGATCGTCGGTGACATCAGTGCGCCAACTCCTGTTTCGGCAGTTCTTTTTCGATCCGCACCGCAATATTACCGCCCTTGCGCCCCATGCGGCCCGAGAACATCCCGACTTCGCCACAACGCAGTTCGATGGCACCTTCGGGAGCGGCATTTAACAGAATGCGGCTGCCGACCTTCCAATCCAGCACTTCATGCAGCGACACCGTCATTTCATCGAGCACCGCATTCAGATCGACGTCGGTCACCAGCAGTTCAGAGGCAAGATGGGTTTCCCAAATCGAGTCACGACCGAACTTTTCACCCATGAACATCTGAAGCAGCAATTCGCGCACCGGCTCCAACGTCGCATAGGGGATCATCAGCTCAAGCCGCCCGCCGCGGTCTTCCATGTCGATGCGCAGCTTGACCAGCACGGCGGCGTTGGCGGGCCGGGCGATGGTGGCGAAGCGCGGGTTGGTCTCCAACCGGTCGAAACGAAAGGTCACCGGCGACAACGGATCGAACGAGGCGGACAAATCCGACAGCACGACATGGACCATGCGCTCGACCAGATTGCGCTCGATCGTGGTGTAGGGCCGCCCTTCGATCCGCATCGCCGCAGTGCCGCGCCGACCGCCGAGCAGCACGTCGACGATCGAGTAAATCAGCGCCGAATCCACCACCAGCAGCCCGAAATTGTCCCATTCCTCGGCCTTGAACACCGACAGCATGGCCGGCAGCGGAATGGAATTCAGGTAATCACCGAAACGAACCGAAGAAATCTGATCAAGACTGACTTCGACGTTGTCCGACGTAAAGTTACGCAGGCTGGTTGACATCATGCGGACCAGCCGGTCGAACACGACTTCCAACATCGGCAAGCGCTCGTAATTAACGAGCGCGCTGTTAACCAGCGCCATGATGCCGGAGTTTTCGCCGTCGCCGCCGCCGTCCTGGTCAAAGCCGAGCAGGCTGTCGATTTCGTCCTGATTAAGCACACGGGTCGAGCCGCCGGCCCCGCCGCCGCCGCCATCACCGCCGCCGCCGTCACCGTCGCCGCCACCTTCTTCGGCCAGCGCCGCCCATTCCTGTGCCAGCCGTTCTTCTTCACTCATTTCCGGACTAGACATGGCCCGCCCTCACCGGATCAACAGTTCACTGGATCACCAGTTCACTGGATCAACATTTCTTTGAACAGCACGTCCTTGACCCGCACCGGCTGGGCAGCGGCCACAACCCGGGTCAGCAGCTCTTCGCGCAATCGATACATGCCGGCTGATCCGCGCATATCTTCCAGCCGCAACTCACGCAGATAGACCTGAAAATTATCGATAATCCGGGGCATGATCCGATTCAGTTCCTCCCGGTCGGCTTCACGCGATATTTGTAGACTGATACTAATTTTAAGAAATGTCGGACGACGCCCGGTAGTATTCAAATTGATCAGCATGTCCGGAACTTCGAAGAAAATCGGGACCAGACTTTCTTTTTCCTCCGGCTTGGGTTCCTCTTTATGCTCTTCGTGCTTTGGCGCCAATATTCCGCTGAAATAGACCCCGGCCCCGGCCCCGAGCAGCAAAATCAGCGGAAGAACAATAAACAGAACCAACTTTTTGCCGCTGAATTTCTTGCGCGGCAAATTGTCGTCCAGCTCTTCCGAGCCGCCACCGCCATGAGCATCCGCATGACCTGCCATCGTTACGGCCTTGAACTTTCACGAGTCCGGGTTCGAGTCCCCCGGGTTCGAGTGCTCCGGGTTCGAGTCCGAGGCGTATCCCCGAGTCCCACAGCCATTATAGCTTACGCGCGCCATCCTTAACAAGCGCTTCAACCATAGCCCAGCTGTTCTAAATGCGGCTGAGTCGCAGTTGCAGTGGTGCGACAAGTTGAC
>JBAWVF010000361.1:0-2288 GCA_037147415.1 Rhodospirillaceae bacterium | reverse complement strand
TACTGACGCGACTTCGCACCGCCTGACCGCCGACGGGAACCTGGGCAGTTACATTCATTTCAAGAATTGTGGCATGATGGACAAGTCGATCAACGGCTGCCAGGGTCATGGCTTGATCGGGGAAGATTTTTCCCCACTCTCCGAAAGGTTGGTTGGCCGTGATCAAGATGGAGCGCCGTTCATAACGAGCACCGATCAGCTCGAATAAAACGCTGGTTTCGGCTTGATCTTTGGTAACATAGGCGAAGTCATCAAGGATCAAGAGATGGTACTTGTCCAGCTTTGCTAGAGCACTTTCCAACTGCAATTCGCTTCTGGCGATCTGGAGTTTTTGTACTAGATCGGTCGTGCGGGCGAACATGACGCGCCAGCCATTTTCAATCAAGGCAAGACCGAGCGCAGCCGACAAATGGCTCTTTCCGCCACCGGGCGGGCCGAACAAAATCAAATTGGCGCCTTTTTCGAGCCAGTTGTCGCCGGCGGCGAGCGCCATGACTTGAGCCTTGCTGACCATGGGCACGGCGGTGAAGTCGAAAGTTGCCAGCGTTTTGCCGGGTGGCAGGTGGGCTTCTTCAAGATGGCGCTCAAACGAATTAAGAGTTTGCGCGGCGACTTCATGCTCGGCAAGGGCGCCGAGGAACCGTGCGGCGGGCCAGCCTTCCTTGTCGGCACGGGCAGCAATCTCCTGCCAGACGGCATTGATTGCCGGCAGTCTGAGTTCGCTCAGCATGAGAGTGATGCGGCCGAAATCGATCGGGTCGGATGGCTTGGCGGTCGTCTTGTCGGTGATGGTCATAATGAGGCTCCCCTGGCGTCGATGCTGGCTTGCGGGGCGCGGACGGTGCCGAGCTCTTCATAGTCGGCGAGCGGCGTGACCACGATGACCGAGACTTCGGGCATAGCGCCGTCGCCAGGGCCGAACAGGGCTTCCAGCTCTTTGATGTCCGGCACTCGGCCCTGGTCGAGATCAATGGTGAGCAGATCGGCGAGTTCGGCCTCGCAGGCACGCCCATGAGCCAAGGCCAACAGCTTGACCATAATTTTGCAGGCCGGGCGCGCCTCCAGGCGGCTCAGCAGAACCTCGAAGGTCCGGGCGTAGGCTTGCCGGGGAAACAGCTGGTCGCGGTAGACCAGATTGAGCAGTGCCATCGGTTTGGTTTTTAGAGAATGAATGACATGGCGATAATCAACGACATGGCCGCGTCCACCATCGGGCCTGGGCCGACCACGGGGCAACGTCATCAGCGGCGAGCCTTCGACAAAGAGCTCCAAACGATCATCGTAAAGATGGCCGCTCAGCCGGTGTCCGATCAGTCTTGAGGGAACCGTGTAGAAAACTTTCTTCAGAGTAAAGCCGCCGGAAGATGTAACATTAACCGAAACTTGTTCGTAGTCGGTCGTTTTATCCTCAGGAAGCGGCTGAAGCTCCGCTCGCTCAATAGCAATTCTCTTGCCATTACGAGCATTTTTACGGCTGACGATCTCGGCAATAAAGTGACGATAGCTGGCAAGGTCGGTAAAATCTGTCGAGGCGCGCAGGATCAGGGCATCCGTGATCGCCTTATCCAGATGGCCGTGTGAACTCTCGACCGAACCATTCTCATGGGCGATGCCCCGGTTGTTGCGCGATGGTGTCATGCGGTAATGGCTGCACAGCGCCTCGTAGCGACGGGTCTGGTCTTCCTTGGCGGCCTCGTCGAGATTCTTAAAGGCGGCCGACAGGCTGTCGGTGCGATGCTCCTTCGGCGCCCCGCCCAACGTCCAAAGCGCGTTCTGCAAGCCCTCGGCCAGGGCGACAAAGCTTTCCCCGCCCAGCACGACATGAGCATGCTCGAAGCCGGAATAGACCAGGCGGAAATGATAAAGCCGGTGATCAAGCGGCTGTCCTGCGACGGTGATCCCGAGATCGTTCATGTCGGTGAAATCGGACAGGCCCTGGACGCCCGGCTCGTGAATTTGGCGAAAAACCACCTCCTGATCCGGGCCATGGACCGCCCGCCATTGCCGGATGCGCCGTTCCAAGGTTCGGCGCACCCCTTCGCTCAGATCGGGATGGCGGCGGCGCATCTCGTCGAAAACAGCCACCGCCCTCAGGCCAGCCCAACTTCGCCAACTCCCCGGCTGCGAGGGGGAATTTTTTCAATTTCGGGCTCAAAAAAGGGCAGAAATGCAGGGGTCCGGACTGCGGACTACGTTTGTAGTGCCATAATAATATTTTTCCTGTTGCGGGCCTCTTTCTTTTGTGCTAAGCGACCTCCATGTATATTCGTCGCACAACCACCCGCAGC
>JBAWVF010000360.1:0-2320 GCA_037147415.1 Rhodospirillaceae bacterium | reverse complement strand
TGGTCACGGCGCGCTGCTCAGCCTGACCGCCGCCCGGGCTTTTGCTCCTCTTACTTAACCCGGCTAGTTTTTTTCGTTGGGCTGGAGCCCGCGCCAATACCTTGACAGAAACCGCCATGAATGCCACCTTGGTTAAGCATTCGTTTACTTATCCCAGGCGAGGACACCCTGCTGGTCGCAAGCGGATTTCCCCGGGTCGGGCCTGACACCCCCGGCCGTTGTCTCCGTCTCTTCCCGGCGGTGGTCGCGGCGGTGCTGTTGCTGGTCGCCGGCGGTGCGCCGGTGCGGGCCGAAGGTCACGGCAACGGCCATGGCGCACCGGCCGGTCACGGTGGCGGCGGCCAGGAAGAGGCAGCCCCGGAAACCTTCGTGGTGCTTGACCTGTTTTCCGAGGCGCTGGAAGCCAGCGTCGCCGGTATCGGCGTCAAGATTGCCGAGTTGAAGCCGAAGGTCGAGCACATCAACGACCTTTATCGCCGGGGCGAAAAGCACAAGGCCTTCGCCCAGGTTCTCGGCATCTCGACCGAGGTTGTGGTGCTCGGCTTCTGCATCGAAACCTTCGGAATTGGCGAACTGTTTCTCTCGGCGCTGTCGTTCGGCGGCAATTGGGCCCTTCAGATCGCCCAGTCGACGGTCGGCATCATGGCATCGACCAAGGTGGCGATGCTCGCCGGTGAAAAGGTCGAAGAGGCCACCGAAGAGAAGTTCGAGCACGCGATCCACGCCGAGGCCCGCAGCCGCGTCAAGAGCCACAGCACCGTCGCCGAAGCCGCCCACTGAGCTTCTCCTGTCAGACCAGGACCAAGCCCGATTGGGCTGTCGCCGTCGCGGGCAAAAAGTCGGCGAGACAAGCGATCAACCCGGCGCTCACCCGGGTTGGCGTCGCGAGCGGTTGACCGGCGATCAGGCTGCCGGGTTGACAAGAACGCAATCCGCACTATCTGCGCAATTTGTCCCGGACACGATTCCCCGCCCGACAAACCTTCGTCTGGATTTAGGATTTGTCCTGGACCTGGGGCGGCGATTCTGATAGCGCTCACTGAGCATCGCGCGTGGGCGGCAGCATGGATTACCCCCTTTGATTACTACCTAACATTGAATGTCTTTCATCACTAAGCTCTCGCCATCACGCCAGAACGATATATCATCATCAAAAATAGAATGAGGTTCGCCATGATCTCCTGGATGGCCCGGTTCCAAATCGGCCCCCGCATTGTCGCCGCTTTCGCGCTGCTCACCGCGCTGCTGATCATTGTCGGCCTGGTCGGACGCAATGGTCTTCTGGACAGCGCGGCGCTTCAGGATGGCTATGTTCACCTGTCGAATCAGGTCGGAAACATTCTTGAAATAAAGAATAAGATATCGATCATTCGCCGCAACGTATTGCTCCATGCATTCAGCGGCGACAGTCTTGCCGACGATGCTGCGATTAAAATGACGGGCAACGTGCAGGAGGCTCTGAAAACTTTGGCCCCCACTTTCAGGAATGCTGAGCGGAGGGCCTCGGCAGAGAAGATTCTTGGGCTGATCGGTAGCTATTCTGCGAATATTATTGAAGTTACCAAGGAGAAGGAGACGAAGGACAGCAGGCTTGCCGAGTTGATGACAACCGGAAATTCGATGACACGGGCGCTCACCGAGGTTTTCGACCGGGAAACCACCCAGGGAAACTTTGAAACGGCTACCAGGCTTGGCGCGGCTCTGCAGACCCTGCTATCGGCCCGGATCGCGGCTCTCCGCTTTGTCGGCAACTCCGATCCCGGCCTGATTCCGGGGGTGCACAACGCCGTTGCCGGGGCCGAGGCCTCCCTTGCCGCCGCCCGGGACCATGCCGGCCCCACGCCGCTGGCCGGGCAGATCCAGCAGATCCAGGCCGGAACCGGCCGCTATCTCACGCTGTTCGACGCATTGGCCGAGGCCACCCGGGCCTACACCGATCTCGTCCAGGGCGCGATGAAGCGGCAGGCCGAGGAAATCGACGGCCTCGCGCAATCACTCTCGGCGAGTCTCGAGGCCGACCTCGGCCGCAACGATCAGGACACCGACCTCGCGATCCATAGCGCCGTCACCGGGGTGACCATTCTCCTGATCGCCGCCACCCTGATCAGCGCGCTGGCGGCTTGGCTGACCACCATCGGCATCGTCAGACCTGTGACCGCGATGACCGGAGCCATGACCCGGCTGGCCGGAGGTGATCAAACGGTAACGGTACCCGCCCGCGACCATCAGGACGAGATCGGCGCAATGGCCGATGCGGTGCAGGTCTTCAAGGACAACGCGCTGGCGATGGAGCGGATGCGCGCCGACCAGGAGCGGCAGA
>JBAWVF010000359.1:0-2357 GCA_037147415.1 Rhodospirillaceae bacterium | reverse complement strand
GCCGGCGGCGGCCCGGAGGAACGCCGCCAGATTGATTGAGATCACCGCATGGTTATTATCAACCCCAAGCATTCGGGCGGCTGCCGCCGAGGGAAGCTTCAGTGTGTCTCCCGCGGCGAGAAGAGCAACCTTCCCGTGATAAAGGGACAACGGGAGTACCGCGTTCATGATTTTTTGCCTTTGGTCGGCCGGAGCAAGGCTTCGGGTGGCGGCTCAGTACTGAAGGCCAAGTCGAGCAGCCGCTCCCTGAGGTCCGTCATGTTCAGGACCTTGCACCAGTGAAGGAGGAGCGGGTACTCTTTCCATTCGAACCGTTCGAACAAGGTTTTCGCGAAAGTGTCCAGGACAGCGTCTTCGCGTAAGCGAGCCGAAGACTGTTTACTACGGTTCATGCGACGCCTCCCGTTTGAGAGGCATCGGCAGCACTGCCGGCGCTCTTGTTTCGCCCGGGCTTTTTCTTTTCTTTTTTCTGCGGCGGAGCACCGACCCCGATTGCTTCCAGTTGCTTGCGCAGACGGGTCAGTTTCAAGGTCCGGCACCAGTCCAACAGCAGAGGATACTCAGTTCGCTTGAACCGGGTCAGCAAAGCCTCGGCGAAGGCTTCGAGCGCGGCGTCTTCATCGAGTTGATCGGCCGTCTTCTCCCGACGCGCCGAAACTTTTTCTCCGGATTTGGCCCGCTCGACCAAGGGCGTCCGCTCGGCCGGCGGCAGTGTCTTCAGGGCATCGAGTTCAGTTCCCTTGTCGAGGCTGGTGCCGCGCACCTCCGCCAGGACCGCGTCGCCCAGCGCTTCACCACGGGAGGCGTCGATCTGAACCGTACGTTCCGACTGCCCGGTTGATTTAGCCGTGCTTTCTGTAAAGCGCTCAACTACTTCGTTGTTTTCATTTGGTGAAGTAGATTCGCAGTTTTTGCGAACCTTCCCTCGCCCATTTCCAACGGCCCCGAGCCGTGTCTCAGGATGGAGGGCGAGATAGATATCCTTGCGGCGCCGGGTGAACAGCGCCCGTTCGGCCGGGGTCAGTTTGCTGCCGCACAGGTTTTCATCGACCTCAACCAGCTGGCGATGAAGCTCGTCCAGGGCCAGCATGACGGCAGGGATAGTTTTCCAGCCGAGCCGCTTGCAGGCTTCCAACCGGTTCAATCCGGCCACTAAATGATAACCGTTATTGAACAGAATCCCATCCTTGGCCCGCTCGGCAAATACCGAAATCGGGTTGATCAGGCCGACTTCGGTAATACTTTCCATAAGCGACTGGACCTGTTCTTCCGAACACGGCCGCAGACGGTCCGAAGCTACCAGAACCTGGATGATCGAAATCTCGACCGAGCCACCAACCAGAACGCCGCTTGCCTGACTTCCGCTCATGACACGCCTCCGGTCTGAGCGGCTGAGGTTGCCGGCTTTGCCTTCTTTTCTTTAAAAACCGGCGTGCCGATAATCCGGAACGCGCCCATTTGATTGGGCTTGCACACCTCAAGCTTGCGCCCCTCGAACGCGGCGTTCCAGGCCAAGACCGCCGCCCGCGCGATGTCCTCCCACAGGACCGCGCCCGTGCCGGTCAGATTGTTCAAATAGCGCAGCAGGGCTTTGCGGGGATCGTTCCCTTGCAAACCATCATCGTGGGCAAAGCCGCTCCAAAACTCCTTAGCCATCGACGGTTGGTGCCGGGCGGTAAACAACGCCACGGACAAGACCGGAATAATGCGCAATTTCTTGGTGTTGGCACCGGGAGCTTTGACGGTTGCCTCGGCGAGTGTTTCCGCCGCTTGGCGATACCTGTTCAATTCTGCAAAGCGCAGGTCTCTCGACTTGACCGCAATGTTCGATGGCTCATGACAGAACTCAGTCATGATGAACCCGATTGCCGACAATGCCTGCTTGGCCATCGGGAAATCGTCGAAGGCGCCCTGAGACTTGAGGGCTTCGCCCCAGGTTCTTGTTTTTTGGATATCAAGCACGGCGTAAATAGCCGATGCCGCTTCAAGGTCATTGACCTTCAGGTAAATGACAATCACCGGAATGGCGATCCCGGTTTTACGGACCGCCTCACACGTATGATTGCCATTCAACATGCGCATCATGTTGTTCGGGAAGACCGCCACGAAGATCGGCGTACCCTTGACAAAGGTGCCGTTTCTCATTTCATGGGCGAGGCGATCGATATTGTGCTCGCTCAACGGACGCTGGCGCTCGAACAAACAGGTCGTGCGCAGCATCTCCGCCACCTCGGGCGTCAGCATGATGATCTCGGTCGAGAGGGTCTTGAGGTCTTCGCTGTTGTAAGGACTGGACATTTTGGTCTCCATCGGCTCCCGGCTGCCTGGCCCGGAGCGCATACGGGTGGTTGCATTGC
>JBAWVF010000358.1:0-2363 GCA_037147415.1 Rhodospirillaceae bacterium | reverse complement strand
GGCCTTGATCAATTCGCGCTCGAATTCCGCCAACCCGCCCAGCACGGTCAGCATGAGCCGGCCATGCGGGGTGGTGGTGTCGGCCCACACGTCGGCGAGAGACCGGAACCCCGCTCCCCGGTCGGCAACGGCTTTGAGTGTGTGCAGAAGATCGAGGGTCGAGCGGGCCAGTCGGTCGAGGCGCGTCACCATCAGCACATCGCCGGCATCGAGCGCGGCCAGGACGCGGGCAAGCTGGGCGCGGTCGGCCTTGGAGCCGCTCGCCGTTTCGCGGAACACCTTGACCGCGCCGGCGGCCGTCAAGGTGTCGATCTGTGCCTCGACGCTTTGGCCGTCCGTCGATACTCGTGCGTAGCCGTAGATCATGGACCTATTATGCACATAACTTCTGCACAAGAAAAGCCAAACCGTTTCAAGGCGTTACGGATTGTGCAGAAGTCACAACTTGTGCACAAGCGGATCGGGAGAGCCCATACATGGAAGTTAATGACTGCGACGGCGCCTCACCTTGGGTGTTGACCCCGGCAGATCGGGCGCTTGTCATGAAGAAAAACAGAGTAAACCGGTTTATGTTTGCCATGTTGCTGTTGTTTCACCGCACCCATGGTCGATTCCCCACGAATACTAAAGAGGTCAATGCAGACATCGTGGAAATGGTGTCCTCTCAACTTGGAGAGGCCGGACCTGTCGACAATTGGTACGGTACGGATGGTCGGACATGGAAACGTCATCGGGCCGAGATTCGGAGTCTTCTTGGCTTTCGGGAAGCCACCGTTGCAGATGCCGATGCGCTTGAAACGTGGCTCCGGGATCAGGTGGTCACGGCCGGCAGCGATCCGGCCCCGCTGGTGGCCTTGCTTGAGGCGCGCTGTCGCGACCTGCTGATCGAGCCGCCTCTGGCGGATCGGACCGATCGGATCGTCCGGGCGGCGATCAACGCGCATGACGAGCGTTTCTACACCGGCATCCGGGCGCGTCTGGTGCCGGAGACGAGGAACCGGCTGGACGCGCTGCTGCACCCCGCCGATGCGGAGGAATCCGCCACGGCCGACCAGTCGCCGCCGGCCACGGCGCCAGCCGTGCTGTTGCGGCTGCGCGAAAGTCCCGGCCGACCAAGCCTTGCCGGCATCCAGGACGAACTGGCCAAGCTGGAGGTCATTCGCGCCATTGCTTTGCCACACGACCTGTTCGACCGCGTGCGTCCCCACGATCTCGAACGCTACCGGCGGCGGGTTGCGGTCGAAGCGCCCTACGAACTGCGCCGGCACCCCGAACCGGCACGGCTCACCTGGCTGGCCGCCTTCGTTCATCTGCGTGGTCGCACGCTGACCGACGACCTGGTCGACCTTCTCGTCGAGACCGTTCACCGCATCGGCGCCCGTGCCGAACGCCGGGTGGAACGAGATCTGCTGACCGACCTGCGGCGCGTCTCGGGCAAGCAGACCCTGCTGTTCGAGTTGGCCGGCGCGTCGCTCGAGCGGCCGGACGGCACCGTGCGCGAGGTCGTCTTCCCCGTCGTCGGCGAACAGATACTGCAGGACCTGGTCAAGGAAGGAAAATCCACGGGGCCAGCCTACCGAACGACACTGCGCACGGTGATCCGCAACTCCTACAAGGGCCATTACCGGCGCATGGTGCCGCAACTTCTCGACAAGCTCGAGTTCCGCTCGAACAACGAGCACCACCGTCCGGTCATCCAGGCCCTCAAACTCCTGAAGCGGTACGCCGACAGCAAGCTGCAGCTCTTCCCTGCCGAGGAGGAGGTGCCGACCGAGGGGATTGTCCGCGGCCTTTGGCGGGAGGCCGCCGTCGAAAAGGATGCGGAAGGGCGGGAGCGCATCAACCGGATCACCTACGAGATCTGCGTCCTGGAGGCACTGCGCAACCGCCTGCGCTGCAAGGAAATCTGGGTGGTCGGCGCCAACCGCTACCGCAACCCGGATGACGACCTGCCCGTCGACTTCGAGACGCAGCGGGCATCGTATTATCAGGCGCTCAATCTGCCCCTCGAAGCCGATACCTTTATCGCCGGAGTTCAGGCGGAAATGCGCGCCGCTCTCGCCATGCTGGACGGCGGCATGCATGACAACCGCCTCGTCCGGATCACCGACAAGCGGGGCGGATCGATCACGGTCACGCCGTTCGAGCCGAAGCCCGAACCGCCGAATCTGGCCGCCCTGAAGGCCGCGGTCACCGCGACCTGGCCGATGACCAGCCTGCTCGACATGCTCAAGGAAGCCGATCTGCGCCTCGGCTTCACCGACGCCTTGAAGAGCCCGACCTCCTATGAGTCCTTGGATCGCACGGTGCTGCAACCACGGCTTCTGCTGTGCCTGCATGGGCTCGGGACCAATGCCGGATTG
>JBAWVF010000357.1:0-2370 GCA_037147415.1 Rhodospirillaceae bacterium | reverse complement strand
GCAGTTACAACATTTCTTACAACGCCAGCGAGGAGCACCATTGGGTCGCCGGCAGTCGTAGCTGCTATCGCAGCAGCACTTTGGACAGACCGGCTTTCCGCAGGTCGCCGGCCAGCGGATCATTGCGAACATTTCTTCCGCCTCGGCGTCGGTCATCTTCATGATCCCGGCCAGGGAGATTGTGCGTGCGTTGGCGGTGAGAAGAAAGTGCTGTGTCATAGCGACCCCGTCATTCGGCGACCCCGATCATGCCCACTTTCGCGACCAAGATCTACTAACCACAGCAAGATAATTCACAAGCGGCTACAACCTCGAATAGCTGTGGCGTTTGCTACATAATGCCGGTGAAAATCGGTCTTCTCGATAATGGTCGAGCACAAATCGGCAGCGAACAGGTTGGCGTTGCGAAGCTTGGCGTTACTCAGATTGCAGCCGAAAAGAGTGGCACCGCTAAGATCACAATCGAACAAGTCACGTCCCAAGAAATCGAAATGTGACGGGTCTGCCAGAAATTTCAAAGTCGCCCGTTGACCGCCGATATGCCGCTTTAGAAAAGCTTCATGACGATCCAAAATCACGTCGACATCTTCACGGATTTGTGCCTTTATCACCGGCCTGCAAGATAGTACACCGATTATCCACACCAGACTCGATAACTCCCCATGCCGCATTCGTCAGATCGCTTGAATACCGAAGCTCGTCTCGCCGATACTTCGAAAAGGTGATTCCAGTCCACACCATCTTGTGCCCTCGCCGTAGCTCGCAACCACGAACGAATCACAACGGACTGGAATCATTCAAGGCTTTTTCAGTCAGCCTCTGAGAGCTGTCTATTAATTCCAGTTCGCCGAGAATGGAATTAATCTCCAATACTGAGAGCTGTATTTCATTGCTTCCCGATTTCTTATAGGCACCCAAGGTGCCGCTTTCAATAAAGGTGACTGCATCACCGGCATCACCCGCTTATATTAAGGTATCGCCCAGGTATATCACTTTGCTGGCTCGTTGTGACCTCCCCCAACTCGCTTAGCAAACCACTCAAGTTCCATGGCCGCTTCGTGGTAGTACCGGCAATACTCATTAAGAGCAGCATCGCCCACTACCCGCCGTTCAAACAAAGTTAGTACTGGATGCTGTAATTTCGCAAAAGTTGTCATGTCGATATGGCGGCTGATGCGAACAAATGAAGAAAAATTTACAACTACATGACCTGCGGTTGGATTCAGAGACGCCCTCGTAATATGTGTTATAATAGATTTATCAAACTTTATAAAAGTTTCAGAATATGACCGCAGCGCTGCGGCGTCCTTTAATAATTCGTTTCGCTCAACATCAAAGGCCGATCTGTCAATGATTTGCTTGTTCCTGTATACGATTGGAGCGGTGGCCGTGGTATCACAGATCCAACCCTTTCGAGGGACCAGCATGTCAATCTGATCGCTTTCTTCCCGATAGGGGTAGAAAGGCATGGTACGACAGCGTAGCGGCTTCTCTGCATGGATTGAGCAAAGGTTGTCGGCCGTAAGAGCCGGGCAAGAGAACGCAGGGGGAATATAGGCCGTCGGTGCAATTTGAACTGCGACCACCTTTTTGTTTGGCAGTTTGACGGTCATTCCCAGCCGAGCGGTCAGGTCAAAAGACCGGCTCGCTTGTCGTACTGGTGTCCAGACCATCGCTAAAGGAAATCGCCCGGCATTGGCAAAGGCGTCAGCTAATGTGAGCGATACGCGGCCATAGCAGCATTTTCCGCAAGCCGTGCAAGCGAATCTCTGTTCATTTGCCATGGGTTAGCATCCGCAGCATTTCTTATATTTTTTTCCGGAGCCACATGAGCAAGGGTCATTTCTCCCGACCTTGGAAGCTACGCGAGGCGGTGTTTTTGGATTTATCTCACCACTGGCATAAACCCACACACCATTTTCTCGTCGAAAACCGGCCAACTCGTGCTGGGCGAAAGTCTTTCCTCGTTGGCTATACCGGGCGAAAAATTCAACTTGGCCGGTTTCATCTTGTGGGCCACCGAGAACGACTCTTCGAATCTCAAGGCCAAGCCATTGCACCTCATCGACAAGCCGTTCCGCGTTCAGGCGATCAAATTGATCACGGACTTCAGGTGCATGTGACCGCTCGATGTGGTCGAGATTCCCAACGACAAAAGCGGTATACCGGGAGCGCATCAAAGCTTCAGCGGTAAGCGCGGGCGTTCCAGAGAGTATCGGTAAACAACACTCTTCATAAGAAGCGCCTGATCCGCATGCACAAGATGACATGGTCTGAGCCCTTTATTTGTCAGGTGATGCTGGAACTAAGGTGACTAATTCATGCCTATCGGCTTGACGCACACACCCACTAGATATAGTATTTTCCAGA
>JBAWVF010000356.1:0-2377 GCA_037147415.1 Rhodospirillaceae bacterium | reverse complement strand
CGAGCTTCCTGGAAGATGCTTCTGGGGTGATCGGCCATGAAGGAGTCGTCCGCAACGGTGTTGTCCTCGCGATCTCCGGTAACGTGTCCGCCGGCAACTCGGCTCTCGCAAAGTTCGGGGCAGCCTGGTTCATCAGGGACGGGCGCGACGACAGCCATGACGCCATCGCTCGACCCGGCCATCGTCGACGTCGACTTTGCCCGAGCGGGCGCCATTCTTGCCGACATGATCGAAACCTTCCTGGCCGCAGGCCCCCTGCCTTCATTGGAGCGGGAGGAATGCGATGATGTCGGCACAAATCACGCAGCAACACCTGACGCGGGATGCCTGCATCTACATCCGGCAATCAACCATGGCGCAGGTCTATCACAACCAGGAAAGTGCGCAGCGCCAGTACGATCTGAAGAACAAGGCCCAAGCTCTGGGGTGGAGTCTGGAGAGAATCCGGATTCTCGACCGCGATCTCGGACAGTCCGGAGCCCATTCCGCCGAGCGCGAAGACTTCAACGTCCTGGTCGGCGACGTGGCGATGGGGCGGGTCGGGGCAATCTTTGCCCTGGAAGCGTCCAGGTTTGCTCGATCAAACCTGGATTGGCTTCGGCTGCTCGAACTGTGCGCCATTACCAATACTTTGGTGGTCGACGAAGACGGCTGCTACAATCCGGCGGATTTCAACGACGGACTTGTGCTCGGCCTGAAGGGTACCTTTGCTCAGGCGGAACTCCATATCATTCGCGCGCGCCTCCACGGCGGGAGACTGAAGAAGGCGAGCCGAGGTGACTTGCGAATTCGGCTGCCCGTCGGGCTGGTCTTTGACGAGGCCGGTCGAGTCGTGTTTGATCCCGACCAAGAAGTTCAGGGCGCGGTTCGGATGGCGTTTGATCTGTTCGAGCGGGAAGGCAGCGCATACGGCGTCGTTCGGTGTTTTTGTCAACTTGGTCTGCGGTTCCCGCAACGCACCTGGGGCGGTGTTCATGATGGCAAGCTGAACTGGGGCCGTTTAACCTATTCGCGGGTTCTCCGTCTCTTGGCGAATCCCGCCTATGCCGGCATCTACGTGTTCGGAAGGTTGCAGGTTTGCAAAACCGTCACTCCGGCCGGTGAAGTAAGGCTAAAGTCACACTATGTCGCCCCTGAAGACTGGAAAATATGCTTGCCGGACCACCATTGCGGATACATTAGTGGGGAGCAGTTTCTGGCCAACCGCCGCAAATTGGAAAGCAATCGTCTCAGCAACGAAGCCGGCATCCTGGTTGGCCCGGCCCGAGAGGGGCTGTGCCTGTTGCAAGGCTTGTTGGTCTGTGCTGTCTGCGGCCGGCGTTTGAATGCGCGCTATACAGGAAAAAGCGGCATCTATACATCGTATTTATGTCGCGGAATCCTCCATGCGCCAGAAGGGCGGCCGTGCCTGACCGTGAAGGCCGCGCCGCTGGATCAGGCGATTTCCGACCGGGTGATCACGGCCGTTACCCCCATGGCGGTCGAGCTATCCTTGAAAGCCCTGGATTCACTTCATGAGCGCGACAAAGAAGTCTTATCCCAGTGGCACCGTAGGATCGAGCGGGCGCGCTACGAGGTTGATCTCGCGGAACGACGCTATGAAGTGATCGACCCAGCCAACCGCCTAGTCGCGGCCACCCTTGAGCAGCGCTGGAATGATGCGATGCAAAGGTTGCGCAATCTTGAGGCTGAACTCGCGCAGTTCGAACGCCAACGGCTGAGAACGGTGACCCCCGAACAAAAGGAACAAATCCGCCAGCTCGTCGCCGATTTTCCCAAGTTGTGGCAGGCGGAGACGACCAAACCGCGAGACCGTAAGCGGCTGTTGCGTCTTATGGTTCGAGACATCACGGTTACAAGAGACGACAATACCAAACAGGTTCATATGGATATTCGGTGGCAAGGCGGCGCCACTGAGCGGCTCAGTGTCAATCTTCCGCTTAAGCGCTGCGACGCCATTCGCTACCCCGAAGAAATCGTTGCCCGCATTCGCAGCCTTGCCTTGACACTCAACGACAGGCAAATCGCAGAAAGACTAACAATTGAGGGGCTAATCGGCACGACTGGAAAGACATTTAATGCCAACATAGTCAGGATGGTCCGACACAACCACAACATACCGGTGCCAGCCCCGCCTGATGGTTCTCTCAGCGTCAAACAACTATGCCAGCGCTATGGTGTTAGTCCGTATGTCGTTTATGACTGGATCAAAGGCGGCGTTATCAATAGCAGCCAAAGTCCAAGCGGACCTCATAACATCCACATCACCGATGAAACTGACCGCCTCCTGCGCAACCGCGTTGCCAACTCGACGCGCATTCATAGCCCTTCCCAACCCCCCGATGAATGAGGTGCATTATGACGCACGCGTGCCGTA
>JBAWVF010000355.1:0-2390 GCA_037147415.1 Rhodospirillaceae bacterium | reverse complement strand
TAACCATGCGGTGATCTCAATCAATCTGGCGGCGTTCCTCCGGGCCGCCGCCGGCACCGCCCTGACAATCGCAGACGATGGAGCGGGTGGCGTGACCATTTCCTTGCCGCAAACCCTGACGGTCAAGTTTCTCGGTGACGACGGCGCCGCCCTTGCGGGAAGTGCCACCGACGCTCCGTGGGATATTGTCGCCCCGGCCACGACCTGGACGGCCATCTGGAAAGCGGCGGTAACCAAGCTTGAGGCGATCCGGACGCTGTTGGCCGGCACGATCAAGGTCGACGGCAGCGCTGTGACCCAGCCGGTGAGCGCCAAGCAATTCTCGCCGACCGGCACGGTTAAGTTGAGTCCGATCGTCTCCAGCGTCAGCGCCAGCATCCCGACCGGGACCACGGCGCTACGAATTTTCAATTCCGGGCCGACGACCGTGTTTGTGAGGTGGGGGACGGGGGCTCAGACCGCGACCGTCAACGACCTGCCGATTGCCTCGGGCGCGACCGAGATGTTCGGGAAAGCGTCGGCGAATGACACCGTGGCCGCGATCTCGACCGGGATGGCGACCGTCTACATCAGTGCTGGCAATCGGGTGTAACGACCATGGACACGAGCTTCGATGCCGCCCATTGGGCCGACCGGCTGTGGCGGGACGGTGCCGCGCCCGAGCCGACCCTGACCGTGTCGGAATGGGCCGATGCCCATCGCATCCTGCCCGACCTCAGCGCCGAGCCCGGCCAATGGCGGACCACCCGCGTGCCGTACCTGCGCGAGATCATGGATTGTTTGTCGTCTTGCAATCCTGCTGAAAGAATAGTTTTAATCAAGGGCGGGCAACTTGGCGGAACCGAATGCGGCCTGAACTGGATCGGTTATTGTATTCATCACGCACCAGGATTAATGCTTCTTATAATGCCGACGCTCGATGCAATCAAGCGGAATACGACTGCCAGAATTGATCCGATGATTGCGGCGGCACCGGTCCTTGCCGATCTGGTGGTCGAGCCCCGCGCCCGCGAGCCGGGCAACAGCCAGTTCCGCAAAATCTTTCCGGGCGGGCAGTTGGTGATGGTCGGTGCCACCAGCGGCGTCGGCTTGCGTTCGACCCCGGCCCGCTATCTGTTTCTCGACGAGGTCGATGCCTATCCCGGCGATGCCGGCGGTGACGGCGATCCGGTCGCGCTCGCGATTCAGCGCACCGTCACCTTCCGGGGCCGACGCAAGGTGTTCCTCTGTTCGACCCCGACCCTGAAAGATTTGAGCCGGATCGAGAAGGCCTATCTGGAGTCCGACCGCCGCCGCTACGAGGTGCCGTGCCCGAGGTGCGGGGAGTTCGCGGTGATCGAATGGGCGCAGATCGAATGGCCCGAGGGCCAGCGTCACCTTGCCCGCCGGGTCTGTCCGCACTGCCACGGCTTCGCCGAGGAACGGGAAAAGCCGGCCATGCTGGCGGCCGGACGCTGGGTAAAAACATCGGAAGGCGATGGCCGTACCGCCGGTTTCCACATCTCGACCCTGTACAGTCCGTTCGAGACCTGGGGCGAAATCGCGGTCGAGCACGGGCAGGTCTATCGCGATCCGCCAAGATTACAGGCCTGGACCAACAACAAGCTGGGCGAGACTTGGGAAGACCAGGCCGGCGAAGCGGTCGAGGCCGATCCGCTGATGGCAAGGCGCGAGCATTGGGGCCTGTTGCTGCCGGCCGGAGTTGCGGTGCTCACCGCCGGAGTTGACCTTCAGGGCGATCGGATTGAACTCCAGGTGATCGGCTGGGGCCGCGACGAGGAATGCTGGGTCATCGATTACAAGGTGATCTGGGGCGATCCTTCGGGGCCGAAGGTTTGGGCCGATCTCGATTCCGCGCTGTATGCCATCTATGCTCACAGCCGGGCCGTCCCCGATCTTTCCATTCGGGCGGTGGCGATCGATACCGGCGGCCATCACACCAAGGCGGCTTACGAGTTCTGCCGCACCCGGCTCGCCCGCCGTATCTGGGCGATCAAGGGAAGGGGTGGTCCGGCGGTTCCGGTTTGGCCCCGGCGGCCGACCAAATCGAACAAGGGCAAAATCCCGCTGTTCATCCTCGGCGTCGACGCGGTCAAGGACGCGCTGTTCTCCCGCTTGAAGCTGACCGAGCCGGGACCGGGCACCATTCACTTCGGCTCGGACCGGGATGCGGATTATTTCCGGCAGCTTACGGCGGAAAAAGTCGTCACCCGCTACGAGCGCGGCCGTCCGGTCCGGATGTGGCAACCGAAACGCGAAGGCGAGCGCAACGAGGCGTTGGACACCATGGTTTACGCCACCGCCGCGCTGCACGGGCTGATCACCATGGGCTTGCGCCTCAACTTCGAGGCCGCCGCCATGCTCGCCGCACCCGAGAAGACACCCGACAG
>JBAWVF010000354.1:0-2451 GCA_037147415.1 Rhodospirillaceae bacterium | reverse complement strand
TTATATAAGGGAGTTTCATCATGAGCCGCGCCATCGGAGCAAACGCACAGCTGCTGGGCAAGTATGAGGCCACTTACGGCACCGCGCCGTCCGGCAATTACGCAAGGCTGCCCTTCATCAGTTGCGATCTCGGTTCGGAGCAGCCGCTTGAAGCCAACGACGTGCTTGGTCTCGGTCGCGACCCGCCCGAGCCCTCGCGCGGCGTCGTCACCGCCCAAGGCAATGTCGTGATTCCGGTCGATCTCCGCGATATCGGCCTGTGGCTGAAAGGGCTGTTCGGGCTGCCCGCCAGCACGGGTACGGCGCCCGCGTTCAGTCATGTTTTTACCAGCGGTGCCACCGCGCTGCCCTCGCTGGCGCTCGAAGTCGGCATGCCGGACGTGCCCCGGTATTTTCTCAACACCGGCTGCATGGTCGATAGCATAAAGTTCCCGTGGGCGACCTCGGGCAAGGCCAATGCCACGGTGGCGGTGATCGCCCAGGGCGAAGCCAACGCGGCGACGACCGGCGGCGGCACCCCGACCGGCCGGGTCTTGCGCCGATTTCAGCAATCGATGGGCGTAGTCAGGAAGGACGGCACCGCGCTCGGCAACGTCACCGGCGGCGAGTTGACTTATGCCAACAAGCTTTCAGCCGTCCGCACCATCCGCGACGATGGCAAGATCGACGGTTGTGATCTCGGTGTCGCCGCCTGCACCGGTCAGATCAGCGTTCGCTTCGCCGACACGGTCCTTCTTGACGCCGCCAGTTCGGGCACGCCGGTGGCCCTGTCGCTCGGCTGGATCATCGACACCGACAAGTCGCTGATCATCGATTTGCCGGCCGTGTACTTGCCGAAAGCCAAGAATCCGATCAGCGGTCCCGGCGGTATCGAAGCCAAATACAACTGGCAGGCGGCCAAGCCAGCAGCCGGCGCCTTCGTCACCGTGACTTTGAAGAACGACATTGAATCTTACGCCTGACGACGGGATCACTTCTTCCGTCTCGTACCGGGGCTGTGCGGGCGCGGTTCGGTCCGGGCGGAGAACGCGGGCGGCATGTTCACCGGCATTTCCAGCATGCGATCGAGCACGCCCGGAGCGGTCGTGTCGTTCAGCGCCATGTAGCGACGTCTCAGTTCGACCAGGGCGCGGTCACGGCCTCCGGCCATGAAGGCGCGGCGGACCGCGACGATATCCTCCTGCCCAACTGAAAACATCGGCTCTGCCTTTCAGGCGCCGCACCCGTCGGGGCCGGCATCATCAACTACGCCTGATCGATCCTCTTCACCATAGTTTTGGAGACCACGCCATGATTCGGCTTGATTTGCCGCGCGAACCTCATTGGCTGACCTTGCCGCACGGTGTGCGGACATTGGTCCGGCCGCTCGATACCGCCATCGACGCCGCAGCTCGCGCCAGCGCTGCCGCCGATTTACGAGAACGGGGTCAAACCGTTCCACCGGCCGCCGCCAAGGAGCCCTGGCGTCTCGGGCAAGCCAAGGCGGCGCTCGCCCGCTTGCTTGCGGGATTGACCGTACTGGAATGGTCGGGCGTGGTGCTCGCTGACGGCAGCCCGGCTCCGGTTACTGCCGAGAACACGGCCATGCTGATGGACATTCCGGACATCGCCACCGTCTTTTTGCGCCTGATCTACGGTCCGCTTGAACGCTTGGCCGCCGAGGGAAACGCCTGCGGCGCCGCGCCGGGTGGGTCTACGGTGGCGGCGCCGGTTATTGCGGAAGATGCAGGGATAGCGGTCACGACTGCGGCAACCGCTGCCCGTCCATAAGCAACCAGCCCCAAACGATCGAGGGCTGGCAGGCTTGGGATGTGGCGACCCGGGCGCTCACCCTGACCGTAATCGGCCGGCTGGTGGCGCCCGTGATCGACCGCGCGCTCGCTCTGAACCAAGCCGGGCTGCTCGGCTACGACGTCCGGGCGGTGGCATTGCTGCTGCCCTTCATCGAGTCGGGACTGTGGGCGGCGGTGGCACAATCCGCTGTTCCGGAGGAGACTGAGTCATGACTGTCAAGCTGGGTGCGCGGATCGAGGCGGATGTGTCGCCCTTGGTCCAGGCTCTTGATACGGCCGGCGAAGCGCTCGACCGGTTCGAGGGCCGGATCGGGGCGGCCAATGACGATCTGGCTCGGCTGGGCGACGCCGGTTCGGCCTCGCTTGAGGGGTTGGCGAGCGGGGCCGGGTTGGCGGCCGAAGCCTTGGCTCCGTTGGGGGCGGCGGCCGAAGCGGTGCAGGCGGTGGCGCTTGCGGCCAACGACAGCGACGCGGCTTTTGCCGCTGCCACGGAATCAAGTGGTGCGGCTGCTGCGGTCTTGACCGAACTGCTGTCCGCGCTCAACGACAATGTCGCCGGCCTGTCGACCGTCGGCGGTACTGCGGTCGACAGCTTCGACCGGTTGGGCAGCGGCGGTGCCGAGGCTTTGGGCTCGCTGGTTCAGCCGGCCCGGGAGTC
>JBAWVF010000353.1:0-2460 GCA_037147415.1 Rhodospirillaceae bacterium | reverse complement strand
TGGAAGCACACAACATCTAGTGGGTGTGTGCGTTAACCCGATAGGCATGAAATAACTGTCGCCAGAGGCACTGGTTCGCCCGATTTCATCGCAGAAGCATTGTCGTCTCTAAAACAAAATGGATGGTCGATGTTACAATGGCGCTGTTTGCGCGCTTCAGAGTTAATGGGACGCTTCGAGACCTAATGAGGTTAGTGCCGCTTGGCAGACTCGTATGGGCTGCATAGATGCCCATGTATCTCTACCGAAGACCCTCGGCGCACGCTCTGGTGCCGGGTCGGACACTTGATCTCTTCGGCGGTCCTTTTATGCCGGTTCGGCCCAGGGTCAAAATCCGTCCGGCGGAGGGAACAGTGTGGTCATGGTTTGGTGAAGTCAAAGGCTATAGAGATTATCATTGAGTAAAGCAATAAACCTGATCTTCATTGATTAGTCCATGCAGGCGCAGAATTTATATTATTGCTATCGGGCGGCAAGTCGAGCCTTATGAATGCCGGCAGGACATTGCTCTGCCACGATGACTTCGGAGTGCGGAGAATTTGATCATGAGCGAAGAGGCTTTGCCACCGGCCACGACGCCGGTTGGCCGTGGTTACCGGAGGCTGCTGCAGGTGCAGCGCCCGCAGTACGGGTTGTCCGATCAGGCCCGGGCCGACCGCTGTGACGCCATTGCCGGGGCGACCGCAAACATGATGCGTCACCCGGCGGAAACGCCCGAGGACATCGTTTACAAGCTCGCCGTGCTGTGCGACCGGCTGCGGGCCGAGGGCGATGTCGTGTCGGAGAACGGCCGGCTGACCCTGCTGCTGGCGGAAGCGGCGCGGGCCGACGTGCTGCGGTTGGAGGCTTGGGGGGCGTTCGGCCCGCACTCTCCGCAGTTACCGTGACGGTGAGAGCAGACGAGAGTACGATATTGGCACGGGCGGTGGCCATGGTTCTGCAACCGCGGCGCTTGGGTGCTGTCGCTGGTCATGATAAGAAGGCCGATCGCTTGAATCGGGACGGTGGGGAGCATATGAACAAGACCGGGTTTGTTGCGGTGGTGGCGAACAAGGCAAACCTGACCCAGGCCGAGGCCGGGCGGTTGGTGGACGCCGTACTGGCGGCGGTGACCGAGACTCTGGCCTGCGGCGAGGATATCCGTTTGACCGGCTTTGGCAGTTTCGAGGTGGTTGAACAGGCGGCGCGCACCGGCCGCAACCCGCGCACCGGCCAGGAGATCGCGATCCCGGCCTCGAAGGCCCCGAAGTTCCGGGCAGGGGCCGCGTTGAAGACCGCCGTCGGCGGGACCAGCCAGGAGGGCTGATGCGCCGATGTCCAGATTCGCCTCCGACCGGCAACTGACCGAACGCCCTGCTTGTGCGCTGTGGTCAATGTCCGAGGGCGGGCTACCGCCTACAGGTGGGAAGGCCCCCTGTTAGGCAGCCTCTTCGGCAGCCATCGCTTCGGCTTGCGCGTCTTTCGGCTTGGTGGAGGCAGTGGCTGAGTCTGCGTCCGGTTCTGCTGCACGATAATTGAGCTTGAGGGGCAGATCGGTCATGGCGTAATGCACGAACTGTTGCCCTAACTGGGTCAGTTCGTAACCCTCTCCGTCGTCGAAAGCGGATTTCATAACGGGAGATATGTTCCCATGCGTCGCCTGCCGTTGTGGCTGCTTCTTAATGAAGTTGCCGGCATAATCAGTTTCGCGATGTTGCCGGATGATGCCGCCCGTGGACAGGTCGCGGAACAGTAGCTTGAACAGGTCAGCTTCAGCGGAATCTTCTCGGACCGGTTGCCGTCCAAGAACAGTCCAAACCCGCCCCCTCGTAATGCCCGCCCGATTGTATATGGCGCCAATCACCGAAAAATGTAACTCAGAGTATCTCTTGATCCACTCCATGAAAAGTCGGACAACGTCGTCAGTTACAATCCCTGTGGCACCCGCATTGGATAGGATATTCCGCACCCAAACGCGCTTCTCTTCGCTCTCCGCCCCGGCCCAATCCCGAAATCCCTTGCGTAGGAGGGACTGGTACTCCTCGCTCGCAATCCGCTTGGCGATTTTCTCGTCGTGCATGTCGAGACGCTGCATGATTTCGATTATCGTACGCTCCTTCTCACCCATCTCTGCCTCAATCATCTTGAGCCAATGACGGAGAAATGCGTTCACTCGCTCCTGTTCGGACTCGGACCAAGCGCCGGCCATAGCGGAGAAAATACCGCCGACCAAGGGGATCGTTCCGCTGAGCGCATTTAGGGCTCCCCGCATAAATTTCCCGTGGGGACGTTCTGCGGGTTCCTGTTTCGAGGCATCAATGATCATGAGGCGCCCCTGAAGGTCAGAAGCCAAGGCCGGCAAGCAACTCACCATCGCGCTTGAACTTACCGACACGCGTGGTGAGAAGATTAAGCGCCTCTACACGCACAGCCATTCTAACTGGCCGATTTTCTGGAAATTTTAGGGCGGTCTGGCGTCTG
>JBAWVF010000352.1:0-2465 GCA_037147415.1 Rhodospirillaceae bacterium | reverse complement strand
AGCCAAGCGCAGCCATAATCTGGCTGCCGCCGTGAAAGGTTTTCAGGCTCTCAGGGCCTCGCGCTTTTCCCGTTTGAGGCGGCGCTGAATCATCGCCGGACAATTATGCTCGTGCCAGTAGAGAACCTGGCAATTCATGCACTGAATGCATTCGTTGGGATTGATTTGTCCCTCGGGATGAATCGCCCCGACCGGGCATTCCCGGGCGCAACGCTGACAGGGGTTGCCGCATTCCTTGTGTCGACGGAGCCAATCGAACACCCGCAACCGGGCCGGAATCGCCAGCGCCGCACCCAACGGGCACAAATAGCGGCAGAAAAAGCGCTCGATGAACAGCCCGGCCACCAACAGGGCCAGTGCAAAGACGACGAACGGCCAGTCGCGCTGGAAATGCAGGATGATTGCGGTCTTAAAGGGCTCGATCTCGGCCGCACGCTCGGCCAGCGCCAGCGAATGCAGCGACAGCCCGAACAGCACCAGAAACACCATGTATTTGATGGCCCACAACCGTTCATGCAGACCCCAAGGGACCGGCAGTTGCGGCAGCTTGAAGTGGCGGCCGATCTGGTTCAGCAACTCCTGAAGAGCGCCGAACGGGCAGAGCCAGCCGCAGAACGCACCCCGGCCCCACAGGATCAACGCCGCCGCAACGCTGAACCACAGCAAGAAGATCAGCGGATCCAGCAGGAAGGTGTTCCAGGAAAACCCGCCGATCAAGCTGTTGAAGAAGGTTAGAATATTGACAACGGAGAGCTGAGCGGTGGCAATCCAGCCCAGCCAGATCAAGGTGAAGGTTAGAAAACCGAGACGCAACACCCGGTGCAGTCGGGGCCGCACCACCACCGAATTCTGAAAGAAATACAGGGCGGTGAGCAAAAACAGCGCCGTGGCCAGAATGCTGATATCCAGCGTCCGCCCCAACCACAGCCGGTGCCACAACGGCTCTTCTTCGGCCGGTTCAGTGACGGACCGAGCCGAGGGTGGGGCCGCGACCCGCTCGATCTTGAGATAACGGTCGGGTACCGTGTATTCGGCATCGAAGGTGATGAAGGTCTTCTGAAGGGCGCCGGTTTGGCGCTGAACCAACAGCTGTAGCCGCCACGGCGCCACCGGATCGAACGGGGTGTCGGCGGGAACCAGATAGAGTCCGATTTCGTCGAAGTCAGGCGCCCCGGCCGCGGTCAGCGCACCCAGCCGTTTGTAATCGCGGTCGTGAAACAGAATGCTGTCTTCGCCCTGGATCAGTTGGATACGGTCGAAAATACCGCCGCGCACGAAGCCGGTGCCGCGGAACGAGTAACGGCCGTGCGCCGCAATCATCAGCGCCGTCCGGCCCGGTTTCAGGCGGGCGATCAGGTTGGCGTATTCGCCACCGCCAAGCAGGCTGCGCCCGATTGACGGCACACTGACCTCGGCCAGATAAAGATCGATAAAAGTGTCGGCCGGGTCGCCCGGCTCCGGTCGCGCGATCGCCTCGGCATTGCCCGAGCGTTCGAAGGCCCGGTTGATATCGTTCACCGACAACGACAAATGGCGGACGGCGCCGTTGCCGGTCAAGGTTTGCCAGTCCTCGACGGTGGTGAGCCCGGGATCGACATGCCGGACTACGGTTTCCGCCGCTTTCGCTACCGCGCTGTTGCCGGCTCCGGGGCCCCGCGCTCGCACCACCTTGAGTGCCGACCGCACTATACTTTCACCGATCACGATGGTGCTGACGGTGGCGCCGCTGATCAGATCGACCGGCGGCTTGTCGGTGATCTTGCCGGCCTGCTCCAAAACATTATAGCCGATATAGCCGTCGATGAAGGCCCGCACCTTGGCTTCGGGAATGCCGACCAGCACGATCGGTTCGTGATGCTCGACCAGCTTGCCGCCCCGAATGACTCCGACCGTGTCGACGCCGACCATGATGTTAATCGGTTTGCCGGAATATCCGGTGGCATTGACAATATCGGCGTTGAGAAAGGCATAGCCCAGCAGCGTCTTGTCCCGATAGACCCCGGCGGCGGGAGGTATACCTTCGATTGGCCCGAATCGATCGGCCCCGGGGATCATCTCGGCCGGTTGGACCCGGGACAGAAACTCGGCGATACGCGGGGCCGGTGCCGCAGCATTTGCGGCCGTGCTTGGGCACCATCCGAACGCAAGGATCAATATCCCGACACCCCAACCGAACCACCGCCGGACTATTTGTTTAGAAGTCGTCATTTTGAACCACCTGCGCGGGAGGGCGCGCGCGGCCGGACCGCTGTATCCCGACCACTTTTCCTTATAGACGCCCGAAAATGGCGCAGCCTTGATCTTGATCAAGAAGACAAGGATCGGAGCCTTTTTAGCCTCGGCGGGCTATTAAATAAAATTAATTTAAGTATTATATTCTGCCGGCAATGAGGGGGCAATCGGGTGAATGATTCATGCCTATCGGGTTAACGCACACACCCACTAGATGTTGTGTGCTTCCAGTC
>JBAWVF010000351.1:0-2542 GCA_037147415.1 Rhodospirillaceae bacterium | reverse complement strand
CTTACAGCTACCAAAACGAGTCAAAGTGCTGTGTATCTCTACCGAAGACCCTCCACGGTTCGAGGCTTTCTGGCCGGGCTTAAGAAGAAAGGCATCACCTTGACTTCGCATAAGCCTAACGGTACTTCGGAGCGGATTTATCACCTTGAGGGTTAACCACGGCGAACCGGGCAATGCGATCAGACCTTGCCCGGTTTCACCTTGCGGTTCTTTTTGACTTCGACCACGGGAACGCGCTTTTGCCGCTTTCGAGGTGCCGAGTCGTCGTCCGGGATCATGTTCGGGACAGTGGTGACCATTTTGCCGTTGTGAGTAAAACGCCCCGCCGCCAAGCCCTCTTCAAACGCATCAAGCAGACGCAGAAACAGAAAACGTCTCGTCTTGGAAGAAAGACTGAGATCAGGCGTCTTCAAATACTCAAGAAATCGTGCGTGTATTTTACTAAGCTCAACCACGGCCGCACCCTCAGCGGCCCGGAACCTTTTCCGATAGTGTGCGCCTAATCGCTTCTTCCGGATTCACGCCCGGAAAGCTCTTGAATGCTTTGCGGCAGAGGGTTTCTGCTCGGGAGGCCCGTCGCCGCGCCGTGGACCGGGCTGAAACCGGATTGAGGCATTCTAGCGCTCGTTGCAGGCGGGGGCTCATGATCGCCCCCTGTGCGAAAAAGAAGCGTCCCGCCCCGATTGTAAATCCATCCCCGGGGCGAGACAGGTTCGTATCGCCGGAATCTCAAGGATTCCCGGGCCGTCATCCCGAAACCATGAAGATGAACGCGCGCACGATGGCGCAGATGTGGTAAAAGCCACATTAGCCATGATCGACTGTCCTAAGCAGTAAGAGATGGTCAGGTCGGGCGGGGTGTTTCTCGCACCCTGCTCGACCGCTTGGGCACGGTGCGCCGAAAACCCGTCACAAGTCAAGGGCGAAATCGGCCCTTTCTCTCGCTGCGATACTGTTGCGGGTGCTGTTTACGCAATCCAATCAAAAGTTGAAACCTGCCGGTGAAACTTATAGATTGCAATCCATCTATCCAGTTCGGCCTTCGGTGAGTTCGTCGAACGATCGCCCGTCGCCATCGAGCAGGGCGGCCTCACCGGTCAGGTTATGCCAGCGCTGGACCGCGACATCGACATAGCGGGGATCGAGTTCGAGGGCGAAACAGCGCCGTTTGCACCGTTCAGCGGCAATTAACGTCGTCCCGGAGCCGGAAAACGGCTCGTAGACACTGTCTCCTTCGGCGGAATTGTTCTCAATCGGCCGACGCATGCAGGCAACCGGCTTTTGCGTGCCGTGAACGGTCGCTTGATCGTCCTCGCCGGTCGCGATCGGCCACACCGTGGCTTGGTCGCGTGCTCCTTGCCAGTGCCCGGTACCGCCCTTGCGCACGGCGTAAAGGCAGGGCTCGTGCTGCCAATGATAATCGCCGCGCCCAAGCACAAATCGCGGTTTCGACCAAATGATCTGCGAGCGGATAACAAATCCGCAAGCTTCCAGGCTTTCCGTCACAATCTTGGCATGAACAGCGCCATGCCAAACATAGGAGACTTCCCCTGGAAACAGTGCCCAAGCTTCCCGCCAGTCAGCGCGATCATCATTACTGACTTTGCCGGTGCGGCTGCTGCTTGAGACTCCGGCCTCATTGCGCCAGGATGGATCGTAGGACACACCGTATGGTGGATCTGTGATCATCAGGTGCGGCACCGTGCCGGCCAGCAGCCGCTCGACATCGGTCGCCACCGTGGCGTCACCGCACAAAAGCCGATGGCGGCCGAGAACCCACAGATCGCCGGGCCTGCTGACCGGTTCAACCGGCGGTTCGGGGGCCGCGTCTTCGTCGGCGGAACCTTCACCCGCGTCATCGTCGCCACCGGTGCCGGCAAGGAAGGCGCTGATTTCGTCGGTATTAAAACCGGTCAGGGTCAAGTCGTAGTCGGCCTCCCTGAGGTCGGCTATTTCCAGGTCACGTAGTTCTTCATCCCAATCCGCCCAGGTTGCGGAGCGATTCATTTGCAGACGAAGCGCCTTGATCTGTGTTTCATTCAGATCATCAACCAGAACGACCGGAACTTCCTCCAGGCCGAGCCGACGGGCAGCCTTGAGCCGCAGATGTCCGTCAACGATCAGGCCGCTGGAGAGCACCATCATCGGCGCGCGGAAACCGAACTCGGTGAATGACGCGCACATCCGGTCGACGGCATGATCGTTCTTGCGCGGATTGCGAGCATACGGGATCAGCCGTTCGAGCGGCCAATACTCGACGGAGAGACGGTTCATGGAGAATGTCCGGGTAAAGCGTGCAGCTCAGACGCGGTTGCCGCTGCTGACGTAAAGCGTGGCCATGCCGCCGGAGATCGCGGCGATGGTATCGTGGGTTGTCAGTTTGCCGAAGGTCTCCGAGGCGCCCGAGGCGATCGGCAAGTCATTGACCGTTGCGGTCTGTGCACCCGTGCCCCACCGGACGAAGGCGGTCGAAGGTCCGCTGTTGAATATTCCATGCCTATCGGCTTGACGCACACACCCACTAGATATAGTATTTTCCAGA
>JBAWVF010000350.1:0-2548 GCA_037147415.1 Rhodospirillaceae bacterium | reverse complement strand
ATCGAGGCGGCGGCCAGCGAGATCAGAGACTCGCTGACCCTGCTGAGGAGGCATCTTTGACTGGGATAACGCCGTTATCCGCCTCGAAGAAGTAAACGCCCTATCCGAAGACCCTAAGCTGTGGGACGATCCGGCGCGCGCTCAGACTGTCATGCGTGAACGGACTCACCTGGAAACCGCGGTCACCGGCTATCGCGCTCTTGAACAGGAACTGGCCGACTGCCTGGAACTGATCGAGATGGCCGACGCCGAAGGCGACCGCGAGGTTGCCGAGGACGCCGAGCGCACTCTGAAAGCCTTGAAAGCGCAAGCGGCTAAGCTCGAGCTGGAAAGCCTGCTTTCGGGCGAGGCCGATGGCAACGACTGCTTCCTCGAAGTCAATGCCGGAGCCGGCGGGACCGAGGCGCAAGACTGGGCCGAAATGCTGCTGCGCATGTATCTGCGCTGGGCCGAAGCCCATGGCTGCAAGACCGAATGGCTGGAAGAGAGCGGCGGCGAAGAGGCCGGAATCAAATCGGCCACCGTGCAGATCAAGGGCACCAACGCTTACGGCTGGCTCAAGACCGAGGCGGGCGTACACCGGCTGGTGCGAATCAGCCCGTTCGACAGTCAGGCCCGGCGCCACACCAGCTTTGCCAGCGTCGCGGTCAGCCCGGTGATCGACGACAAGATCACGGTCGAGATCAACGAAAAGGACTGCCGGATCGATACCTATCGGGCCAGCGGCGCCGGCGGTCAGCACATCAACAAGACCGACTCGGCGGTGCGTATCACCCATCTGCCGACCAACGTCGTGGTTCAGTGCCAACAGGAGCGCAGCCAGCACAAGAACCGGGCGAAAGCCTGGGACATGCTGCGTGCCCGCCTGTACGAGCGCGAACTGAAAATCCGCGAGGCCGCCTCCGCCGCGCTGGAGGCGACCAAGACCGATATCGGCTGGGGCCACCAGATCCGCAGCTATGTGCTTCAGCCCTATCAGATGGTCAAGGACTTGCGCACCGGAGTCGAGACCTCCAATTCGGGGGCGGTGCTTGATGGTGATATCGACCGTTTCCTTGAAGCGGCCCTGGCCTCGCGGATCAAGGGGCAGGTCGAATCGATGGAGGATGGCGCATGACTCCGCGGCTCGGCTTCCTGTTGATTCCGATAGTGCTGGCGGTTGCCGGACCGGCTATGGCGCGCTGCCCGGATTTGCTGCCGGAAATGCGAACCGCGACCATCGAAGGCATCCAGCGCCAATTGCTGCAACTGGGCTACAATCCCGGCCGCAATGACGGGTGGCTCGGCGGTGCCACCACGGCCGGAATTCGGGCGTACCAGCGCAATGCCCGTCTGCCGGTCGATGGCTGCCCGAGCGAGGACTTGCTGAACCATATGAGCTTCGCCACCCGAACTCCGGCGGTGGCTCGAAAGGCGGCGGCGCTGTCGCCGGTGCAGGAGGCCCAGCGCCTGCTGACCGACAAGGGCGGTTATCTCGGCCCGGTCGATGGCAAGTCCGGTCCCAAGACCCGCGCCGCGCTCCGGGCGTTTCAACAAACGCACGGCCTGATCCCGAGCGGAGAAGCCGACGGGCAGACCATGGAGCTGTTGCGCAGAATGGGACAATGAATTTAATTGCGTTTGCCGAGCCTAAGCTTTACGATGTGACCCATGTGGGGTCGATGTCCGCGCAGTTGATTGATCGAAAGTCGCTTCCATGGCAAAGAGAACACATAGCCGCGCTTTGACGAATGCAGGCGAAACGGATGAGATGGCTTTGGCGCATCAGTTTCTGTCGCTGGCTCATGATGGAAAGAAGGTTAAGTCGGAACTTACATCGGATGAGAAGCTCAGGTTGCTAAAGGAGAATTATAGCAAAGTACTGGATAAGCAGCAGAAATTTAATCCAGGAGACCTTGTTTCCTGGAAGTCGGGCCTTAAAAATAGAACAAAACCGAATTATAGCGAACCTGCGATTGTCATTGACGTTTTGGAGAGTCCGATTTTTGATAGTACTAATAATTCAGGAAGCCCCTATTTTAAGGAACCTCTGGATATTATTGTTGGGTTCGTCGACGATGACGGTGATTTTTTAACGATGTATTATGATAGCCGTAGATTTGAGCGCATATTGTGAAGTAATGAGCTGTTTCGGGATATCTAATGCCATGACAAGTCAAGGTGATATAGAATCTCTTTACAAGCACCTATTTGACCAGATAACTAAAGTTGTAGAAGTTTTTAGGGATGCTAAAATTGCAAAAGTGACATTGACCGAATCCTCTGAATGCTCACAGGACATTAGCAAGCTTTGTGATCTACTTAGAATAGCTGCGCATCACGCTACGGAGATGAAAAATGCTATAGGGGATTTTGCTCGCGGTGCGCCTGCTGTTGCAAAGGGTGAGCCCTACGCCAAGGCTCGTAAATATTCAATTATCAAACATAATGATATATGGGATGGACCGCATGTAAAGCACTATGGTGAATTAAGCAAGAATAAGCCTAGTATGAGTCATGCCTATCGGGTTAACGCACACACCCACTAGATGTTGTGTGCTTCCAGTCG
>JBAWVF010000349.1:0-2561 GCA_037147415.1 Rhodospirillaceae bacterium | reverse complement strand
CACCGGCGGGGGACGGGATGCGATTTCGCCTCCACCTGATGGGGACGCCCTGACTATTCCGGCGGGCCTGGAAAAGCTCACCGTTGCCCAGATCGCTACCGCCATGACGACGTTGACGGGCGAGCCGGTCAGCGCGAAGTCGTTCAATTACAAGGAAAAGGCCCTCACGCGGCTGGCCTTGGCAATGTCCGAACGGAACCTCTCCCTACGGGATGTCCTCGCCGCAGCCGGAGTAGAGGTTCTCACCCCGAGTGGCCAGGCGATTTCCGGCCTTGGCCTCGCCCCCGATCCTGCGCCGACCAAGCCGCGCGCCACCGGCGGCACCAAGCAGGATGCCCTGATCGCCATGCTGAAGCGACCGGAGGGCGCCAGCATCGCCGAGATCATGGAGGCCACGGGCTGGCTGGCGCATACCTGCAGAGGCGCCATCGCCGGGGCCTTGAAGAAGAAGCTGGGCTTGGAGGTCACCAGCGAGAAGGTCGAGGGACGCGGTCGAACCTACAAAGTTCAGGCATGAGGAGACCGCCCATGCCCCGCTACAGCGTAATCATCACCCGCGACGTCACCGAAAGCACCATCGTCCAGGTCGAGGCCGAAACGCCCGAGCAGGCCGAAACAGCAGCCTTCGAGAAGCTGCTCGAGAGTGCTGACACCGAGTGGGAACTCGACGAAGGCTCCTGGAACAAGGGTGACGCCTACGTCACCGGCATGGATGAAATCACCTGACGGCGCTCGATCTCAGTCAGAATCATGAGTGCCAAGTCGAGGGTCGGCATATCGCTGGCCTGAGGTGGCCCCCGTATTTTGGACACATGGATAAGAGAGAGTCCCGCTCCAATAAGTGGCAGAATCACAGGAGCAGGACATGGGCCAGGTTCGCAAGAAGCACAATTCCGAATTCAAGGCGAAGGTTGCCATTGCGGCCTTGAAGGGAGACACGACGATTGCCGAATTGTCGAGTAGGTACGGCGTGCATGCCAGCCAAATCCACGCGTGGAAGAAGGCCCTGCTGGATGGGGCGGGGACGCTGTTCGGGGTCGGCAAGCCGTCGTTCTCGGACAAGTGCGACGAAGCCAAGTTGGCGGAGCTGTACGCGAAAATCGGCGAGCTGACGGTGGAGCGGGATTTTTTGCAACGGAGGCCAAAGCTATGAGGCGCCCGGCGCGGCTGTCCATGGTCAATCGTGGGCACCCGTCGCTATCGGTCGTGCGTCAGTGTCGGTTGCTCGATCTGGCGCGCTCGTCGGTTTATTATCGGCCAGTGCCGATGGCCCCCGCCGACCTTGCGCTGATGCGGCGCATCGACGAGCAGTACCTGAAGACGCCGTTCATCGGCTCTCGGCGGATGGTGGAGATGCTGGAGCGTCAGGGGCATCCAACAAATCGCAAGCGCGTGCAGCGGATGATGCGGCTAATGGGAATACAAGCAATTTACCAGAAGCCTAATACCAGCAAAAAACACCCTGACCATGAGATATTTCCGTACCTACTGCGCAACGTTATTATCAACCGCGTAAATCATGTTTGGTGCGCTGACATAACCTATATTCCGATGCGAAGCGGCTTTCTATATCTAGTCGCCATCATGGACTGGGCAAGCCGAATGGTATTGGCGTGGCGGCTGTCCAATACAATGGATGCCGACTTCTGCGTTGAGGCTCTGGAGGAGGCGATTTCCCGGCATGGTCGCCCCGAAATTTTCAACACCGACCAAGGAAGCCAGTTTACCGGCCACGACTTCACAGGCGTGCTGAAGCGCGAAGGCATCAAGATCAGCATGGATGGCAAAGGCCGCTTCATGGACAACATCTTCATCGAACGCCTATGGCGGAGCGTGAAGTACGAGGAGGTGTTCATCAAGGCATACGCAACGGTGGCCGAGGCGCGGGCCGGGATCGGTAACTATTTGGCGTTCTATAACAATGAGCGGCCGCACCAAGCACTGGGCTACCGCACGCCGCGCGAAACGTTCGAGGGCGGCCTGTGGATATGTGGACGATCGGCTTCGCCGAACGACTGCGCTTCCCCCGTGTTCCCGGCCAAGACCGGAAAAACGGGGAAATGCTCGCCTTCGCCCACATCTCCACAGGCCCAACAACAGCAGCCAAAGGTTTATATAAATGGATTTGAAAAGGTGGTAGAAAGTAAGCAGATGCCGCCCGCTGTGCGGGTGGTCGCGTAGAAGACCCAGGCGGGACTCTCTCTTAACTCCGCCTCCCCGCTGTCCAAGCGACGGGGTCCACCTCACTGCGATGCCAATGCGACGATAGCCCACTTTGCACGATCACATGCAGCGCTCTTCTAACACGGGAGCAGGGGCCATTATTGAAGGCCTCGATGGATTGTTACGGCCGTGCGGGGTGCCGGAACCACGGAGAATCTGATCATGGCCAGTCATGAGACAATGGTCAGGGAGGCGGCCCGCCGATTGTGGGAATGCGAGGGCAACCCTCACGGCCGTGACTTGGAACTCTGGTTGTGGGCGGAAAGGTGGGTGTTACATGAGGCCGCATGCCGGAAAGACCTTGCCCGGCGGAGGTTCTCCTTTCCCAGCTCATCACC
>JBAWVF010000348.1:0-2577 GCA_037147415.1 Rhodospirillaceae bacterium | reverse complement strand
CGGGGTGGCGCTTTAGGCCGGCCTGCGGTGGCGATTTCACCGGCCTGCGGCACGCCGAGCGCTTGATGCAGCATTTTGCCGAGCGGCCTTCTTCTGCTTGGCGGACCATTGAGCTTGCTCTTGATCCCTACCTGAAGCGGTTGCAGAGCAGCAAGCCCGGCCTGCTGAAAATCCGCAAGGATTTGCTCGACGAAGTGATCGGTTTGTTCCAGCCTGATGATTTCACCGACGACAGCCGCCGCCTCAGCCCCGAGTTTCTGCTGGGCTACCACTGCCAGCGCCTCGATTTCCGGTACAAACCCGGCGCCGAAAACGCCACCGATGCCGAAGGAGACAAGGCATGACCTCTCTGCACCATAAAATCGACTTTGCATTAATCCTTTCTGTCAAAAACGCAAACCCTAACGGCAACCCGCTTGATGGCAACCGTCCGCGCGTCACCTATGACGGTATCGGAGAAATCTCGGACGTTTGCCTGAAGCGCAAACTGCGCGACCGCTTGCAGGAAAGCGGACAGGCAATCTTCGTGCAATCCGACGACCGCAAGGTCGATGGCATGAAACACCTGAAGGAACGCGCGGAATCCGCTGAATTCGGTCTGGGTAAGAATGCTTTTGACATCAAGAAGACCAGTCGCGACGCCACCGCCAAGGCGGCCTGCGCCAAATGGTTCGATGTGCGCGCCTTCGGTCAGCTTTTCGCCTTCGGCAAGACCAAAGATGCCGATAGCAAAGATGCCGACGGTGTGTCGATCCCCATCCGCGGGCCGCTGACCATCCAGTCGGCGTTCAGCATCGAACCGGTCTCGATTACCAGCACCCAGATCACCAAAAGCGTTAGCGGCGAAGGCGACGGCAGTAAGCGGGGTAAGGACACCATGGGCTGGAAGCACCGCGTTGACGACAGTGTTTACGTCACTTTCGGCAGCATCAATCCGCAACTGGCGGAACGCACCGGCTTCAGCGACGACGATGCCGAAATCATCAAGGCGATCCTGCCCAAGCTGTTCGAGAATGACGCCTCATCCGCCCGGCCCGAGGGCAGCATGGCGGTTTTGACTGCAATCTGGTGGAAGCACAACTGCAAGTCCGG
This sequence comes from Rhodospirillaceae bacterium, assembly GCA_037147415.1. Taxonomy (GTDB): domain Bacteria; phylum Pseudomonadota; class Alphaproteobacteria; order Azospirillales; family Azospirillaceae; genus BOG-933. The sequence goes on along the minus strand of JBAWVF010000348.1, from coordinate 1,485 downwards.
CCAGTATTCTTCGGCGCGCGTGCATCGCTCCCTGCACGTTAAATCCGATGGCTCCTTCACCCTGGACAACTTGGACGGCATCGCTCCCGAGGTCATCCCTGGCTTCTGACTCTGCCTGAGCCGCGCATGCTCACCCGGGAGGAGATCAACTCGCTGCTGGACTTCGAACCAGACGCGGCCATCATGGTCGCCGGGGAAGAGACGTGACGACATTATGCTGCGGTGGACTCGCAGCGCCGATCGGGCCATACTCAATCCACCTGTTCCGCCAAGTGACCGTGTTCAATGCCAGAGCCGACCCAACCGCACGACAAATTGTTCAAGGGTTTGCTCGATCAGCCGGGCACTGCTGGTGCCTTGCTTCGTGAACGGTTGCCTCCTGATATCGCCTGCCTGCTGACCGATGATCCGCCTGAATTAATCGATGGTGAGTTCATTGATGAAGCCTTACAAGGCAGTCAAAGTGATCGTCTGTTCAAGGCCATGCTTAAGAATGGTGGTGAAGTTTTTCTATATGTGCTGATCGACCACAAGAGCACGCCCGATCAGGGTATTATCTTGCAATTACTGGGTTATATGACCCGGATATGGCTGCGTTGGGCGGGTGGAAGAGCCGAAGCCTTGCGGACTCTGCCGCCGATCTTGCCACTGGTGGTCTATCACGGCGCCAGCGAATGGAAGGTCTCGCTTTCACTGCGCGACACGATCAAGGCGCCCGAGGCGATCAAAGCCACTCAACCCGATCTTCGCTACGTCCTGGTCGATCTCGGCCCGATCCCGAACGCGCAGCTATCGGCTTACCCACCCTTGCGCGCTGGCTTGCTCGCGCTCAAATATTCTCACAAGGACGGGGACACCGAGGCGGTATTGGTACAAGCCTTCACCGACGCTCGTGATCTGCCGTCGTTATTCAGCATGCTGGTGGTTTATGCGACCACGGTTTACCCGGACGTCAATCCGCCGCTGCTACGCACCATCATCCGCAAAGTCAAACCCGAATGGGAGGATCAAATGCTATCGATCGCCGCTAAAGAATGGATGGCCGAGGGCCGTGCTGAGGGGGAGACCAAGGGCAAGGCCGTGACGTTTCGCCGCCTGCTACAGCGCAAATTCAAGACACTTCCGTCAAACGTCGAGGCGCTCATCCAAGCAGCGAATGGCGACCAACTTGACGAGTGGCTCGACCGCATTCTTGATGCCAAGGGTTTCACAGATATCTTCGGGTCGGACTTGCCCCATTGATAGACACCAAAAGCTTCCAGAGGAAGAATGCCGGGGCGGAGTCGGTCCCGGCTTTCTCGAGAACGGCCAAATCGGAGAAAGTTCGAAGTTTCCTCCGGATAGCGGTGTCACTTTCAAAAAGCTTTCAATTCCACAGCCATAAAAGTGTAAACCGAGCGAAAATCTGACCATTGATATTACAGTGTTATTCGGAAAGTCCGTATCCCCTGCCTATAGCGGAAGGAATTCGGAAATTTGAACGGG
>JBAWVF010000347.1:0-2584 GCA_037147415.1 Rhodospirillaceae bacterium | reverse complement strand
CTGGAAGCACACAACATCTAGTGGGTGTGTGCGTTAACCCGATAGGCATGGAACAGACGATCACTTTGACTGCCCTGTAAGGCTTCATCAATGAACTCACCATCGATTAATTCAGGCGGATCATCGGTAAGAAGGCAGGCGACATCGGCTGGCAACCGTTCACGAAGCAGGGCACCAGCCGTTCCGGGCTGGTCGAGTAGGCCCTTGAAGAGCTTGTCGTGTGGTTGGGTCGGCTCGGTCATTTACGGTCTGGTCCAGGGTTCCTAACGGTAGGATAGCCTGTGAGGCCACAGCGCACAATGGCGGCCCTGCCGCGTCAGGCCAATCGCCCCGTCCAGAAACCTGTTACAACGATAGCCCATGATGGTGATCACCCTGGATGACCCTACTGGACGCTGGTGAATACCGGTATCCCCACGACAGCCAATCCAACAAGTCCGAAGGCTTTATGATTTTAAAGAATCATTAGGAAATCCCTAACATATTTTCAAGACCGCCTGCTGTGCGAACATCGCAAATTATAGAAAATTCCATAATAGTATCTCGTATTGTCACGCGAAGCTGTGAGTAAAGTTCATATAGATTATCTAAGTTGTCGTTATTGTTGATTTGCTTTGCACATGCGGCAGCGCGAATTCCACCAATATTAATAAACATGCCGTAGATTGCATGAGCATAGCGATGAACTCCTGTGACATCTCCCTGGTTTAGTGCCAACAGAATTTCCCGAAGCTCCTCAGAGCAGCATGTCGTTATATCATTTATGAAATCAGCGATTTGCGACTTGTTAAAAACATCGATAACTCCACTGAAAGTTTGATTATCAATAAGAGAAACGCTTTCAAATTGTGATGGATATAAATCAATCCTGGCAATATTTTGTTCACGAGTGGCCGTCCACCCTTGGATTCTAGACAAGACAGCATCAACCTCGCTCCATTCAATCGGTTTGGTCAAGAAATGTGTTAGGCCAGCCCTCATATAAGCGGCTCGCCGCTCCGAAATTGCATCGGCCGACAAAGCGACAATGGGTACGTCTGAGTAAGGAGGGGAGAGCATCCGGATTTGGCGCGTTGCTTCATCGCCATCCATTTCCGGCATTTGAATGTCCATCAGGATGACGTCAAACCGGTGAGATGAGGCGGCTGCAAGCGCCTGGACACCATTCTCGACCATCGTAATTTTATGGCGCCGTTGCTCAAGGCCGGTTTTTATCACCAGCCGGTTTACGCGGTTGTCTTCCGCCACCAATATGTCTAGCGGCTCCGTTGGACGCATAACGAGAGGAGGGGCGGTCACCTGCTCCGCAGGCGCGGCTTTCTCGACCAGACAGGTGAAGCAAAAGATCGAACCCCGCCCCAACTGGCTGGAGACCGTTATCTCACCGCCCATCAACTCCACGAGGCGCTTACAAATCGAGAGCCCAAGCCCCGTGCCACCATACTTCCGTGCGGTTCCGTCGCCAGCCTGGACAAAGGGTACAAAGAGCCGGGCGATATCCGCATCCGATATCCCAATTCCCGTGTCCTCGACTTCATAGCGAAGGCGCAGGCGGTCGCCCTCCTCACGATTCCGCACACGAACGATCACTTCACCGTTTTTGGTGAACTTTTCGGCGTTGCTAATCAGGTTGCCGAGCACTTGCTTAATCCGAATGGGGTCTCCCTTCACCGACAAAGACGGCTGATCTCCCCAATCCATGGACATGGTACACCCATTTTCCTCCGCTTTCGACCAGAAGAGCCGGGCAGATTCGACCGCTACCTGAACAGCGTCAAATTCCACGGTTTCAAGGGTTAGCTTGTTTGCCTCAATCTTTGAGTAATCCAATACGTCGTTCAAGACGGAGTGGAGTATCTTTGCCGATGATCGGATGGTATCGACGTAAGTTTTCTGATCTTTATTGAGCGGCGTATCACGTAGAAAATCGGCCATGCCAATGACCCCGGTCATCGGGGTTCGAAGTTCGTGGCTCATCATCGCGAGAAATTCACTTTTTGCCCGGTTGGCGGCGATGGCCGCTCGACTGGCTTCCAGCACTTTCTCCTCAGCTTGTTTCCGTTCGGTAATATTGCGCGACGAGCAGTGGATCACAGACTGGCCGCTCAGCTCCATCGCGGAAAGGGTGACCTCGACATCGAAAATACCGCCATCCTTGCGCCGATGACGGGTTTCGAAGGCCATGACCTCGTGGCTCTCTAACAACCGCGCGATAGTGTCAGCGACCATGGCGGGTGAGACCTGCGCATCAAAATCGATGACGTTCAGGCCCATCATCTCGCCCTGTGTGTAGCCAAGCATGCGGCAAAAAGAGTCGCTGGCTTCGATAATATTGCCCTGAGTATCGATGATATGGATGCCATCGCTGGCATGGCGCAGGAAGGATCGGCTGCGCGCCTCGCTCTCAATGAGTTCCTCAGTTTGTCGAAGGCCGCGTGACCCGAGGTAAAAGTAGGTGACGAGTCCAAAGACGATCAAAGACGCTACCAATAAGACGGTATCGTACCAAGAGCTGAGAACAACGGCCAGCGGTGTGCCGCAACTGACAACCAGCGGATAGCCATTGATGGCAGCAAAGCTAAAC
>JBAWVF010000346.1:0-2599 GCA_037147415.1 Rhodospirillaceae bacterium | reverse complement strand
CGCAAGGCTCGGTGGCTGGAATGGGTACCGCTCGTCAAGGCCGCCAGGCCCCATCACATACAGGAATGGGTTGAATTTATTTTACCAGATACACCGAGGGGCCATACTTGTGTGCATGCCCTAGCGCTTGAATAGGGGGGCCATCACGCCAACGGGGTTAACGCGGTAGCGAGTTCGGTCACTACCCGCTCGACATCACCATCAGTCATTGCCGGAAACAGCGGCAATGATAGTGTTTTGGCGTAGTACTGCTCGGCTCCGGGCAGCGGCGGAACTGACTGGCAGCGTCGGTAAGCGGGTTGCCAGGGTACTGGGATGTAATGGACCTGCGAGCCAACACCGGCCGCACGCAACCGCTCCATTACCGTGTCCCGACTCAGGCCCAATGCGGTGAATTCGACCAGCACGATGTAAAGATGCCACGCCGCATCGACGCCCTGGGTGCGCCTTAGTGGGCGAACCAGGGGTGCCAGGGGGGCTAGCAAAGCGTCATAGCGGTCAACCAGCACTCGCCGACGGGCGACAAATCGCCCTAGTTTAGCTAATTGGCTGATTCCGAGGGCCGCATGAATATCCGAAGCTCTGTAGTTAAAACCTAGTTCAGCCATCTCGTAGTACCAGGGATGGGCCCTCCCGTCCGAAGCAAAAGCCTGGGACGGTTCCTGAAAATTTGCTGGATCACGGACCACACCATGGTTGCGAAGCCGCGCGATTCTGGCAGCTAGCGCGCTGTCCCTTGTTGTGACCGCGCCTCCCTCGCCCATAGCCACGGTTTTAACCGGATGAAAAGAAAACGCCGTACAAGTGCTCCAGCGCCCATCTCCAACATGGCCGGTGAGACCACCGACCAATGAGTAGCGGCTGCCGAGTGCGTGGCAGGCGTCTTCAACCACCGCCCAGGCATGCGTCTCGGCTAGCGCTGCCAGCGCGGGGAGATCACCGAACTGTCCGGCCAGATGAACCGGGAAAACCGCCTTGATCGGTCCTCCGGCCCGCGCCGCTGCCCTCGCGGCGGTCTCGGCGGTAATTAAGCCGTTCTCGGGGTCGACATCGGTGAACACTACCTCGGCACCAGAGGCACGGACAGCGTTAGCGGTAGCAAGAAAAGTGATCGCTGGTACCAGCGCTCGGTCACCTGGCCCGAGTCCCACCGCCAGTGCCGCGAGATGTAGGGCTTCTGTGCCATTTCCACATACTATGGCATGGCCAGCCCCAGTCGCAGCGACAAGTGCTTGCTCGAATGCCGCCACTGTGGGACCGCCAGTCAAAGTCTCACCGCGGAGCACCGCAACCACTGCTGCAATGTCGTCCTCCTCGATTAGGTGTCGTCCATAAGGCAAGAACGACGTCATCTTTTCCCTCATTCTGAGGCAAGCAGGGTGCGTAACGCACCCTCATCAAGCCAGTGGTTGTTGTCGTCGGAGGTATAACTGAACTCAGGTGCCACCGGATCGAGCGGATCCTGTAGCAGTTCGGGCACCCCAGGCTCCCAACCACGGAATACAGGCAGGATCACGTAATGGCCGGAGACCCGGTTAACCATGGTCATCGGCGCCTCGTGGTTGGTGATCAGCGTCTCGTGAAGTTTCTCACCCGGCCGGATGCCGACAAATCTAAGCGGTAGGTCAGGCGCCAACGCCCGGGCCAGATCGACCATGCGCATGCTCGGAACCCGGGGAATGTAAATCTCTCCCCCGGTCATCGTGGCAATAGCGCGAAACACCGTGTCTACCCCTTGAGGCAACGTAATCCAAAATCGGGTCATGCGTGAATCAGTGATCGGCAAGCTGTCTGCTCCCTCAGCGATAAGCCTACGGTACAAAGGCAGAACGCTGCCGCGTGATCCCAATACATTGCCGTATCGAACAATACTAAAGCGTGTCTCGCGTTTGCCCACTAAGTGATTCGCCGCAATAAAGACTTTTTCCGCTGCTAGCTTGCTGGCGCCATAGAGGTTTATTGGACTAACAGCCTTATCGGTTGATAGAGCTACCACACGCTTTACCTTGGCATGCAAGGCTGCCCGCACAACATTCTCTGTGCCGAAAATGTTTGTCATTATGCACTCGAAGGGGTTGTACTCGGCGATTGGCACGTGCTTGAGTGCCGCTGCGTGGACGACATAATCAATGTCCTGCATGGCCATTTCAAGCCTCTCCAGGTTGCGAATATCTCCAATAATATAACGCAAGTACTTGTGGTATGCAGTCGGATATGCTTGTTCCATCTCATACTGCTTCATCTCATCTCGCGAAAAAATGACAACTCGACGCGGCATCCATCGCTTAATAATCGTTTCAACCATAGTGCGGCCAAATGAACCGGTGCCACCGGTGATCAGGATCGCCTTGCCGTCAAGGGACCAGTTTCCCAACATATCTTTCGCCCACGCTAAGTTTTCTTAGGCAAACCATCGTTCTACAATATCAAAATGTCAACGCATTCACGCCTTATGGCCACGGGAATCTGGAGGGCTTCCCGATACCCCGCACCACAAACGCGATGGCTGCCCCAAGCGGAATGCGCGGGGTATCGGGAAACCCTGATTGAACTAAACGCTGGCGCGGGATTGCGGAGTTTTTGAGACCGGGAGGTCCCC
>JBAWVF010000345.1:0-2611 GCA_037147415.1 Rhodospirillaceae bacterium | reverse complement strand
TTGCAAGCGAAAGCGGCAAAGTCACCAACCCGCGCCGGCCGACCGCGACACCTTGGGAGCCGACGCAAAGCCCGAGCCAGACGCCTTTGTCGCGCTGAAACGCCAGCACGTCGCCCCGGCCCGCCAGCAAGGGCGTGGCCAGCGGTTGCCCGAGCAAGTCGGTGGCAACCAGGGTCAAATCGTCGGTGTTCCAGTGTTTGCGCAGCAAGGCGGCGGCTTCGGCTTGGTCGTGATACTGCCCGCGCGGATCGAACGGCCGGGTGCCGGTCGCCTCGGCAATCCAGTCGAGCACGAACAGGCAGCAATCGTTGCCGCCCCAGGCGAAGGGCCGGTCGCGGCGCTCGGCCAGGAACCGGTCCAATCGAGCCGGCCAATCCGGAAGCCTCAAGGCGCCCGGCCCCAGCAAATGTTGATTTCTTGCAGGGCCGGAACGAAACTGAAGCCGAGATCGCCGGGGTACTCGGCCTGCTGATCAGCGTCCGTGTAGCGCCGGACCCTGGCCCGTTCCAAATCGCGCAGCCGGCTTTCGGCGAACAAAGTAATGGTCGCGATGGGGCCGCCGTCGGCGATCTCGACGGTATCCATCCGGCCCCGGAACAACAGCACCGGATCGGGCACGATCGCCCAATCCTCGTCGAAGAAAGCAAGCCAGAGCAAAGCCGGCCGGCTTTGAATCGGCTCCGAAACAACCGGGGTGACCAACTCGGACGGAATACCGGAAAGCTGAAACGACGCCCCGGCCGCCTTGAGTTCAAGCGTTTCCTCGACGGTCGACACCCGGCCGAGCAAGCCGACCCCGGCCCAGGTCACCCCGTTCCAGGAAAGCGACCCGACGCCCGACCACGCCCGCACCGTTCCGGAGCCGAACTGAAGCTCGACCAGCAAGGCCGGGCGCACCACGCTCTTATAGGGCTCGGCGGCAGCGGCCCCGGTCAGGCGATCGGCCATGACAAGTCCTCCTCGAAAGCAAGACGATAGCTGGTCCGGGTTGGCGGCTCGGTCGCACCATCGGCCGCGTCGCCACCGACCAGGGTCATCGCGATCCGCGCGTTGTTGAGGACCGGAATCCCGAGCACGGGCGGCACCCGCAGCGGCGGCGCCAGGGTGCAAAGCGCGATACCGTTATTGTCGGCCGGTTCGATGGCGGTAATGATGTGCGCCCGGCCGGACGAGGTCTGGATCAGATCACCGACGGTCAAGGCGACACTGCCCGGCCGGCAACCGCCGAGTGCCAGTTTCGACAAGCAACCCCCAATCACCGAAATGGTGACGGAGCCCTCGGTGAAACCGAAGCCGTCACTATAAAGAGTGTCATCGTCGAACCGGGTCGCCCCCGTTTCCTCCGAGAAGCCGATAAAACTCGGCCCCACCCCGTGCCCGCTCTGCTTGCCGAACAAAGGCAACAGCGTGGTGCCGCCCGAGGCCAGCAAACCGTCAAGCCGTCTGGCCTGCTCGGGCAAAGCCTGGATGGTGAGTTCCGCCCGCCACAGCGCGCCCGGCCGCTCGACGACATCGACCTGAGCCGTCATGGTGGCGGCAAAGCGGGCGGTCAGGGTCTCAACGTAAAACACCTGTTCAACCGGCCTGATCTCGGACGGCCAAAGACAAGTGTTCATGATGGTAAAACCTCGCACAAATCGATCTGATAGGAAGACTTGACCGGTGCTACCGTCTGGTTGGCCCCGGCGTCGTCGGTCATCAGGCGCATCCTGACCCGACAGTTATTGGTGACCAGCGGCCCGACGGTGACCGGTTCGCGCAGGCGCGGCGCCACCTTGAAGCCGGTGGTCCCGTTGGAACCAGCACTGACATCGGCCAAGACCAGATGGGCGCGGCCGGGGCTGGTTTGGATCAGGTCGCCCGCTTTGAGCACACCGACCGCATTCGGGGCAAAGCCGGTCACGGTCAGGGTGGAGCCCGAGCCGCTGGCCAGAACCGGGGTTCCGGCCAAGCTGCCGGCCGCAGTCAAGCGGCGGAAGTCGGGCAACGGTGCCGACGACCGTGGCGAAGCCGGTGCCGAAATTGGTGAAGTGAGTGAGTGGATGGTGGAACCGACCGGCCGATCTGGGCTGGCCGGCCGGTTCCGTATTTGGCTGGATAACGGCGTTGATCGTGAGTTTATGATTTGGTAGTTATGGATGGGTATGGTATTGGTGGTCGAACTTGTGATCCGTAGATGACTGGATGAATAACCTTCGCAGTAGGTTGGCAATAATGACAACAAATCCAGATAGCACGATTTCCGCTCAAACAGAAGATGAAGCGTGGGAGTATGCTGTTGCGAAGGCAACCGCAAAACATTATCAGGAGTTTATCGAGAAATATCCGAATAGCGTTAGGGCGACTGCGGCACGAATCAGAATATCCAGCAAAACCCCGTTGAGGCATACCACAAAATCTATTCCTTTAGAAAGTTTAGATGGCGCTGATGGCCGTATAGCCGCGCAAGGGGCTTTAGTGTCAGAAGGATTCTGGAGAAGACTATTTAATATTATTATCCCGCATCGCAATCAGTCTAATAAATTAGAGAACAAGTCGGCTACAAAGCAATGCAAAGAGAGGGTCTTCGGTAGAGATACACAGCACTTTGACTCGTTTTGGTAGCTGTAAG
>JBAWVF010000344.1:0-2634 GCA_037147415.1 Rhodospirillaceae bacterium | reverse complement strand
AGGTCGGCGGAGCGCCCGGCCGGGGCAAATCGGCAAGACGGTCGCCGACACTGTCACTAACCGCCGCGTCAAGCCACCGGTTGCGCCAGCGCCGTATCCTTGCTGACCGTGCTGGCATCGGCCCATATCTGGAGTTCATGGACTTTTTCACGGCCAATCAGATTGCCGAGGTATCCAACGAATTCGCGAGCCAGAAGGCTCCGTCGTGCCGACGCAGCCGGAGGCCAGATGGTGAGAACTGCGCTATCGATAAGTACGGCTGGACCAGCTCCGGAAAGATCAATATTTAGGGAGTCCCAAAAACCTTTATTGCGAAGATAAATCTTAGCCCCAGGCGACAAATCCAAGACGACTAGATTGTTCCGTGTGGAATATTTTAACTCACCATCGCCTAAGCTCTCGCCATTAATGTCGTCGTCGACCTCCGTCTCATCGTCTTCTTTTTCATCACCGCCTGCACTGCTTTGGGCACTCCCTACACTTTTTTGGGAAGCGCCAATGCCCTTCATTTTATCCAAGCGCGAGAATAAATTATTAATGTCGTCTTTTACCTAGATTGTGAAATATATTTCATCCTCAGGCGGAAACCTAATGACGACGCCAAGCACAAACTGCTCGGCCCACTTTCCAAATTTTTCAAGGTTAGAAACCCCGAGCTGAAGCCCCCCTTCAATTACTCTTGCGCCATTCGAGACGCCAAAGTTTCTCTTAAATTCGTTGGGCTTCTTAACCTCGAAGAATTTTCGAGCTGCCTTTTCAAAGTCATCCGTTCGCTGCTTCAAATTCATGGTATTCCCCAACAAGGTCATACTTTAATGCCGACATGATTGTTTCCGCCAGTGCCCTCGCCATCAGCGGCGGCACAGCATTTCCGATCTGGCGGAAGGCCGGGTTCATTGTCCCGCTGAAAACGAAACCGTCCGGAAAGGATTGCAGCCGCGCAGCCGCGCGTACCGAAATCGTGCGGGCCTGCTCGCTGTCGTAGTAAATGTGACTATAGCTGTCTTTGCCGAGATGCGCCATCAGCGTGCGAGCCGGCTGGTCGCGCCACATCTTGCGCCACTTGTTGGGGAATTTTCCGGCGTCGTATGGAGGAACGATGGCGTCCCGCAGACGTATGTACTCGGCCGACCCTTCGCGGATGATCTGGCCCCGCTGGCGCAACTGAGCGATGCGCTCCGCCAGCATCGTCAAGGCGTGCTGATGGGCCTGGGGATACTGGTCGCCGGGGTTCAGGCGGGCGAACAGCTCGTAATCGCGCGGCAGGTAACGGATAACATGGTCCCGCAGGCCTTCGGCCGGGACTTCGAATCCCGGCCAGGAGCGCATCTGCCGGGCGAAAGCGGACAGGCTGCGCAGGCGCGGATACGGGAGCGGCTGGTCGAACCGGCGGGCTCCGCGCTTCAGTTCGCCGGACGCGAGCTGCCGGCGGGCGAAAATCGGCGGAAGGTCATGGACCGCCTGCTCGGCCGTCACCGCCCCCGGCAGATGCGGTCGCGCGGCAGGCGGGTCGATGTAGTGGTGAGCTTCGCCGACAAGCCCGTTGAGGACGTTCAGGGCGACGGCTCGTGATCCCTCATACCCCGGCGGCAGGACGGCCCAGTGGGTCGGCGCGGGAAAAACGACCTGCCGCCCGAGTTCCCGCCGCAGGGCGATCAGAAACATCCGTTCGCGCATCTGCGGCACGCCGAAAAATACGGCGTTCAACAGCGTGTAGCCGCAGACATAGCCCTTGGCCTCCAGGACCTCGCAAATCTCCTCCGCGATGTTCTGTCCGCCGTGATTCAGCACGTCGGGGACGTTTTCCACCAGCACGGCCAACGGCTTGAAGGCATCGACGTAACGCAGATATTCCTGATAGAGCCGCGCCCGCGGATCGTACTTGAAGGCCTGGGGATGGGCGTCGATCTCGCGCAGCTTGGGCCGCCCGACCCGTGCGAAAGCTTGGCACGGCGGGCCGCCGACAATGACATCGAACGCGCCGGCAACCGGCCCGAGCGCCAACTCCTGCGCCAACTGCTCGGGATGGGTGGTGATGATATCACGGGCACCTGAATGGTCGGCCGCGCCGCCATGGAAGTTCACGCCGTGGAGCGTACGGCATCGGGGTCAAGCTCCAACGCCGCCCGCACATCGAAGCCGGCAGCGTAAAGCCCCAGAGAGAGGCCGCCGCATCCGGCGAAAAGGTCCAGGACGCGCGGCTTTCCACCAGCCTGAAGGCGTGCAATCTTTTGCAGGATGCTCCGTGCCGTCATGGGCTCCCGGCCCCCACCAGAAGTCGCGCCGATCCGGCCCCGCAGGCATCAGACGTTATGTGAACACGCACATGAGCCTCCTCGAACCGGGTGATACAGGTGCAGAGCACGGTTCCGTGCCACCCGGCACGTTTAGCATACCCCGGAACCGAATTCCGTCGCCAGGATAACCCGCAACATAGGGTATGCGCAAATTTTCCCGAGCCATACTGCCGGCACGCGGGCCGTCACGAAAGGGCGTAAATAGAAGGCTGGAAGAGATGGCATCCGGTAGACGGCCTTGATCCTACCGCGAATGCCATCATCGAACCTCGGGATTATTGACTGAGAGCCTGAAAACCTTTCACGGCGGCAGCCAGATTATGGCTGCGCTTGTCTC
>JBAWVF010000343.1:0-2678 GCA_037147415.1 Rhodospirillaceae bacterium | reverse complement strand
CGCACAGCGCCGGCAAGGTCCACTCCACATGACCATCCCGTTCCAGGTCAGGCCGTTTCAGGATCGCCTGCTTCAACTCGGCCAGTTCCGATGCCCCAAGCCAGGGCAAGCGACCAGGTGGCACACGGTCGTAAAGGCCCGCGACCCCTTCCGCGTTATAGCGAACCACCGTGTCGCGCAAAGCTTGGCGGTCCATCCCGGCAAGACGCGCTGCCTCCGCCCGCCCCAACCCATCAAGCGCATGGGCAAGCGCAAGCATCCGCAACGCAGCTCGCCCATCCTTCTCATTACGAGCCAGGGCACGCAGATTGTCGGCACTCAAATCGACCCGGATCGGTAACGCGGCTCCCATCTTCACCCCCTTCGTCGCTCACGACGAGGGAATCACGGATCGTTCCCCTTGGGAATCCCCCACGGTGAGTCGGGGGCAACGCTCGCCGGTATCATTCCTCATCTGGTTCGCCTGAACGGCGCGTTTGGCTTGTCGTTGCGAAAGGCCGCTCCCGCCAGGAGGATCGCACCGTGGAGGTCTTTTCCGCCGGTGACGCACTGGCCGAAACCGAGTGGCAACCCTTCATCAAGACGATCGTCCGTGTCACGCGCGACACCCTGCTTCGCTCCGCCGCCACCGGCCTGTATATCCAATTGGATTGATCAGGCGATTCACTGTAGCGGCTTCGTCCGGGCCTTGGCAACCCCGCACGCTGGTCCCACAGGGCTCCGAACTCAGGTTAACGACGCCTCGTCGGCGATCGGCTGGGCGGCTCGTTCCTCCGCCATGAACAGCGGGGCGATCATCACTACATGGCCATGTGGTGATGCCAGCCGACCCCCTTGCGGACCTGGCGTCCTGAACGGAGCGTTCTACCCATGACGTGGTGCCCATGCCGGCGGCTAGAATGACGACGGGCGGAGAGACCGACTTACGACGTCGTAAGTACGTATAGGTTGTATTTTATCCTCCAGACACATTGTTATGCGGAGGCAGCCATGGTGAGTATCCCGGGTTCAGGAACGATCGAGGCGACCGAACATTTCGCCGCTGGGGAAACGTTGGGCGTGGTGGAGATCAGCCGCCGGCCAAAACCGCCCGCCTCACGGTGCTGACCGGACATGCCGGCGGGGTGATGGCCTGCGCCTTCACGCCCGACGGCCGCAGCCTCGCCTCGGCCGGCAGCGACGGCACCGTCCGGCTGTGGCAGGCCGACAGCGGCGAGACCCGTGCCATCCTGCGCGGATCCGGCCTCGGTGTTCGTGTCCCCCTGCCGGGACATCGAGTGCAACACCTTCCACACCTTCGTGGTGCAGGTCGACCGGCGCGACGCCGTGCAGGCCGATCTGGGCGAGCGCGGCATCGGTCGCCTTAGTTACGGCCGCGGGCATGGGGGGTTTCGAGGAACCATCGGTAGGTTTGTTGCAGGCCCTCCCGCAACGGGGTCTTTGGCTGCCAGCCAAGTTCGGCGAGAATGCTGGCGGCCAGCAGCTTGCGTGGTGCGCCGTCGGGCTTGCTGCTGTCGAACAGGAAGCGTCCCTGATAGCCGATGATCTCGACGAGCAATTCGGCAACCTCGCGGATGGTGACCTCCGTGCCGGTGCCAACATTGACGTGGCTTTCATCCGAATAGGTGCGCATCAAAAAGACCAGAGCGTCGGCCAGATCGTCGCTGAACAGGAATTCCCGCCGGGGCGAGCCGGAGCCCCAAATCTCGACGGTCGGACTCCCGCTGCGCTTGGCCTGGTCGATCTTGCTCATCAGCGCCGGCAGCACGTGGCTGTTGGCCAAGTCAAAGTTATCGCCGATCCCGTAGAGGTTGGTCGGCATCGCCGAGATGAAGTCACAGCCATATTGCCGGCGATAGGCCTGACACAGCTTGATGCCGGCAATCTTGGCGATGGCGTACCACTGGTTGGTTGGCTCCAGCGGCCCGGTCAGCAGCGCAGCCTCGGTCATCGGCTGCGGCGCTTCGCGCGGATAGATGCAGGATGAGCCGAGGAACAGCAGCTTGCGCACGCCCAGCCGGTAAGCGGCGTCGATGATGTTGGCCTCGATTATCACGTTATCATAGATGAACTCGGCCGGGCGGGTGCTGTTGGCGTGAATGCCGCCGACGGTGGCGGCGGCCACAAAGACCAGCTCGGGCCGGGTCTCGGCCATCCAGGCTTCCACTTCGGCCTGACGGCGCAGGTCGACCCGGTCGCGCCCGACGGTCAGCACCTCACAGGGCTCGGAGGCCAGACGCCGGCAGAGAGACGCCCCAACCATGCCGCGATGCCCGGCAACCCAGACCCGCCGGCCGGCAAGAAGATCACCGCCTTGTTCCGCCCTGACGTTCGTCATGATATTCGCTCCGAGAAAAACCGCGACCATTGAGAGAACGGCGCACCCAACCGGCTGCTGCGGCCTGGATTGGTGACCGACAAGGTAACAGCCCCAGGCTCTCCGGAGCAACAGAGTGTCTCGGAACGCACAGGGCAATCGGGTGAACGGCCGGACCTGGAACTGGCACCGGCAGAATTCGGCGTGTGTTGAGAGCGCCGGAGAGAAAGTAGGCCACGGGAGCGGCGCCGTGGTGGCGCTGCGGGCGGCGTAAAAGGCTGCCAGTGGTAGTCCTCGGGTAGTCCTCGGGTAGCCTGATGATACGTGTAAAATGTTGTCACAAGGGGATATCGAACGGCAG
>JBAWVF010000342.1:0-2694 GCA_037147415.1 Rhodospirillaceae bacterium | reverse complement strand
GTTTTGGGTACTGGATGTCGGAGGTTCGAATCCTCTCGCCCCGACCAACTTGCGCATTGGCTATCGCTGGCGCTCAGCCGCCGACCTTCTTGCTCCGGAGACGCCGACCGATGACCGCCCGCATCTATCAGCCGAGCCGCGCCACCACCCAGTCGGGACTGGGCCGAACCCATTACTGGGTGCTCGAGTACGAGCCGGCGACCCCGCGCGCGCCCGAGGCGCTGATGGGCTGGATCAGCTCCGCCGACAGTCTCAATCAGGTCCGCATGCGCTTCGACAGCCGCGAGGACGCGGTGGGCTTCGCCGAGCGCAACGGCATCGCCTACGCCACTCAGGACGCCGCCGTCCGCCGCATCCGCCCCAAAAGCTACACCGACCGCTTCCGCCCGGTACGCAACCGCTGATCGCCGCGTACCGGCTCAGGCCCCATAGCTCAGCCGGATAGAGCACGCGCCTTCTAAGCGCGGGGTCGCAGGTTCGAGTCCTGCTGGGGTCGCCAAGTTTTCAAGGGGTTAGCGGTTATCCCGCTGTCTCTCCAAGTTGAATTGGGGTCCAAATTGGGGTCCGGAAGAAGTGGCTTGGAGCGACGCCCCGTCGGCCGCTCTCACCGGCAGACGGGGCGGAAGTCGAACTCACTGCCGACATGCCCGCACTGCGGCACTCCGGCCGCCATCGAGCCGCCGATCGAGAGCAAGCAGGCCGTCAGCACATTACGGCTGGTCCACTCGGTAAGGCGTGCCTTGAGGTAAGCGATACTCTTCATGTTCAGCTCCTCTTTTTGAAAAAATTGGCGAAACCTCCGAACCACGACTTTGGCGCCGGAGTCGGAACAACCACGGGAGAAGGCGTCGACGACGCCGGCCCCGTAATGGCGACCACCAGCGGCCGGACCCTGGCTAGCCACGCGCGCCGATCCGCGAGCCCGTTGAGACCGCCATTGATGCGCCGGGTCACCCGCTCGATATCGTCCAGGTCTGCCGCCTCATTGCAGCGGCTCTCCTGCCATTCGGCTGCGGCGAGTTTCAGGCTGTAGCGCGGGTCCGCGGCCAGTTCGGGTGCCACCTCCAGGTCGACCTGGAGCAACGCGCCGAAGCGGGCATGAGCGGCGCGACCGGTGATTTGTATCAACCCGTTGCCGCGATAGCGGTAACCGTCGCCCGGCTGCGTGTTGCCGAGGTCGAGGGCTTTTTTCGGATTGCCGCGACCATAGACCCGTTCGGCCAGCGCCTCCGCCTTGCCGACCAGATCCGGCAGTTCGTCGGGGCGGATGGCCGCGCTGTGGTGACCGACCCCGAAAATCTCGAGGATACGCTCGCCCCGGGTGTAGCGCATGTTCTCGCGCAACACCATCAACGTCCCCGATTCATGGAGGATTTGAGCGAGGAAATGTGACAGACGAAGCGGCGTATTGATGCCGTATTCGGCAAGATCACATTCGGCCGTGACAAACGCCTGCCGGTAAACCGGCAGCGCCGACGGTGCAAGTTTAGTGATAATTTCAACAATGGACATGTTTTTTTCTCCTGCTCAGTTCGGCCTTTCCGATAACAGCCGTTCAAAATTCCTGTGGCCTTTGTCGGAAACCATATGCGCGGCAACCGCTTTCGACATTGTATTGATGCGGTTAAATAATTCGTCAAGCTGCCGTTGTTGATGCTCAATCGCGGTTTGTGTTGTTTCCAGTATATTGCGCAGTAATAATATCTGCTCTTGTAATGCCCGTTCAATTTCGCCATTATTTCGCTGTTCTCTTGATCGCTGTACCCAAAAAAAGCACAACACCACAGCAGCGCAAACGATCATGGTCGCGACAGCAACGGCCTGCACCGATCGCGGCGCCGCCGAAATCAACTCTACCGAGTGCCACGCCACAGCCCATCCGGACACGTCCTCGGGCGGGGCCTGGAACGCCCCGGCGTGTGACACGCAAATAACGCCGATCAATACGAACAGTATTGAGCTGATTGTTTTCATTTTTTACGCCTCACACATGGACGATTTGCGGGTCGATAAATCAGAATACCGCCAACTCGCGGAACGACAGCGTCATGCCGGTTTTCCCCGGCGGCTCGATCGTCGGCGCACTGCCGGAGTCCGGCATCAGCATCATCAGGCAACGAGCAGGTCCCGGAGCGACCGCCCCGAGGCTCGGCGCCACCCGCAACGGCGGGTCGATCGGGACCGCCGCAGTCCCATCGGCATCCGCGGCGACATCGGCCGTGACCATGTGCATGCGGCCCGGTGACGGCGAGATCAGATCACCCGCCCGCAGTATTCCGGACATTGACACCGGCAGTCTGGACAAGGCGAGTTCACGACCGCTCCCGCCCGATATCACCACCCCCGTGTGTTTCATGAGCGAGCCGCGAGCCGACAGCCGGGAAAAATCGGGCAGCTCGATCGGTTCTCCGGCATTGGGTCGGGCCAGCAGCGCGCGCAAATCAGGCAGCGGAATCGTATTCGGCGATGCCCCCGCGCGGAGAGACATTTTACAAACCCATAGCCCACCGATGGCCGGCAGCCAGGTAT
The DNA here is from genome assembly GCA_037147415.1 of Rhodospirillaceae bacterium. GTDB lineage: Bacteria > Pseudomonadota > Alphaproteobacteria > Azospirillales > Azospirillaceae > BOG-933. Next base: position 165 of record JBAWVF010000342.1, on the reverse strand, counting down.
AGGTCGCACCCGTCGAGACGCTGGTGACAGCCACGCGCGCCGATTCAATCGCCACCGATTGTGTTCCCGGGCGCCATTCGAGCGGCCATTGCAAGGTCATGCGCTGCCTATATGCAGCCATTCTAACTGGCCGATTTTCTGGAAATTTTAGGGCGGTCTGGCGTC
>JBAWVF010000341.1:0-2699 GCA_037147415.1 Rhodospirillaceae bacterium | reverse complement strand
TTCTGGAAAATACTATATCTAGTGGGTGTGTGCGTCAAGCCGATAGGCATGCTTGAAAGTTATCCCGGTCCGATCGCCCAGGTTTTGACGAACTTCGTCATGAATGCGCTCACGCATGCTTTTGCTCCGGGGCAGGCCGGCGTCTTGACCGTGGTCGTCAGCTGCCCCGTGGACAATAGTGTTCAGCTGATATTCTCCGACAACGGCAAGGGCATTCCGGAAGCAATCTTGCCGAAGATTTTCGACCCGTTCTTTACCACCAACCGCTCCGGCGGCGGCAGCGGGCTCGGACTCAATATTGTTTACAATCTAGTACGCCAGCGTTTGCACGGAGATATTTCGGTGGCCAGTATCGTCGGCAACGGAACCAGCTTTACCGTGCGCGTGCCCCGGGTGCTATAATCTCCCGATCGCGTTCCTCAGACGGCGGACACCCGCAGTTTCATGAATTACCGTCATATTTTTCATGCCGGCAACTTTGCCGATGTGGTCAAGCATTCGGTGTTGGCCCTGATTCTCGATTATCTGATGCGTAAACCGGCTCCGCTGGCGATACTTGATATCCATGCCGGAATCGGCTGCTATGATCTGGAGTCCGAGCAAGCGCGCCGGACCGGAGAAGCGGCGGGCGGCATCGGTCGGGTTATCGCGGCTTCCGGCGATGACGGGGCAAGCGTGTTACCGGCCGGCTATCTCGCGGCGATCGCTGCGCTGAATGGCGGACAGCTTGCCGCGCCGCTCCGACGTTACCCGGGCTCGCCCCGGATCGCACGAACGCTGCTGCGGCCCGGCGACCGTCTTATTCTGACCGAGCTTCACCCCGACGACGCCGTGACGCTCAGGCGTGAATTTGCCGGCGACTCGCAGGTTGCGGTCCACCGGATGGATGGCTATCTGGCGCTCAAGGCCCACCTGCCACCGCTCGAGCGGCGCGGTCTGGTGCTGATTGATCCACCTTATGAAAGTGCGGACGAAACCGCGCGCGTGATCGACGGTTTGCGTCTGGCGTGGCGGCGCTGGTCGACCGGGGTTTACCTGATTTGGTACCCGATCAAGGAGCGTGCCGCCGTGTGGCGGCTGCATGAAGCGCTGGCGGCAACCGGGATTACCCGAATTTTGACCACCGAATTGACTTTATATCCGGAGGACGATCCGAGCCGACTTAACGGTTGCGGCCTGGCCATCGTCAATCCGCCGTATGAGCTTCCGGCGGCGCTCGACCGGTTGTTGCCCCGGATGCATCACGCCTTCGGCAGCGGTGCCGGCACGACGCGTACGGAATGGCTCGTACCTGAAGCCACCGTCACGCGCGAAGGAAGCTGACGGCGGGTCTTGAGGCCGCTATGATCGCTGCCGGTACTTATCGGGCTTGCGAGCAAGCATATTCGTGATTGCGGAGGGGCGGCCATGGGAGTCGTGAATGTTCCGGAACCAGGAGTGGAACCGGGCCTGCGCTTTGCCTGCGTCCTCAATGGCCGCGGTGGTGCCGTGCACAAGCGCTGGGGCGAGGTTCTGGAATGGCAACCCGCCGACGGCGTGTTGTGGATTCACCTGGAACGCGACGACCCGAATACCGGGGACTGGGTTCGTCAGTCCAGCGGCATCGACCCGGTTATCGGCGAAGCGTTGCTGGCCGAAGAATCCCGCCCGCGGGTCGAGGGCATCGACGACGGTTTATTGATCGTTCTGCGCGGGATCAGCCAGGTTGAGCCCGGCCGGGAATCGCACCTCGGCGGCGGCGTCGATCTGGTGCCGGTTCATTTGTGGATCGACGGGCAGCGCGTGGTCAGTCTGCGCGACAAGGACCACCAACTCGGCGCCCTGCGTGATATCCGCAACTCCCATGCCGCCGGCAAGGGACCGAGCCGCCCGGGTGAATTGCTGGTTCAAATTGCGGACAAGGTGGTGAAAGATCTCGAGCCGGTGCTGGATGCGCTCGATGATGAGGTTGACCGGCTGGAAGATGTCGTGCTCAGCACCACCGACAGCACGGTACGGCGCAAGCTCAGCGACTTACGGCGGCACGCCATTCACCTGCGCCGCTATCTTGCGCCGCAACGGGATGCCCTCAGCCGATTGCTGATTGAAGAAGTCAGCTGGCTGACCGAGCGAGACAGGGTCCGGTTGCGCGGGGTGACCGACAAGGTGCTGCGCTACATCGAGTATCTGGACTCGATTCGCGATCGCGCCATCATCCTTCATGAAGATTTAGGGTCATTGCTGAACGAACGCATCGCCCGAACTTCGAACCGTCTGACCGCGTTGGCGGCCATGTTGCTGCCACCAAGCCTGATTGCCGCCGTGCTCGGCATGAATGTCGGCGGCGTGCCCGGCACCCAGGATCCCGACGGGTTTTACATTGCCGGAGCCGTCATGGCGGCGCTGGCCGCTCTGATCATGGTTGTGCTCCGCCGTCTGAACTGGCTTTAGGGCTTGGCGCTGTTTTTTCGTCACCCCTGCCCGCCCGCCCTTTCCTTCGTCACCCCCGCCCGCCTTCTTCGTCACCCCCGCCTGTCTTCTTCGTCACTCCCGTCCGGCTCCTTCGTCACCCCCGTCCGGCTCCTTCGTCACCCCCGCCCGGCTCCTTCGTCACCCCCCCTTCTTCGTCACCCCCCCTTCTTCGTCACCCCCGCCTGTCTTCTTCCTTCGTCACCCCCGCGAAAGCGGGGGTCCAGGCGAACAAGGGCTGGATTCCCGCG
>JBAWVF010000340.1:0-2716 GCA_037147415.1 Rhodospirillaceae bacterium | reverse complement strand
CGTCGGTGTTCCAGTGTTTGCGCAGCAAGGCGGCGGCTTCGGCTTGGTCGTGATAAAGCCCGCGTGGATCGAACGGCCGGGTGCCGGTCGCCAACTCGATCCAGTCGAGCACGAACAGGCAGCAATCATTGCTGCCCCAGGCAAAGGGCCGGTCGCGGCGCTCGGCCAGGAACCGGTCCAAGCGAACCGGCCAATCGGGGTGCCTCAAGGGGCGCGACCCCAGCAGATGTTGATTTCTTGCAGGGCCGGAACGAACGAAAATCCGAGATCGCCGGGGTACTCGGCCTGCTGATCGGCGTCCGTATAACGCCGGACCCTGGCCCGTTCCAAATCGCGCAGCCGGCTTTCGGCGAACAGGGTAATGGTGGCGATGGGGCCGCCATCGGCGATCTCGACGGTATCCATCCGGCCCCGAAACAACAGTACCGGATCGGGCACGATCGCCCAGTCCTCGTCGAAGAAAGCGAGCCAGAGCAAAGCCGGCCGGCTTTGGATCGGTTCCGAAACCACCGGCGTGACCAGTTCCGAGGGAATGCCCGACAACTGAAACGAAGCGCCCGCCGCTTTCAGCTCCAGGGTTTCCTCGACGGTCGAGACCCGGCCGAGCAAACCGACCCCGGCCCAGGTCACCCCGTTCCAGGAGAGCGACCCGACACCGGACCACGCGCGGACCGTTCCGGAGCCGAACTGAAGCTCGACCAACAGCGCCGGACGCACCACGCTTTTATAGGGCTCGGCGGCAGCGGCCCCGGTCAGGCGATCGGCCATGACAGGTTCTCCTCGAAGGCGAGACGGTAGGTGGTTCGGGTCGGCGGTTCGGTTGCGCCGTCGGCCGCGTCGCCGCCCGGGGCCATCGCGATCCGGCAGCCGGCGGTAACCGGAATCCCGAGCACGGGCGGCACCCGCAACGGCGGGGCCAGGGTACAAAGCGCAACGCCATTACAGTCGGCAGGCAAGACGGCGGTGATGATGTGCGCCCGGCCGGGCGAAGTCTGGACCAGATCACCGACGGTGAGCGCAACGCTGCCCGGCCGGCAGCCACCGAGCGCCAGTTTCGACAAGCAACCCCCAATCACCGAAACGGTGCCGGCGCCCTCGCTGAAGCCGAAGCCGTCGTCGAACAGCGTGTCGTCGTCGAACCGGGTCGGCCCGATCTCGGCGGCATAAGCGGTCAAACTCGGCCCCACCCCGTGCCCGCTCTGCTTGCCGAACAAAGGCAACAGCGTGGTGCCGCCCGAGGCGAGCAAGGCATCAAGTCGCCGGGCTTGCTCGGGCAAAGCCTGAATCGTCAACTCGGCGCGCCACCGCGCTCCCGGCCGCTCGGCAACATCGACCTGTGCCGTCATGGTGGCGGCAAAGCGAGCGGTCAGGGTTTCGACATAGAAGACTTGGCTGACCGGCCTGATCTCGGACGGCCAAGCCCATGCACTCATGATGATCGTCCCTGAAAGAGAGTGTCTGGACGGAAACCTTCACCGGTAGCGACCGGGGCGACCGAGAACCGGCCGCTTATGACGGCAAGACTTCACACAAATCGATTTGATAGGACGACTTGACCGGCGCTACCGTCTGATTGGCTCCGGCGTCATCGGTTATCAGGCGCATGCGGACTCTGCAATTATTGGTGACCAGCAGCCCGGCGGTTACCGGTTCGCGCAAACGCGGCGCTACCTTGAAACTGGCGGTCCCGTTGGCTCCGGCCGTAACATCGGCCAGGACCAGATGCGCGCGGCCTGGGTTGGTCTGAATCAAGTCGCCGGCCTTCAGCACGGCCGAAGCATTGGGCGTAAAGCCGGTCACGGTCAGCGTGGTGCCCGCGCCGCTGGCCAGGACCGGCGTCCCGGCCAAGCTGCCGGCAGCAGTCAAGCGCCGGAAATCGGGCACCATCACCTCGACCACGCCGCGCAAGCCCGCCAGGAAGGCGTCGAACGCCCGCGCCCGGTCGTCCGAGAATCGCAGCGCCATCCGGGCCAACCATCTTGCGCCGTCCCGTTCCAGCACCTGAACGTGGGAAGTGAACGGGTTGGTAAATTTGGCCGTCAGGGTCTGGATATAAAACGACGCCTGCTCGGGCTTGAAGCTGAGCGGCCAATCGACCGGAATATCCGTCATCAGAACTTCCCTCCGCGCCGATGGAGTTGATCGACCACCGAGCCGTAAGCCGAAGCGGCGGCCTGACCGACGATGCCGGGCACCAGCCGGCCGAGGGTCTCGGCCACCGCCCGTTGAACCAAGGCGGCAGTCGCGTCGGGATCGCTGGCACCGCGAGCGTCAACGTTCACCACATAGGTCGCCCGCGCATCGGTCGCCTGGAGCATGTTGCCAGCGCCGACCAGCCCCGAGGCATTGACCCCGAGCTTGCCGTTGGAGAGGCGCTCCAGCGGCAATATCCCCTCCGGCCCGGCTTCGCCCATCAGCCCCATGCCGTTCGCCATCGGGAAAAAGGTCGGACGGTCGATCACGGTGCCGCCGTCGGCGAATGCCGACAAAATCCCACCATTTGCGAACGCCGTCACCCGGCCCGCTTCGAACACGGCGCCGGTCGCGAACAGCCCGCCGAACAGGTCGGAGAAAAACCCGCCGCCGCCACCGTCTCCGCCGAAGATCGCGTCGCCAATTGGCCCCATGACTTCGCGCTCCCAGAAGATCCGGGCCAAATCCTCGATGATCCGTTGGGTCATATTGTCGAAATTGATTTCTCCGCGCGTGATGAAGC
>JBAWVF010000339.1:0-2718 GCA_037147415.1 Rhodospirillaceae bacterium | reverse complement strand
GTGGCGGTCTTTATGACACCCGTAACCCGGGTGGCGGTCTTTATGACACCCGTAAACCGGGTGGGGGCGACTCGTCCGCAGCGGCGGTATTGCGCGCGCTGACCGAGGGCATCGATATACCGGAATTAGCCCCGGTCTCGCCCGATCATGTGCTGACCCGGTCTTTTTACTTGCTGCATGAGTTTCCCGGCCGTTCCGATAGCGGTGAGGTTTGGGTGGAGGCGCGCGAGGATCGCCGTCTCGATGGCGTTTCTCCGGTGGTTGTCGGCAACAACGATTGGGCCGGAGCCTGGGCGATCGACCCGACGACCGACACCCCTTTGAATACGGTGAGTCCCGGTGGCGAGCGGCAACGGGAAATGGCTTATCGCTTCGGCGTCAATCTGGTGATGTATGCCTTGACCGGCAACTATAAGGCGGATCAGGTCCATGTCCCGGCGATTCTGCAAAGGATCGGCCAATGACCGGCGGGGCCGGAATTACCTTCGCACCGCTGGTGCCGGGGTCTTTGTTGGCGCTCTTGTTCGTGCTGGCGGCGGGGCTGGTGGTTTTTGCACTGGTGCGGCGGGCCCGGGGGGCCGGATGGCGGGCGCTGGCCTTTGCGACTCTGGCCGCGGCCGTGCTCAATCCGTCGCTGGTAACCGAGCAGCGCGAGCCGGTTAAAGATGTCGCCGTAGTGGTGGTTGATCGCTCGCCGTCGCAAAAGCTTGGTGTCCGCATGGAGCGAACCGAACGGGCGCTGGTCGGACTGGAGGCGAAACTTGCCGCATTGCCCGACCTGGAGGTGCGCGTTGTGCAAGCCGGGGCCGGGCCGGTCGGCGAGACTCGCCTGTTCGAAGCACTCGATCGCGCGGTTGCCGATCTCCCGCGGACCCGACGCGCCGGTGCGATTCTGCTGACCGACGGCCAGGTCCACGACGTTCCAACCGAGGCCAAGGCGCTTGATTACGGGCCGGTTCATGCCCTGTTGACCGGCGAACATGACGAGGCCGACCGCCGCATTGAAATCGTGGAGGCGCCATCGTTCGGGCTGGTCGGTAAGTCGGTGGCGCTGAGGTTTCGGGTGGTCGATCTGCCGCAGCCGCCCCGGCCGCAAAGCAGTCTTGCGCTGGTGACGATCCGTCAGGACGGCGGCTCGGTACGGCGGTTGCCGGTCACGGTCGGGCGCGAGGTTACGCTGGATATCCCGCTCGGTCATGCCGGCCACAATGTGGTCGAGTTGACGGTCGAGCCGGCCGCTCACGAGTTAAGCCTGGCCAACAACCGGACCGGCGCGGTGATCAATGCCGTGCGTGACCGGCTGCGGGTGTTGCTGGTTTCGGGCGAGCCTTATGCCGGTGAGCGCACCTGGCGCAATGTACTGAAGGCGGATCCGGCGGTTGATTTGATTCATTTCACGATTTTGCGGCCGCCGGAAAAGCAGGATGGCACGCCGGTGCGTGAATTATCGCTGATCGCTTTCCCGATCCGCGAGCTTTTCGAAGATAAATTGCACGAGTTCGAGCTGGTTATCTTCGACCGCTATCGTCAGCGCGGCATATTGCCGGGCCTATATCTTGATAATATTGCTCGTTATGTTCGCAATGGCGGAGCATTTCTTGAGGTCGGTGGTGCTACACTCGGCGATCCGGCCAGCCTGCAAGGCAGTCCGCTGGGCGTGGTGCTGCCCGGCGAGCCGACCGGATCGATCATTGATCGGGCTTTCACCCCGGTGGTTACCCCGCTCGGCCGGCGGCATCCGGTGACCGCGGGGCTTGCCACGGACAAGCCTTGGGGGCGCTGGCTCCATCAAACCGAAGTGAGTGCCGGGCGCGGTGCCGTCGTCATGGCCGGGGCCGATGACCGGCCGTTGCTGATTCTCGATCGGGTCGAGCAAGGACGGGTGGCGCAGCTGACCTCCGATCAAATCTGGTTGTGGTCGCGCGGCTTCGAGGGCGGCGGGCCGCAAACGGAATTGCTCCGCCGTTTGGCTCACTGGCTGATGAAGGAGCCGGAGCTGGAGGAAAACGATCTGCGGGCGCGTGTTGAAGGGAACCGCATGAGTATCGAGCGGCGCAGCCTTCAACCCGATACTCGACCGGTCCAAGTGACGGCGCCCGGGGAAACGGTGCAAACCATACCGTTGGTTGAAACCGAGCCCGGCTTGGCGCGGGCTTCGCTTGAGGTGTCCGAACCCGGGCTTTACCGTCTTTCCGATGGCGAGCACAACACGGTGGCGCTGGTCGGGGCGGTCAATATGCCCGAATTGGCTGATATGCGGACCTCGCCCGAGCGGTTGAAGGGCATCGCTGCAACCAGCGGCGGTGGTATTCTGTGGCTGGCCGATCTTGAGGCCGGCGCCGGACCCGTGCTGCGCCGAACCCGCCCGGAGCGCGACCAGTCCGGCCCCGGTTGGCTCGGTCTGCGCGCCAACGGGGCTTATCTGGTGACGGGGGCTACCGACACGCCGCTGCTGCCGGTTGCGCTGTTGATCGTGACCCTGCTGGTCGGCATCATTGCGGCATGGCGGCGCGAAGGAAAGTAGAGTGAAGGAAAATAGAGCGGCTTCGGTTTGTCGCAAAGCCGCGCTTGCACCATGACTTGAAATTATGAATTGCGGAGACCGTGGCCCAACGGAGGAGGCGGAACAGTCATGAATTTCAAGGGGATTCACTGGTGCTGCTGGACAGGATTGAACTGTCGACCTCTCCCTTACCAAGGGAGTGCTCTACCACTGAG
>JBAWVF010000338.1:0-2726 GCA_037147415.1 Rhodospirillaceae bacterium | reverse complement strand
GGGATTCCACTTATCCAGAGCAAAAAACTGTCTAAACAAACCCGACCAGCTCTCAGGATGAGGACATAAAGGCATCTACCAACTCGCGGCGCGCGGCCTTGCATCTATCCCAGTCAAGAAAGGGCATGAACTGTAAGAAGATCGGAATGTCAGAATGTTTCGCCAACTCACGGTAGATCACCGGGAAAGTAGCCGCGATCATCGGCGAGACCGGCTTCCAGCGATGCCGCATGAGCATCGGGAGAATCCGGCCAGCCGCGCCCAGCATCGCCCAGGGAGCCTCTTTCTCTGCCTCGAACATGAAAAGTGCGCACGCTTTCAACGCTTCCGCTTCGAAATCGATTGTGTGCCGGTCACAGATCGCCTGGGCGAGTTCCGCAATCGCCCAGGTGACGCGAAGGCGTGCCGGCTCGGGGGAATTATTGAACGCGATCACGTTGCGGCTGGCCACCGACGCGGGCACTGCGCTACCCAATCCAACACGCACGACCCAAGCCCCGTCGAGCCGCTCACCCATCATGCCGAGGAGCTGAGCGAGAAAGCCCATCTCATCGCCATCGAAGTGTGTCGGAAGACAGCGTCGAAGTGCCTCTTGCGCGACGCGTCCCCTCGTCGCCGGTTCGGCCTTTTGCAGAACCATGCTGGCGATATGGACGAACGTATGGATAGGAAGCTCGCAGGTGAGGACGGCGCGCTCAATAAGATCGGGCGTATCCTCAATCTTTGCCAATACGTCGTCCCCGAGACGTGGCTCTTCCAAGATAATTGATAACTGACGGTCGTTGGCTCTGTGCAACAAAGAGGTCAGTAATGTATTCTTCATCTCTGATGAGAGTTGCGGTGCGTCCAGCAACCACGTCACATCCTCCACCACTGGATCAAGGGTCGCGGCGAGCAGATCATCTCGGCGTTGAGACTGCGACGAGGCGACAATCGCCATCATTACATCCCTTTTCATACCGATGGCGCGGGCGCGCTCGATGATCAGTTCGGTGAGCCCGGAAGACTGGAAATCATTGGCGACGGCCAGAAGGGAAATTTCCTCTGCAAGCCCTGATCCGTCCAACCTCGCCACGAGCGGCCCCGCAGCGGGCAAGTGCCAATCCTCAATGAGATGGGGTAGAAGCCTCGCAGCGACAGCGTCGACCAGCGCCGAATCCCCACCTTCAAGTGCGCTGCCGATTCGCTTGATGAGCTCACCATCAGCGGCGGCGCGTTCGGAAAGCCTCCCGTCCGCAGCCAGAAGGCGCAGAATAAGCTCGGGTGGCGCCGAGAGCAGTGCGTGCTCGCTTTGTCCTTCCACTGCCTCACTGAGTCCGCGGGCGATCCTCGGCAAGATATCCACTACAACATCCGTTATCTCCGGACGGGACAGCAGTGCGATGGCGCCTTCGGGTTCCCGCGCAGCCAATGTTTGTGCAGCCGACGCTGTCGCATTTCTTCCTGCTGGCAAGGGGCGCGCTCGCATCTTGGCGACGATCGCATTGAGAAACGCCCATGCATCAGCCGCAGGGAGATCCGTCGATGCGCGAAGAATGGCGCGCGCAAGGGCCGGATCCAGCGAACTGATCGCCTGCACATCCCGCACCTTCCCGGAGTTCGCAATGTCGAGAAGACCGAGCGCGGCCATCGGTGTCCGATCAAGCATTCCAATGAGCTCTTCCCACAGGAGCGCGATGCGGAGCACGGCCGCATCGTCGTCGCCTCCCCTGTCACCTACGAGCCAGATTTCCGACTCGGTCAGCAGCGCAGGGCGCGTTTGCTCGAACACGCGACTGACAATGGCATCTGTCCAGCGGTGCCGAGCGTCCTGGTTAGCTTGCCCGTCGATCCGCCGACCGTCCCAATCCGAGAACTTCGACTTCGCGTCCTTCGGCGCGAAAACCAAGTCGAAACTACGCCCTCCAATCTTGCGCGGAGAGAGCGCGAAGGTGGACATGGCGAACTTCCGCCGCATCGATGGCCATAAGGCGGTCAGGAGCCGGAGCGCGATAAGCTCGGGGGCTGGAGCATCAAACACAACTACGGGCTGCGACTCCTCCAGGAACAATGCCTCCAGCAGTTCGCCAGCCATGAAGTCTGACACGGGGGGCAGCGATGTTGTAGACGAGGTGGAAACGGAACACCCAGTCGCATCGACCTGCTCCGGAAGGCTGTCGGCTTTGAGAAGTTCGAGAAACGGAGACAGGCTCTCTGCCAGTGACCAATCCTCTGTGCCAATAATCAGGCTCAACGTTCGAACGCAACCGGCTCGTGAGGCAGTGGTGTCTTGCCATGTTCTCGCCAGCACGTAACGCTCGTCGCTCGGCAGTGGATAGGCCGTAAGGTAAGGTTTGAAGCACTCCCGCGGTCGTAGCGGACCGGCGACATCGGAGAGTCTGTCGATCACGGACTGGTCTAGTTTTGGGAGTTGAGCGGAGGCGGCCAAGAGCTGGTGCCCCTGCCGGTATCCGTGAACTTGGCGCTCGACGGTGATCATGCTCAGACGCCGACCACCCATGCCACGGGCAGAGTGAGGTCGGTATCCTTGATCCAGACGCCAAGTTCGTCCTTCAGGGCGACCCAGCCATGACCGTCGAGCCCGGCCTCCAGGAAATTTTCACGATAGGCGGCATCTGCTTTGAGGTCCCCCCCTACGACGCTCAACCCGAACACATGCACGTCAAGTTGGTCAGAGCTGGTCGGGTTTGTTTAGACAGTTTTTTGCTCTGGATAAGTGGAATCCC
>JBAWVF010000337.1:0-2768 GCA_037147415.1 Rhodospirillaceae bacterium | reverse complement strand
ACCGTCGGAGAGATCACCAGAAAGGTCCGGACGACGCAGGATTCGGCGCTGTGACGTACCCATCCGGCCAAGGCCGTCTACCGCGCGGTCGCGCGATGGTGTAATCGAGCACCAGTACAAACATCGGTGTTTGCACTGGTGCAAGAGGCGGTGCTATGGGCCACGGCGGCGCGACAAAGCGGGTGTCAGGCGGCTTGGGCCTGCGGTTGTTCGTGCTGCTGTTCGCAGTTGGACGGCTTGCGCCAATTCCACGGCAACAGTTCGTGGAGGCGAGAGGCCGGATGGTCGCTGATACGGCGGAGCACATCAGCCAGCCAAGCTTCGGGATCGATGTTGTTGAGCTTGGCTGTGGCAATCAAGGTATACATGGCCGCCGCCCGCTGGCCGCCACGGTCAGAGCCACAGAAGGTCCAGTTTCTTCTTCCGACGGCAACGCAACGCAACGCGCGCTCGGAGGCATTATTCGTCAGGCAGATTTTGCCATTGGTCAGGAAGCGTGTGAAGGCGGCCCAGCGGTTGAGCATGTAATCCATGGCTTTGGCGACTTCGTTGTGTCGCGACAGCCGAGCGCGTTCGGTGCGCATCCAGGTTTCCAGCGCCTCGACCTGCGGTTTGACATATTGCTGGCGCAGCTTCAGGCGTTCGTCCTCCTGCAGGCCGATGAGCGGACGCTCCAGGTCAAATATTGCGTCGATCCGGCGCACTGCATCAAAGGCCAGTGGCGAGAACACAGCCACTTTCTTTTTCGTCCGTGCGGTCGCTGTCTTTTCTATATCGGCCAGAACGAAGAATTTTCTTCTGCTATGGCTCCAACAGGCGGCCTCAATGACGGAGCCTGGTTTCCGATTTTCGTCGTAGAGCCGGTTGTAACCGGCATAGGCATCGGCCTGAAGAATTCCGGTGAAATCGACCAGATGGCCTTCCGGATGCTCGCCGGCCCGATCGGGGGAATAGAAGAACACGGCGGCGGGAGGGGCCGATCCACCGAAGGGGCGGTCATCTCGGACGTAGGTCCAGAGGCGGCCGGTGGTGGTCCTCAGTTTGGCCAGCACCGGCACCGTGGTGTCATCGCCATGGAGGCGCTCGCCCCCCATGACGTGCTGGCGGATCAGTTCGTTCAGGGGGGCCAGGGTCGCGGTGGCGGCGCCGACGTGATCGGCCAAGGTCGAGACGCTGAGATCAATGCCTTCGCGTGCGAACCCCTCACTCTGCCGGTTCAAGGGCTGGTGGTTGCCGTATTTGCCGTAAAGCACCATCGCCAGCAGGTTTGGACCGGTCCGGCCGCGGGCAATTGGATGGAAAGGCGCCGGCGGCTGACTGATTGTCTCGCAGGACCGGCAGCTGAATTTCTCACGGACGGTCTGGATCACCTTGTAGCGGCGCGGGATGGTTTCCAGCGTCTCGGTGATGTCCTCGCCGATCTTGGAAAGTTTGCCGCCGCAGTCCGGGCAAGCGCAGGGGCTGGGCAGGACCTGGCGTTCCCGCGGCAGATGGGCCGGCAACGGCCGACGCGCCGGCGGCTTGCGTGTAAAACCCTTGACCACGGTTTCGGTCTGCTTGGCCTTGGCAGCCGCGGCTGCCGCCCTGCACTCGTCTTCCGTGAGGGTGGCTTCCAGCTCCTCGAACTGGAGCTCCATCTGATCGAGCAGGTGGCGACCGCGTTCCGAGCGCTGGCCGTACTGTTCGCGCCGCAGCTTGGCGATCTGAATCCGGAGATGCTCGACCATCATCTCGGCACCCACGGCCCGCACCTTGAGCGCCGCCGCCTCGCCCCGAGCCAGAACCAGCGCGGAGCGCAGGGCCTCGTTCGACTCAGGTTCGGGGGTGGCTGGCGGCGTGTTCATAGGAAGTATAAGACCACAAAACGCCGAGCAACGCACGTGATAAATCAAGGATATCCACATAAATGTTTATCCATAGAATCATCCGGCACGTTCAGGACGGAAGGTGTGGCGCGGGTTCCTCCAGTCGATACCATCAAGCATGTAGGCCAATTGTGCTGCAGAAATCGCTACCACGCCGTCAATTGGGGAAGGCCATATGAATCGACCCTTTTCCAGGCGTTTCGCATACAGAGACATTCCTAGACCATCATGCCAGATAATTTTTATCTGGTCACCCCGAGCGCCGCGAAACACATACAAATCGCCGCCGTGGGGGTTCCGCCCCAGCGCTTCCTGAACCTGCAGCGCCAACCCGTTCATGCCCCGTCGCATATCGGTCCTGCCGACCGCCAGCCAGACTCGGGCGCTCGATGGTACTGGGATCATCGCCCAACCACCGCCTTGATGATCGCAGCAGCCAGCTCCGGCGATACCGAAACCGGGATTCGGACCTGAGCACCGTCGCTCGACGCGACCTCGATCACCGGAACCACCGGTCCGTTCATGGCAGGACCGTAAGGCGCAACCACTACCGCAGAAAACCCCGCTCCGGAATCGCGCAGCTCCTGACGCCACCGATAAATCTGGCAGCTATTAATGTCAGCCCTACGCGCAACGTCGGCTACCACGGCCCCAGGTGCAAACGCTTCAGCAACAATCGCCCGCTTCTCCTCAGCAGACCAACGCCGGCGCCGTTCAACGCCCGTCAGAATATGTACTTGCCCCATTCTACAGTCTCCTGAACCACGGCCAACACCGATGTTGGCTGTAGTCCTGGATTACATCACGTGAAGTGGCAAAATGTTAGGCGGCCCTGGCCGGAGGCATACCGAGCAACCTCACCCTAGCCCGAATTTCCCCGGCCCGCCTTTCCTCTGCCTGGAT
>JBAWVF010000336.1:0-2782 GCA_037147415.1 Rhodospirillaceae bacterium | reverse complement strand
TACTTGAAACAAATTGGACGCATCGGCATGAGTTCTCCGATCTGGTCGAGTGGCTTGATTGGCAGCGGCCGGTGATCACAGCGCCCACACGACAGGAACCGAGACCGGTTGCTCAGGATGACAATCCCTACCTCGCCGCCGCTGCCCGGCTCGGGTTCAAACCGCCGCTCGACGTTGAAAAGGCGCTGGCGGCAGTGTCCTATCTCGCTAACGGCGACAGCGGTGTCCATCAAACTCAGCTTCGCGTCTCCGCCTCCCTGGTGGCGCAAGGCGTGGAAGACGACGAGATCGTCACCCTGCTGATGGCCGCCACCCTCCGCGCCGCAGGTCCCCACGCCCGCACCTGGAACTGGCGGCGGGAAGAGCGTGCCCTTCGTGCCATGATCGGCACCGCCAAATCAAAGTTCGTCAAACCGGTGGAAAAGCCGCTCCCATCCCCCGTAATTCAAGCGCAGAGCGGGACGGAAGCGCAGGTGGTCAGTCTTGATGCGGAGCGGCGTAAATGTGCCAGCGCGCCTACAGACGCCGCTGGAGAGGCGCCGGACAACCCGGAGCGGAAGGCGCCCGGAAGGCCCAAGAAGCTGAGCAAGGGAGACGATGAACTCGCTCTGGAGTTCAGCAAGCGTCACGCCGACACCCTGAAGTACGTCGCAAAATGGGGCCAGTGGCTGCGCTGGGACGGCATACGGTGGGCCATCGACGAAACCCTGTTCGTTCAGCAGGCGGTGCGCAACACCCTGCGCGATATTGCACTGGCCAGTGCCACAAAGCCAGGTGAAATGACGGTTTCGGCCGGCACCGTTGCCGCCGTCGAAAGGTTGGCCCGCTCCGATCCGAGGCACGCAGCGACCGCCGAGCAGTTCGACGCCGACCCCTGGCTGCTCAATACACCGGGAGGCATCGTCGATCTGCGCACCGGCGTCATGTCGCCCTGTGATCCCGCACAGCTTTGTTCCAAAGCCACCGCCATCGAACCTGCGCCGGTTCTCCATGACGAGTGCCCGATCTGGAAGGGTTTCCTCGCGCACGTTCTCAAGAATGATCAGAAGCTGATCGATTATCTGCAAAAGGTCATCGGGTACTCTCTGACCGGAATCACAGGCGAGCAGCAGCTCTGGTTTCTTCACGGTTCCGGCCGGAATGGCAAGGGCGTGTTCATCAGCACGATCACTCAAATCCTAGGAGGATATGCCTGCGTTGCTGGAATGGAAACATTTACCGCCAGTAATAATGACCGACACCCGACCGAGTTGGCCCGATTGATCGGCGCTCGGATGGTTTCCTCTCAAGAAACCGAAGAAGGGCGTCATTGGGCCGAGAGTCGTATAAAGTCCTTGACCGGCGGCGATCCGATCACAGCGCACTTCATGCGTCAGGACGATTTCACTTTCACGCCGAAGTTCAAGCTGTGGTTTGCCGGAAACCATAAGCCCGGTTTGCGCAACGTCGATCCGGCGATGGCCGCTCGGGTCAACATGGTTCCGTTCGATGTTTTCATTCCTAAACACCAGCGTGACAAAATGCTCACGGACAAGTTGCAGGCCGAATGGCCCGCGATCCTGCGCTGGGCCATTGACGGCTGCATGAAGTGGCAGCGGGAGGGACTGGAGCGCTCGGATGCCGTCGATAAGGCGACTGACGAGTACATGAAGGCCGAGGACTCCCTGGCCAACTGGCTCACCGAGGCGACCGAGACCGAAGGGCTGAGCGCCAACGAGTCAGAACTGGTCGCTGACCTCTTCGCCTCGTGGAAAGGCTGGGCCGAAGCCGCCGGTGAGACCATCGGCTCAATGAAACGCTTCAGCCAGAAGATGATTGCACGAGGGTTCGAGCATGGCAAGCAACCCGTGACGAAGAAAGCTTTGTTTCGAAGAATCCGCTTGATCCGGAATAACTATACCGACGATCAAAGGTACGGTGGATGAGGGACGGCCAAGCGGGAGGCGGGAGGGATGCGGGAGGGGTTTTTAGTTCTTCCTTATTTTTGTGAATATTTACTCACACACATCTAAATATATATAAATAGAGGGAGGAAGGAGTTGTCGCCTCCGCATCCCTCCCGCATTCCTTCATCTTCCCTTCTTCGTCGTTTCCGCGTTCACCGCCGCGTTCACCGCCGCGTCCGTTGCAACCACAGCCATGCTTGCTGCTGCACTCGCAGTATCCAACCAGCAAACCAACCAACATAAGGAAGAGGCCATGACATACGAATTACAAGACGTCGAATTGGCAGCCCGTCAGTTGACTGGTTCCGCCGCCGAAATGTCGGCTATGCTCTACAAGTTAATGGGACAGCAACCGGCGATCTCTCCGGACGCATCCCTTGCCGAACAAAAAAAGTTTCATATTCGTGAACTTCAGCGCCCGTTAATGGTAGCAGCCATCAAGCATCGGTTAGCATCAGATTTTGGAGAATGCTATAACTGGAAAAGAACGAAAAAGTATTTCACACCAGAGGTGCTTGCCCGTAGAGGGGTTTGGGATGGTCGATGCCATGATGCCATCGCTTGCTGGCCTCAGGAATTTATAGACCACCCATATTTCTACCGAACCGGAACCCGTGCTTCTGCTTTGGTCAGTCATCTCTACAACATGTCCCCGTCAATCAAAACAGCAGCCCAAGTGTGGGCTGATAAGAACGGCTTGTCTGTCTCATTTCCTGACAATTATCCCTCCTGGTGGTTTCCGGGAAGCACAACGCTCGTTTTATTCACGAGCCGCATAGCGGGAGGCGAGCATGGCGGTCGCTAACCGCTCATCCCCTTCCTCGGTGGACATTGCC
>JBAWVF010000335.1:0-2785 GCA_037147415.1 Rhodospirillaceae bacterium | reverse complement strand
CTGCGTGACCGAAACCATCAGCGAGCGCACCAGATGCTCGGCGGTGTCGAACTGCCCGCGCGCCGTGGACTCGGCGGTCACCGTCTGTTGCCAACGCAAATGCCACAGCACCGCTTCGGCGCGGCGAATCAGATCGGACAAGCTGCGATAGCGCCCGGCCTGACGTGCTTGCTTTTTCAGCCCGGCCAACTGGCCGTCCATCGCCCCGATAACATCATCCAGCCGGGTCAGATTGGTCTCGGCTGCACGCAGACGCAATTCCGCCTCGTGACGGCGCGAATGCAGGCCGGTAATCCCGGCCGCTTCCTCCAACAATTGGCGGCGGTCGGTCGGCTTGGCCCGAATCAGCTGGCCGATTTGGCCCTGACTGACCAGAGCCGGTGAGTTGGCGCCGCTGGCATTGTCGGCAAACAGAAGTTGAACGTCGCGTGCCCGCACCGACTTGCCGTTAATCCGATAATCGGAACCAGCGCCGCGTTCGATGCGGCGCGTCACCTCAAGATCGCTGGAGTCGTTGAAGCCGGCGGGCGCAGTCCTGCTTGAGTTGTCGATCACCAGTGCAACTTCGGCCAAATTGCGGGCGGGCCGGCGCGAGGTACCGCCGAAGATGACATCATCCATCTCGTCGCCGCGCATCCGGCGGGCCGAGGTTTCGCCCATGACCCAGCGCAACGCTTCAACCAGATTGGACTTGCCGCAGCCGTTAGGCCCGACCACGCCGGTCATGCCAGGCTCAATGATCAGTTCAGTCGAATCGACGAACGATTTGAAACCGGCAAGACGCAGCTTAACAAAGTCCACGGGCGGTTACTCCCGTTCAGTGCGCAAGCAGGCGATCAATCGCAGCTTCGAATTTATCTAGAGACTGGGCGCCGTCAACCCGCTCGGCCCCGTTATTCAGAACAAAGGTCGGTGTTGACTGAACATTGAATTGCTTTTGCGCTTCGAACATATGCTGAAGCAACCCGTCAGACAATTCCTTGTTCTTCATGCAGGCGTCGAAATCCGCCTGCGGTACTCCGCCGAGCGCGCCGATCTGAGCCAACGACTTCAGCGGGTCGGCATTGCGGCCCCACTGGTTCTGGCTTTTGAACAGCACATCAAGGAAGCCGTAATACCGTTTCGGATCGGCGCAACGGGCCAGAACGGACGCATGCAGGGCATTGCGGTCAAGTGGAAAATCGCGGAAAATCAACTTCACCTTGCCGGTGTCGATGAATTTTTCCTTCAGCTTCGGCAAGGTTTCCTTGTGAAAATCGGCGCAATGCGGGCAGGTCAGCGACGAAAAGTCCAGGATCGTCACCGGAGCATCGGGATTGCCCATGACGCGATCGGCCAGCGCCGCTTGTGTATCGGGCGGCGCGGCGCCGACCCCGGCCGTAAAGCCGGTGAGAGCGATGATCACCGTGAAATAAACCAATATGTGGCGCATGCCCGCGTCCTCCTCACAATATACGGGGGACTATAGGGGGACAGGCCGGAGCGGGCAAGCTGTTCCTCGTTCGCCCCGGCACGCCCGGTTTCCCGGCGGGATTTAGTTCCAGCCGGCTTCTTTTTCGCAGGCGGCGCGAGTATTGGGATTGGCCTTTTCCCACTCGGTGATGGTTCTGGTCTCGTTGTCGCTCATTTTATCGTTCATGCAGGTGCAATATTTCTTAACGACATCCGGAGCGACTTTGGCCTCCGCGTTGTCCTTCAAGCACTGGGCGACCCACTTGGCGTCGTCGGCGCCGGCGCGCGCCACGCCGCTCGTTACAACCGAGGCAAAAACAATCATCAGGACAGCTACGATTTTCATGATCCGTCTCCAGGTCATCTGCAAAAAAACGGCATCTTCTCGAGAATTTTCCCGTCGAAATGCCATGACGATGTTGCGGGCATTCGATAGCCTTGTCAAGACGGGCGCCATTCAGGAAATATACGCCCGCATGATCCGACACGAGGGGCGAGTACGGTGAAAACCGCAGAGGAATCAAACGGAGCGGACCGGTCTTATGTCGCGCGCACCCGGCTGCATGTCGAGACACCGCTCGTCGAAGGTTCGGTTATCGACTTGGCGCGCGAGCGTGCCCATTATTTGCGCAACGTACTGCGTATGCAACCGGGCGCGACCCTTGCCGTATTCAATGAGCGCGATGGCGAATGGCAGGCGGTGATCGAATGCTTCGGCAAGGAAGGCTGCCGGTTGCGACTCGAGGCGCAACGACGGGCCGGTCCGAGAGGCGAGACCGACCTGTGGTTGTTATTCGCTCCGATAAAGCGGGCCGGGCTGGAATGGATGGTGGAAAAGGCGACCGAGTTGGGCGTGTCCCGGATGATCCCCGTCATTACCCGGCGGTCCGACCCGGTCCGCATTAATGCCGAGCGCCTGGGGGCGATCGCGATCGAGGCGGCCGAGCAATGCGAGCGCCTGACCGTGCCGGTGATCGAGCCGCCCCGGTCGTTCGGCACGGTGCTGGCTGAATGGCGCGCGGAACGAACGCTGCTGGCCTGTTGTGAAGTCGGACCGGTGCGACCGATTGTCGCAGCGATTTCGGCGGCGCCCCCCGGTCCTGCTGCAATTTTAATCGGTCCGGCAGGCGGATTCGACACTTCGGAGCTTGACGAACTTGCCCGTCATCCCCTTGTTGTTCCGGTCGGCCTCGGGCCGCGCGTGCTCCGGGCCGAAACGGCCGCTCTGGCGGCTTTGGCGTGCTGGCAAGCGTTGCGTGGTGAGGGGGCCGCCGAACTTCGTCCGCCGTTCCGGGCATAATCTCCAGACCAGATCGTGAGCAGCCATGTCCGC
>JBAWVF010000334.1:0-2797 GCA_037147415.1 Rhodospirillaceae bacterium | reverse complement strand
CGCCGACGATCTTGAGATCAGCCACCCGGCAATAGCCGTCCTGAAGTTCGATCGCATTGAAGTCCGAGAGATAGGTCGGCAGCGCGTCGGCATCGAACGGCTGCTCGCGCGCCTGAATTACCGAGCCATCGCCGACCCCGAACAGGCTTTGCCCGTAGCCCAAGGCGATCGGCGCCGCGATGCGCCAGACTCCGGGCGGCACGAACACAGCCTTGTTGGCGGCAAGGGCGGCCTCGAAGGCGGGGGCGCAGTCAACCACGCCGCCTTCGACACCGCCGTAATCGGCCGGATTGGCGACCTCCCTGGACGATAAATATTGGCGGAGGTCGAGCTTCGAGACGGCGGTGCCGGCCGCGAGGATGTCGTCGATGCGGGGCATGGTCATAACTCCGCTGAAGCCAGAATGGTGCCGCCGCTGCCGCGCTGGATCAGCAGGGTGCCCGAGGTCAGACCGCTGAAGTAGCCGCACGAGATGCGACCGTTATGGGCGGTGGCGTCGTGAACGGTGGAAACCCCGGCCTGCGACTGGGCAAAATCGCTGGCGACCGCGTCGGTGAAGTTCAAGGTCCCGGTCGCTTCATAGCTCGGCGTGGTCCGCATGTCCGGGTGCGACAACGGAATTTGCATGTTGGTGGCAGAATTGGCTTTGCCGATCAGGCCGGAACAAGGCCGGAGGTAGCGCGAGACCAGCAGGGTCTCGGTCGCGATCGGGCGCGGCGCCATCGGCAGGGGCAGCGAGCCCGCCACCAGTTGCAGGTCGCCGAGATAGAGGTTCTTGGAGGAAATCGCCCCGCAGGCGGCGCTGATGATGATCTCCAGCCCGGCCGAGCAGTCGCCGAGGTTCGAGACCGACAGGCTGAGGTCGGCATTGACCGCGTTGGCAACCGCGACCGTGCCGGTGGCGATCTGAGTGACGGACGCAAAATTATCGGCGGCGGTCGGCTTGTTGACGGTGATCGTATAAGTAACCGTCGCACCGACGTCATGATAGGTGCGGGCGGTAACCACGGCCGCCCCGTTGGCAATCGCCCCGGCGTTCCTCGCCTCGATCCGATGGCGCCAGGAGACGGTGCCGGCTCCGGTCACGGTGGCAGACTGCACCTGACAGGCATAGCCGGATTTGGACAGCGAGGTGACACCCGTTGCCTGAACAATGGTGCCGCCGGTAACGGTGCCGCCGGCCGTGACCGCGATCAGATCGACCGGTCCGGTCTGCCAGGAGGTCGATAGTGACTTCGAGGCGCGGTGGCTGACCCGGCAGCAGCCGTTGATCACCAGATTGCGATAATGGCCCTGGTCGCCGGTATTGACCCCGGACAGCGCCATGGTGCCGGTACCCGAGGAATCCCGGCCGGTCAGACGGCCGTCATCGGCGATGAACAGCTTGACGTAACCGGCTGGCGGATTGCCGGCCGGGGTTCCAGCTTTGAGGGTAAGGTCGGCCATTTCAACTCCATATTCCGACGCTGCCATCGACGACCAGCGAGCCGTCGATGGTCAGGTTGCAAAACACCATCATTTGCCGGCCGGTATCGATGCTAACCGTGGTCCCGGCGGGAATGCTCGCCCAGGGCAGACCGGTGCCGCCGCTACCGCCAGCAAGCCGGCTGTCGTCGGCCCGGACCAATTGCGTCGAGCTGCTGACCCCCGACGCCGCGACCGGCAGCCGGGCAATGTCCACGGTTCCCGAAGTCAGGGCCGCCGCGTCGTGGCTGTGGGAACTCGCCGCTTTGGCATCGAGCGCTGCTTGCAGACCTTGGCAATCGCCGATCTGATGGCCGTGACCGGCGGCGGATTTACCGTCGAGTGCGGTCTGAAGGCCGGTGACCGAGGCGATCGGCTGGCTGCCGGTGTGGAAGGTTCGGTCGCGCAGCGCCCCGACATTGGTCCGCTTGCCGCCGTTCAGCACCACCGGCAGCAGGGCGGCATTGTCGAGCGGGCTGGCCTCTTGAAGTTCAGACACACGAAGCACGTCCATGCGGATTTACTCCAGAACCAGGGCGGCACCGGCCGCCGTGGAGACGGTGACGGTCACGGGTCCGGCAAAGCCTGAGCGGTTGCCGTGGGTGTCGACCGCGCGCACCCGGTAGGCCCGGCTGGCCCCGCCCGGCAGCCCGTCACGAAACCATGTGCTGGCATAGGGCTCGGCGATGCGGTCGGCGACATCGGGGCCGCTGCCGGCCGGGCCTTCGTAAACCTCGAAATGGCTGAAGTCGGGCTCGGCCACGGCACTCCAGGTCAGGCGCACCGCGTTGCCCGACAAAGTCACGTTCAGCCCGCTCGGGGTGGCGGGGGGAATGTCCTGGTTCCCCGGCAACGACACGGCGGCCGGGGCCGGCATGGTGACCAGATCGCCGAGCGCGATCGCATAGATGTCGGGGTCTTCGCGATGCAGGGTCAGGTTGACGCCCAAATCTTCAGTCAACTGCCACTGAACCACCACCATCGGGACTTGAACGATATTGAAGCGGCTCAGGGTCAAGGTGACGGTTTCTCCGGCAACAACACGCAAGCCCGCCAGATTGGCCGGCAGTTGCACCGTCAATTCCCGCCGGCAGGTCTCCAGCGCAATGCGGGCGATGCGCTGGGCCATGTAGGGTGAGCGGGTGTAGGGCAGATCGAGGTTCTCGGCCACTTCCTCACCGCCGTCCGAAGCCTTGTAAGCCGCGACACAAACCGGCGGGTAATCGGTCGGCTGCCAGTTCTGAGCCGGAGAAATAAACGTCCCGCGCACGGTGTTGATCAGGTCGCGGCGCGAACGCCGGGGCTTGACCGTGACGGTGTCGCGCGCATCGGC
>JBAWVF010000333.1:0-2808 GCA_037147415.1 Rhodospirillaceae bacterium | reverse complement strand
CAGAATTGACAAATTCGCCTGGGGGGCCCCAATCGGTGGCGAAGTTGGGCTAACAAAGGATCTGACCATCTCGAACGAGACAGGACCACCATCCCGCGTTCATAGTGGAGGGTTATTCAGCTAATGGGCGACTAAGCATTTTCCGATGATCTATCCGCACAAAACACAACCTGTTGACATTTCTGGTGCCACCAACTTTATCCGCTGACATGCCCTTTTGGTGAGCGGCTCCATACGCCGCCGGCACTAACAACCCATTGAATTTTCAACAAAAATTCGTTCGGCTAAATATTGTTTGTGGCCCTAATGCATAACGCGGGTTAAGATATCGACTATGGCCGCGAACTTCAGCGCCGAGCGACACATAAATGGGGACGCCGCATGCCAGGATCGATGAGGGCGAAGCCGAATGGCATAGCTACTCGACCGATCCCCACCAAGGGACTTCAAGTATGGACAAAAGGGCATTAATTCAGCGGATCGAGCTGAATATCAGCAACCAAGGAGCGTGGGATGACGCTATTCATGCTTTTATCGAAGGACGTGACTTCGCCAGCGTTCATGCGCTACTGCGGGCGCGTCACGACCTGATCGGCGATGCCGCCTCGTTTACGGTACGCGTGGTAGCAACCTTGCTGGCCGGCAGGGCGAACCCCGGATCATTCCACTGGCTGCTCGAGCGGTCATCGTCCGACTCCGCCTTTCACAGCATCTTTGAACTTGGTACCAGCCTTGAGGCGGGACTCGACTATCGCCTCGACGACGCGGTGGTTCATCTGCGCAAAGCCACCTGGCATGCTGCACACACCTATAAGTCAGTATTCTCCAGGGATGGTGAGTTCCAGGCCATGCTACCCCCGATGATGCGTGACGCCAATCTGCTAGAGGCGTCAGACTACGACGCTTGCTGCGGCCCAACTGGAATCGTGCTTCCCGAGATGACGCTCGTGGGCGGACCGGCGGCGATGGCCGGCGATACCATGATTGTGGCAGCATGCGATGGATACTACTTACGCCACTACAATAAGCGGTTTGTAACCAGCATCGGGCAGCACTGCCCGAACCAGGATACGCTTCTCCATGTGATAAATCCCGGACCCGACGATGTTTCGTTGTTAGAGTCACTAATCCGTAACCACCCCCGCCTGTGGGCCACCATTGAGCAGGGACCTCCTTACAAAGTCTATTACGCCTCCTGCCGTTTCCTGATCGCTGAGAGGGTGATGGACCGCTTTGGTTGTCACGTTGTTACCGTTGACGTGGACGGTGTTTTTCACGAGCGCTTTCCTTGGATTTTGGAGTGCGCGCGCAGCCAAGATGTAGCTTATCTGGGTACCAATGCTTACCACTTCTCGTTGCCTTGCCTGATCAGCGCCGCCTTTCTCTTTGTACGTAATTCCGAGACAGGTAGGGTTTTTTGCGGCTTATCAGTGCATACCTAATACGCAAACTGGGCACAGATCCAATCTGGATGGTCGACCAAGCGGCTCTTTACCGGACGGTTTGCCTAACCCGTGGTGGCGTTGGGCGCGTTACAGACATCAACAGCCTGCTCACCACACCATTTGATGTCCTTGCCGCGTTAGTTGATGACCACATTCTGCCGTACGATATCCGGTACAAAGGACGGGTGCCATTCGGTGTCTGTCCGCAGATATTTTTCACCGCCGAAATGAAACCGCTCTATCAGACCTCATTTAGCATTTGGGACGGCCAATAAATAGGTCGTCCGGCTGGGTAAGACAAGAACTATCTCGGGCAAGGGTACAGGGGGGGAGTATGACATGAGCACAAATAACACGTTTGCTGTCCGCATGGCTATTGATACGCCGATTGAGATCAATAGCCTGCTTCACCTCGACGCGATTCTCTCTTTTGTCATGGCGCGGCGTGGCCGAAAAGCAGACAATTTACCTTTAGCCATGTCAAATGGTGTTTGGAACGCATCTGCTGCATTGCTTGAGACTGGCGTGTATGGTGCTGTCCGAACAGAAGTTTCTCGGATTAAGTCTCTAATATGTGATCATGCCTGGACCGAATTATTGGGACAGCGTCCCGCGCAGAAACGTATAATCGGAGAAATGAGCCCCTACCGTCCGCAACTTAAGTGGCATGTTCGGATAGACGGGGTTCTGGCGGTTTGGTTTGTTTGCGAGGGGGATCAATCCGCTGTGGTCAATTTGCTTGAAGATATCGAATACCTTGGAGCCCTCCATACCGTTGGCTATGGTCGCCGAACGTCAGATGTGGAGGTATTCCCCGTGTCGGTGCCTAGCCCAGGTGGACTCGTGCTGGCTGATGGCCGTCCGGCTCGGGCAGTGCCAGTGAGAATTTGGGAGGGGCTTTCGTTGCCTCGTCATCCGGCAGAAATCATTAGCAAGCAGACATGGCGCCCTGATTATAGGGACGGCCGTACTGAGATATGTGTGTCGCCGAGCCAGTACGATCTAACGGGAGTGCGGAGCGAGATAGCCGGAATGTTCAGCATGCATGTTGGGCTCGGTTGTTCATTCGTGTAAATGTGGTTGGAGGGCTGCCATCAACTCAGAGCCTGAGAATCTTGGCGTAGGTTGAGAATACGTGTAAAAAAGTTATCACAAGGTCATCTCGAACGGGAGATGCTGGGCCTACGGCAACGATTGGTGAAAACGGGACACACTTCTTACTGTAAGCGCAGAGAATCGCTATAAACATGCGGTTTTGGTGCATCATAGCGTCGCCTGCGGATTTGGGTGATCCGCTCCGCCAGGGGTGGCTGTGGCGAGAGTCTTCGGGATGGGGAATGGCAAGGGGATTGGTGAACGGCTG
>JBAWVF010000332.1:0-2839 GCA_037147415.1 Rhodospirillaceae bacterium | reverse complement strand
TCCTGACCATTTTCAAGTTTCAGAACGTTTTCTGGGATTGCCAGTGGTGGTGAATTGTCCGGTTGTTCGAACTGGACGTTCAGAGAGGATACGGTAGCGATTGTTCCTGACCCGAGGGCAGTTTCGCCCTGAAGTCCGTTGGTGTTTTGATCACTGCCGCTGCGGGTGCCCATGCCGCTGACGCTGTGATCATGCACGGACGCCCCTGCCTTGGTCGCCATGTCGGCACCGGGCAGTTCGTGGTGGGCATCCGCGCCGGATGGGGCGGTGCCGAGTGTTGGTTTGTTAGTCATCGTTCCGATCCTTTAAATAGGTGGCTCCGGCGGAAGTGCCGGAGCCATAGTGAAGGGCATCAAGCCTTTGCCTGTGCCCGGGTCTGGGATGATTTGCCGTTGCCGGAACCATTGGCCCGCCGGATATCAGCGAGGAATGACCGGGGCTGGTTGCGCTTGTTGACTTCGGCCCGAAGCGCGTCAATGATGTCGAGCATATCGAGCATGGTGACTTGCAGGATGTCCGTGTCCTGGTAGTCACCGTTCAGAAGACGCTGCATCGCGTCGTTGTGGGTGCATTCAGACATTTCTACTTTACTCACAGGTTTGGGTTTGCGTGGGATAGAACCCCGCATCCGACGATTTCATCGAATACCCTAACTATATTTGAGGGCCGGGGAGCCCTCTATGGGGCTATGGTGCAGCCCGCGACACGCCGTGAGGTATAGATTGCGGCCGGCGCGGGGTGCGGCTGTATTCCGACATCGTGGTTGCACATACGTAGGGGTGTGCGGTGGCAGGTGCCCCGCATTCGACGATTTCATCGAATGTCCCCACGATATTTGAGCGGTGCGGTGCCTCTCTATGGGGCTATGGTGCAACCGGCGGCGCCGTGGGTATGGATTGCAGTCGGGGCGGGGTGCGACTACGATTTGGCTCTTCTGCCCCCAGACCACGGAGGTGCTTCAATGGAAAATTGGCGAGAGTTCGGAGATATGGTCGTCGTTTGTGGTGACCTGCTTGTCGGTGGGCAGAACCCAGATGGCACAACTCGTTGCGTAAATAGCAGCACTGGCGAAGAAGTGCCTAATGATGACATCGACATCATAGTTGAAATGGTCCGGGCAATCCAGGGAACGGAGGACGACCCCGACAAAAATGATGATAAGCTTGTAGATAAACTTGCATGTATCCATATAAACAATATTCCGCTTGGCGAGATACTTCGAGCGGCGATATTCAATCAAACTGCTACTGTTGCAGAAAAAGGAAAAAAGAACAGATGGACACTAGAAAATACAAAATCGTTGTTGCTGAACAACTGTGATCAGCAGTTGCGATGGCTTGATTTACTTATTAGAGATATTCCATCGAAAGATCTCAAAGAGCGAGTAAAGTGGTGGACGATTGGCAAGGGGCACTACATGTTCCGGCCAAAGAAAGGTATCGATGGTCATTTCTGGGGTAATAAGTATATTCCTTGTGATGATCTTGGGCAAGTTCGACAGGCTGTCTTACTGTTCAAGCGCCTTGTCGAGAACGATCTTGATTATAGTCAACCTTGGCCGGGAAAAGTGATGGATATCTATGCCACTAATAAGCAATAGCCGCTATGGACTGATCACAGCGAGCCTGTTGCCCACAGAAGCCCAGATACTTTCACGTGAAAGTTCCCCAGGGGCCGGGCGCAATCCACGGCCTGTCTGGTATGATCGTGCCGGAGATCGCGCAACCCCAGTTCAGATTTTCTCGATTTGAGCGCCAGCTCTACCTTGAGTGGCACGCCAGATGTTCGTATACCGTTTGTATGAGGCAAACGGAGGCGACAATGGCAAACGGAAAAGCCGTTGCATATTATAGGGTTAGCACAGCCAAACAGGGGCAATCCGGGCTGGGGCTCGAAGCGCAGACAGCCGCCGTCGCAGCCTACCTCAAGGCCAACAGCCTGGAACTGGTGGCCGGGTTGACCGAGATCGAAAGCGGCAAGGTCAACGACCGTCCGAAACTGGCCGAAGCCGTGGCGCTGGCGAAGCGCAACAAGGCCGTCCTGGTGATCGCCAAACTGGATCGGTTGGCCCGGTCGGTCGCCACGATCGCCAATCTCCTGGAGAGCGGCGTCGAGTTCGTGGCGGCGGACATGCCCTTCGCCAATCGCCTGACCATCCACCTCCTTGCCGCCGTCGCCGAACACGAAGCGGCGATGGTCAGCACCAGGACCAAGGCGGCATTGGCGGCGGCGAAGGCGCGTGGACAGGTGCTCGGCAACCGGACCAATCTGCCCGAGGCATCCACCCTTGGACGGCAACGCCAGATACAGATCGCCGACCAACATGCCGAGAAGGTGTTGCCGGTGCTCAAGCATGTCGTGAAGGCCGAGGGGATCGCCTCCGTCCACGATGCAGCACGGGCACTGGCAGAGAGGAATGTGCCGACCGCGCGGGGTGGGGCATGGCATGGATCGACGGTGTGGTTCCTGCTCCGGCGTTGCGGCTATTCCAGCATTCGGGACTTGGCTGTGCGTCCCGAGTAGCAGGGGCACCGACACAGCACCCTGCGCCCCGATCGCGCCCAGCGTCGTCCCCAGGGGCTTGGCCGCGCGTTTTGCCCGGCTCTCTGTTGGACTTTAGGCGCGCTTATCTATGGTTGAATAATCTGAAACCTTTATCGAAAAGGAGGTTGACCAACAGAACCGTGGCTATACCGTCTTGGCATGTTCGGAATACATCAGAAAGGAAGACTGACCATGCCCTCCATAATCGACAGTTTGATCGTAACTGATGCAAGCAAAAAGCAGGCGCTTCCGCCGCACGTTGCCATGAGAGTGAAGCTCTGCGAAGCGGTTGACC
>JBAWVF010000331.1:0-2844 GCA_037147415.1 Rhodospirillaceae bacterium | reverse complement strand
ATCCCGCTCATCCTGTTTGCGTTCGGCCACCGTCCGTCCGGTCGTCTCGGGCGGAGAGACCTTCTGGACGCTGGCGGAGCCGTCCTGGCCAGAGCCGGTCACGGGATATAACGCCCGACCGCCTCGACAGCATCACGACGACTGGCAAAGCCGGTGTGAACCGAGCCGCCGCCGAGCGTCAGCCCCCAGCCGGCGCCGCCGAGCCGGGCGGTGAAGGACTCTTCGTCGATCGGGAAGACGCGAACCGTGCAGCCGGAGCGCTTGAAGGACACGCCACCATAGGAGGTCCGTGAGAATTTGATAGCCATTGCCCGCTCCCCGTTGGTTCGTTGCGATGACAGCATTGTACCACCGTGACCGGTCACAGTCAAGAGAATTTTGTCAGGGGCCAGGGCGCCGTCGCCGTTCCTGACTAGGCGGCAAGAAAGTCCCGAGCCGCCGCGAGCACCCTGCCGTCGCTGAAGTCGCCATCGCAGCGCTTAGCGATCTCGGCGGCTTGCCGTTCCTAAAGAGTTGTTCGAAGTTGCTCATTGCTGAGCGTTCTTTCGCAACCACGTCCGCCGAACAGTTTTGCGGACGGTTCGCGTGACGGGATCGCACCGTCATGCGCTCGTGGTGACGACGCCGTATCCCGAAGGAACGCAGCATCGTCGTCCAGCGACCTATCCGGAACCGGGACGGTTTGCGCCGCCCTCGCACCGGAAGGTCCAGCCGCTTTAAGACGGCTGGCCGAACGCAGCGCTTTGAGCGCCGCTTTCCAACTGCCGCCGACCTTCGCCCAGGCGTCTCGTACGGGCCTGCGTCCGATCCTTTCAGGTCGGGCGAGGGCGACACGGGACACCTTTCGGCGCGCGGCGGCGGGGATGTCCCCGACGGGCACCGATAGCGAGGCCGGCAGGCGCTCGGAATGGTTCATGGCGCGCCGACCGATGGTCAGCGCCGCCGCATGATGAACAGAAAGGCCATAGCGGTCCATGAACCGCGCCCGGCCTTGAAGCGAGGTGTAAGCCGGGTTGACCGCGATCACGGCCACGCCTTCGCGGGCGGCCCGGCGTTCCAACGTCGCCCGGAAGGTCTTATGGACGAAGGCCGACAGCATTCGCGCCATGCCGGGCGAGCACTCTTCCCGCAGCCGCGTCTTCTTTGCCTCGAAGTCCAGGTCTTCGATGGCCACCGGCACGCCGTGTTTCTTGGCGAGCGCGACGATCCGGGCCACGGCATCGCCGATGGTCGCCTCGACCTGTTCCGTCCGGCGATGCTGCGTCAGCATGGGGACGGTCAGGCGGCCTTTGGGATTGCCGGCGCCATCGACGAAGACGGCGGCCAGAAAGCCGGCGTTCATGTCGACGGCGAGGCACCCATTGACGAAGTCGGCCGCCGTATCTTCCAGCGGTTGGAACGTCGAGACGAACACACGCCAGCCTTTGTCGTCGCGGACGAACCGCCAGGACAGCGCCTCACCTTTATCGGAGGCATGGGCCTGGATGGCGGCAACGATCACCTCGTGCCCATAGCCGAAGCGGATCGGACCGATGGCGAGATGCTTGGGCACGCCAAGATCGCGCCAGATCGCGTCGGGCAACCGGAGCCGCAGGGCGATGGCGCCGTCCTCGGCGACCGACGCCGTGCACGTCTGATTGCCGCCGGTTTCGTCGTTGGATCCGAGGCAAAAGAACTGGCTGGCCCGGTCGGCGCGCCATGCTTTCAGCCATGCCGAATGATCGGCAAACCCGTTCTCGGCCAAGTGGCGCTGCGCATTGAAAAGCTTGGCCGACCCGAAGCACAGCGACGGCGCGGCCCGCTTGCGCTCGGCGCGGATCGCCGTCCGGCGGTCCCGCAGCAGGCCAAGGCGACGCTTCTTCTGGTGCAGCTTGAACTTCACTTTCTGCCGCTTCTCCGGGTTCGTCGGCATGCGCTGTTCAAGCTTCTTGATGGTCCGCAGTGTCGCCTTGATCCGGCCGTCAAGGTCGCGGAGCCGCATCTTCGATATCTCGCGCAGGCTCTTGGCCTTGCCTTTGACGCTGACCATCAAGGCGTTGAACTGGCGGGCGGTGATGCCGAAGCGCTTGATGAAGTCCGACTTGCAGTTGTCCGGCTTGCGGCCTTTGGCGACCTCGGCCCATAGGCACCGCTCGGCCCGCGACAGCAACTCAGCCGTCGCGTTCAGCGCCGGATGGCTGTCGATACGGGCCTGAAAGGTGCGAGCCTGGAGCGGCATGGTTTTGCTGGACACCGAGGGTTCGATTGCGATAGAGTAACGTCTCCGGCGTTATAAGGCAAGAGAAAATGGCGAGCACGCATACCAAGATGCCGTTCAATCTGCGGATCGATCCGGCCTTGAAGGCGGCGATTGAAGAGGCGGCGCGCCTCGACCATCGAACCGTCACCAGCTTGGTCGAAAAGCTGATGATCGACCACTGCCGGTCCGTCGGCATTCGCGTGGACCTTGCCCAAAATGCTCAACGATGAGCAACAATGAGCAAGGTTACAGCGAACTGTTAAAGCCCTTTCCGAAGGACAATCTGAGCCTGAGAGCATATATCTGAAACAATAGCATTCGGATGCCGGGGGCTACTTCCGGGGACCTTGGGATTCTTAACCTGCCGGCTTGGCTTTGAAACGGTCATGGCAAACTCAGCGTCGAGAAGATCACACTTCTTCAGTTCCACAAAAACGCCATCGGCCACGATTTGCCGAATAGATGACGGCACGCCGTCAAGGCTCTCGATGACAACTTCGTCAAATATTTGGGATTTGACGGAGTCAATTTTGTCGTCATCGGAAGGGCGAAGATATTGCCGCAGTTCGGCAAAGACGCGTTTCGAATGATAGTCAGCCTGAGAC
>JBAWVF010000330.1:0-2863 GCA_037147415.1 Rhodospirillaceae bacterium | reverse complement strand
AAGCCTGTAGATGGGAATCCGGGGGACATTTTCAAGTGACTCTGTCGTACTAATGAGGTTAGTGCCGCTTGGCAGACTCGTATGGGCTGCATAGATGCCCATGTATCTCTACCGAAGACCCTCCGCAGCTTTCGCCTCTCCGGCTGGCAGAAATTCTGGCGGCTGGAAGTCCCGTTCGCGATGCCCGGCCTGATCTGGAACACCACATGGCTGATGTCGATGTCGGGCGGTTGGTTCTTCGTGGTCGCATCGGAGGCGATCTCGGTCGGCGATCACACCGTGACTCTGCCGGGTATCGGCTCCTACGTCGCCATGGCCATCGAGCACCGCAATCTCCCCGCCGTCGGCCAGAGCCACGCCAAGGGTGGCATCCTCGCCGAAGACGACCTCGACCATCGCCTGTGCCTGGTTGAGCATCGGGTCCAAAGAGACAGAGTAGGCGTCAGCCGGTCAGCAAATCCAGGCAACGGCTGTGGCGTCTGCTACATAATGCCGCGAATTTCTTTTTGGCATTTCTCCTGAAATTACGCCTTGGCTTCGTACCAGCCCTTGGACGAATTGACGATCCGCACCACCGACAGCATCACCGGCACCTCGATCAGCACCCCGACCACGGTAGCCAAGGCAGCGCCCGACTGAAAGCCGAACAGGCTGATCGCGGCCGCGACCGCCAGTTCGAAGAAGTTGCTGGCCCCGATCAATGCCGATGGCCCGGCGACGCAATGGCTGACTCCCAGCTTCTTGTTGAGCAGATAAGCGAGACCGCTGTTGAAGTAGACCTGAATCGTGATCGGCACCGCCAGCATCAGGATGATCAGCGGCTGGGCGACGATCTGTTCGCCCTGAAAGCCGAACAGCAGCACCAGGGTGGTCAGCAGCGCCACCAGCGACAACGGCCCCAGCCGCGTCAGGGTGGCGGTCAGCGCCTGCGGCCCGGCTGCCAGCAACGTCCGGCGCCAAAGCTGAGCGACGATGACGGGAACGACGATATAGAGCACGACCGACAGGAACAGCGTATCCCACGGTACGGTGATCGAGGACAGGCCGAGCAGCAAGCCGACGATGGGAGCGAAGGCGACGACCATGATCGCGTCGTTGAGCGCGACCTGGGACAGGGTGAAATGGGGCTCGCCATCGCAGAGGTTCGACCACACGAACACCATCGCGGTGCAGGGTGCGGCGGCGAGCAGGATCAGGCCGGCGATGTAGCTGTCGATCTGCCCGGCGGGCAGATACGGCCGGAACAGGGTGCTGACGAACAGCCAGCCCAGCAGCGCCATCGAGAACGGCTTGACCGCCCAGTTGATGAACAGGGTGACGCCGACGCCGCGCCAGTGCTCCTTGACCCGATGCAGTTCGCCGAAGTCGATCTTGAGCAGCATGGGGATGATCATCAGCCAGATCAGCACCGCCACCGGCAGATTGACCCGCGACACCTCCATCCGGCCGATGGCATGGAACGGGCCGGGCAGCCAATGGCCGAGGACGACCCCGGCGACGATGCACAGAGCCACCCAGACGGTCAGGTACCGTTCGAACACGCCCATCGGGGCTTTTTCGCCTTGCGCGGACATCAGACTTCTCCCGCCCGTTCCGGCCCCAGTTCGATCAGCCGGCGGACCTTGGTTTCGATCATGCCGTACACGGTGCGGAAGACCGCCAGCCGCTCGTCATGGCTGCCTTTGGCGGCAGCCGGATCGAGAAAACCGATGTGGAGCTTCGAGGGGCGCCCCGGCCAGATCGGACAGACCTCGCCCGCCGCGTTGTCGCAGACGGTGATCACGAAATTCATCTCGGGGGCCTCGGGGTTAACGAACTCGTCCCAGGATTTGGAGCGCAACCCCTCGACGGCATGGCCTTTCTCACACAGGATTTCAAGCGAGAGCGGATTGACCACCCCGGTGGGATGGCTGCCGGCGCTATACGCTTTCCATCGTCCACCGCCGAGCTCGTTGATCAGACACTCGGCGAGGATGCTGCGGGCGCTGTTTCCCGTACAAAGAACCAAGACATTGACAAGCTGGTCGGCCATGGGTGAACGGAATCCTTTTCAGATGTCCCGGGAGTCGGCGGCGTCCCGGACCGTGCCGCGGGCGTTGTCGCAAACGGTGAAGACGAAATCGAGGGCGGGCGCATCCTTCGCGCATAAGACCTCGACGGAGACTTCCTTGACTTTGGCCAGCTTCCGCCGGTCGAGGGCGACGATCCCATCCTCGCCGAGAACGTCGCGCACCAGCGCCTGCACGGCCGGGGCATAAGGATTGGTCGCCCGTTCGGCCAAGCGGTAGTAAATCCACCGCCCCGCCTTGCGCCGGGCGATCAGCCCCGCCGCCTTCAGCACCGACAGATGCTTGGACACCGTGGCCGGGGCCAGTCCCAGCACGGCGGTGATCTGGCACACACACAGCTCCTCCGGTTCCAACAGCTTCAGGATGCGGAGGCGGGAGGAGTCGGCGATGGCCCGACCGACCTGTTCGAATTGCTCAAGCATGGGAATCACCCTACACCATTTCGATGATTCACGAAATGAAGAATTGATGACGGTAGGCCGATGATGGAATGCGCGAAGAGCGGGGCTGTGACGTGTCAACTCACGGCTCATCGGTATAGGTCGGGCTCATAACGGGAAGCCGGGGCTATGCGCCTGAACCGAACGGATGTCCAACCCTTCACCCGGGCCTGATCCCCTGGGCCTGATCCCCCGCGCCTGATGCGAGTATCCACAAACCGGCTTTGCGAACTCTGGAAACAAGATATGGCGCAAGAGAGATTCTCAACCGCTAACGGCGGCCGGAGAATACGTTATCCCACTTGTTTTTAGGCCGTTGCTCGGTGTCATTCTTGGTGATCGTGCCGCGTGGCG
>JBAWVF010000329.1:0-2865 GCA_037147415.1 Rhodospirillaceae bacterium | reverse complement strand
TGACTTTGGCCACCTCGCTCTCTCAGCCAATGTTGATTGGTTTTCAGGCTCTGAGCCAAAGCCTCGACACGATGCCCGAACAAGCCCTGAAGCTCGGTCAGAAAGCCCTTGAGCAACCCGGACGCACGGCATTGCAGGACCGGCGGGATATAGCCATCGTCAAGCAGAATGTTGCGATCATTGTGAACTTCGACGATTCGGGCCAACCCGATCCCGACATAGCCGCCGCGATCGCCGGTTTCGAGCACATAGCGCAGCGCCAGCCGCCCGACCTTCAACGGGACTTCCGAGTCGCTATCCAGATTTTCGTCGAGCGCTTTGTATTCGGTTGCGCCATAGCGCACCACGTTGTCGCCGGCGGCGGTCGGCGCCACCTCGCGCTTGCCCGGTTGGCGAAGCGGCAGCACCAGATAAATCAAGACATTACTGGTCTTGAGCGGCAACTCCAGCGGCGGCGGGTGGTCGGCGTCGTCGGGCAGGCTAAAGGGGGTGCCGTCGGGCAACACGCCCCGACATTTTGAAAGCGCAAAGAAACCGGTCTTGAGCAAATCCCGGTTGATCTCGATTTCGGTCAGCCCCCAGGCATGGGGCCGCAATGCCTCAACCCGACCGCGCACCAGCGCTTCGACATAGCGATCGGCCTGCTGAAAATGCTGAGTCCGCAGGTACATCCCCTCGGACCAGACAACCTTGTTATTCCATCCCATGGGCGAGCACTTCAGGATAATCAGTATAAGGCCGGCAATAATCGCCTCCGCCAAGAACCGTATATAATATAAAAATCATTTTACCGACAAGATAAAATTAGTTGATCTTAATAAATACGTATGTATTCATGCAAAGAGCTACTTCGTTACTTTCGCGCGATAATTCCGTTTTGAAGGGCGGCGCGGGCGCAGGCATAAGTGCGGTCAGCCGTCGATGCCTGCATCACGATTTCGGGACAAACATCCTCCATGCTCCAACGGGCGACCGGCTCCGGCGGGGCCGGATCGCTCGGGCAGGCGCCTGGGCCCTCTCGCTCCCCGGCGCTTTCCGACGTCACCACGACATTCGGCGTGACCCCGAAGCACTCGACCGAGGCCCCGGACGGACGGTAGTAGCGCGCGGTGGTCATAATGAGGGCGCCGCCCGATTCCAGGCCGGTGGTGCTCAACACCGAGCCCTTGCCGAAGGAGCGGGCTCCGAACACCACGGCACGCCGATGGTCCTGGAGCGCGGCGCTCACAATTTCGGATGAGGATGCCGAGCCGCCGTTAATCAAAACGACCAGCGGCAGACCGGCGAAAGCGTCACCCCGATTCGCCATGTGATGAACATTATCGGCCGGCTGCCGTCCTCTCACCGAGACAATGGTCCCCACCGACAGAAAGCGGCCGGCAACAATAACCGCCTGATCAAGAACACCGCCGGGATTGTTGCGCAGATCAAGCACGACTCCGGTCAGACCTGCGCCCGCTTGACGGCCAAGCTCGACCACCGCCCGGTCGAACGCACCGGCGACCTGAAGATTAAACGACGAAATTCGAATAAGGGCGATGGACCCGTCAACGCGCACCGTTACCGGTTCAATTTTAATTAATTCGCGGACCAGGGTGAGTGTTTGCCTTTGTTGCTCCGAGCGAACCAGCGTCAATTGAATCGAAGTGCCCGGCTCGCCGCGAATCAGAGCGCTGATGTCCTGAAGCGACAGCCCCGACACTGAAACCCCACCGACGGCGGAAATCAGGTCACCGGGACGCAGCCCGGCTCCGGCCGCCGGGCCGCCATCAAAGGGCGCAACCACCCGGGCCAGTCCGTTCTTCCGATCAAGCGCCAGTTCAACACCGATTCCGCCGAATCGACCCGAGATCCGAGCCCGCAGAGTCGCATAGTCGCGCGCCGTCATATAGGCGGAGTAAGGATCGAGGCTGGACATCATCCCGTCCAGCGCGCCATCAAGCCAATGCATACCACCATCTTCGGCTCGATTTTCAACCCGGCGCTGCAAGCCACCAATCGCCGCACGCACCAGCGCATCGGCGGATACAGGCCGAACATAGGTGCGCAGCACATGCGACAACACTTGTTGGAAGGTTTCCAGGCCGGTCCCATCTTCCGCAGCCCCGCCCGGGCGAACTCGGCTCAACTCTTGCCGAAAGCGCGCCATGGCGACCGAAAGCCCGTCATCTCCGGCTGCGACCGGCAGTGTTGCCGTCAAGGCCAACCCGATCACCAGGCATCGCACCAATCCAACGCCCCGGAGATATCGGAAAGCACTCGGCACAGACTGAACCACCGTTACCTCCGGAATCGACAAATCCAGCAACTCGTCAACATAATATCGCGATTTCATATCAGCACGTTACTAAATTCTGATATTAGCATGATGTTATACATATGCATACAGAATTGATTTCAAGCATTTATCATTAAACCATATTAAAGATTGAACTCGTGAGCAGAAGTACCTTATATTTGCAAAGACCCTTTGCTCTATAGCAGAGTGTCTCTGCAAATTAAGCATTTTTACCGTTGGACTCGGCCATGATATTGATATTGACCCTGATTACCCCTTCTCCCCTTGGATCGAGCCCCCCGGAATCGAGGCGCTTTTCACAACAGGAGATCGTGGTCGGGCGCGGCAACGGCCTCGACTGGACATTGCCTGATCCTGAAAAAAACCTTTCCCGCCGGCATTTTGTTATCAGGCTTACCGGCGGAAAATATCAAATTGAAGATATCAGCACCAATGGCGTTATTCTGAACGATAGCATTGAGCTTCAGCTGCATCAGCCGGTAGCCTTGTCCAGCGGCGACCGGCTTAAATTAAGCCATGCCTATCGGGTTAACGCACACACCCACTAGATGTTGTGTGCTTCCAGT
>JBAWVF010000328.1:0-2876 GCA_037147415.1 Rhodospirillaceae bacterium | reverse complement strand
TGGGGGATCGTCTAGCGGTAGGACTGCGGACTCTGACTCCGCCAGCCTAGGTTCGAATCCTAGTCCCCCAACCAAGCTTTCCCAATGACTTGGCGGAAATCTATTAGGGTGTGAATTAAAGTTTTACACTTGGTTTTCACGCGCCTTCAGGTTTTTTAACGTCAACGCATTATGTCACTGTTGTATTTTTCAAAGTTGCGACCGCATGTTGCGCGGGCCCCTGGGGGAAGGCCGGCGGCGCCCGAAGCCATATATCAAGCAAAGGACAAGCTGGGAGTTGCGTTCGCACGGGGGCTTTTACATCGGGACTCCGCCGATCCCACTGGCCGATCCCACTGGCCGATCCCACTGGCCGATCCCATGGACTTCAACGATATAGATTTCAACGATGCGGAGACAGCATGAGAAAAATCCTTTGCAGACTGCTGGCCGTGGTGGTCGGAGCCTTTTCCCTTCCCGTATCTGCGGCCGATGGCCGGATTGCGGCCGACGAAGCCTATGCCGCCGCCGGACGCGGCGAATTGCTGATCATCGATGTTCGGACGCCTGCGGAATGGCGTGATACGGGAATTCCGGCCGGGTCCAAGACGGCGGAGTTCGGGTCGCCGGCCTTCGTCGGGGCGGTAGCCGACGCCGTCCTGTCCGACAAATCACATCCGATCGCTTTGATCTGCCGCTCCGGGAACCGGTCGACCAAAGCAAAGCAGGCCCTTGAGGCGAGCGGGTTCACGCATGTCCTCAACATTTCCGAAGGAATGGCGGGCAGCAGCGCCGGACCCGGCTGGTTAAAACGTGCGCTGCCGATTTCACCGTGTCCGGACTGTCGATGACGTGTCGATACAGGGGATGCGGTTCGGCTCGGGGCTCGATTCCTGACCCTGAGAGCATCCGTCATCATCAGCCGACCGGTTCATGAGGAGAGACGGCCATGGACGACGCTATCGACGCATCGCCGCTGGTTGACAGCTTCGGACGAACCATTCGCTATCTGCGGGTCTCGGTAACCGACCGGTGCGACCTCCGCTGCGTGTATTGTATGTCCGATGACATGAGCTTCGTGCCGCGCAACGAGGTGCTGACCCTGGAGGAGTTGGATCGGGTGTGCTCGGCCTTTGTCGCGCTCGGGGTCCGCAAGCTGCGCTTGACCGGGGGTGAACCGCTGGTGCGCCGGGGGGCCATGACTTTGGTGCGGGCGCTCGGCCGTCATCTCGGTGGCGGCGGTCTCGACCAACTGGTGCTTACCACCAATGGCACCCGGCTTGCCCACCATGCCGCCGAGTTGGTCGAAGCCGGGGTGCGCCGGGTCAATGTCAGCCTCGACACGCTCGACCCCGAACGCTTCCGTGCCATCACCCGCCGCGGTCGACTTGACCGGGTGCTGGAGGGTATCGCGGCGGCGCAACATGCGGGGCTGCGGGTCAAGCTCAACTGTGTCGCGCTTAAGGACGTCAACGAGGACGAGTTCGATCGT
Organism: Rhodospirillaceae bacterium; assembly: GCA_037147415.1. GTDB lineage: Bacteria > Pseudomonadota > Alphaproteobacteria > Azospirillales > Azospirillaceae > BOG-933. The sequence goes on along the minus strand of JBAWVF010000328.1, from coordinate 1,405 downwards.
CTGATCGGTTGGTGCGGCGACCGCGGCCTCGATCTCACCTTTATCGAGGTTATGCCGCTCGGCGATATCGACGGCAGCGGCTATAGCCGTGCCGACCGGTTTTTACCACTCTCGGTGGTGCGCGAACGGCTGGCCAAGCGATGGACCTTGAGGCATGACGATGATCATAGCGACGGGCACGGCGACGGGCACGGCGGCGGGCACGGCGGCGGGCCGGCTCGGTATGTTCGGGTTGTCGAGACGGGCACCCGCTTGGGCTTTATAACGCCATTATCAGGCAATTTCTGCAATAGTTGTAACCGGGTGCGCCTGACCGCAACCGGCACGCTCACCCTGTGCCTGGGTCGTACCGAGGCGGTGGAGTTGGCGCCAATATTGCGGGCTTTTCCCGGCTCCGATCAACCGCTGATCGCGGCGTTACGTGCCGCCATCGCCCGCAAACCCGAAGCCCATGAATTTGGTACCGCCCGCTCTCCGGCCCTCGCGGTGGCGGGGCGTCTGATGAATCTCACCGGTGGTTGATGAAGGCGCCGATGCCTTCAACTCAGTGCTCGGCTCCTCCCAGCGGGCGGCCCGAACTCAAGAGTTCCAACTCGCGCCCGACATCGAGGTCTTCTTTTTGGACCCGCACGCTCATCTTATGCTCACCCGCCGCTGACCGGTGGAAACAGGGCAACAGGGTAATCGGGTGAATAATTTTTATACATCTAAAAATCGTCATGGCTATAACAACTTTAAGATGCATGAAAGGTGTTCACCCGATTGCCCCGGAGCGACTTCTCATGCCTTGACTTAACTTTATTGAGCCCCTAACGTCGCGCGATCTTTGATCCGGTCGGCTAAACTCGGTCCTGGGTCAATGCCTTGCGCGCCCAAGGTGAGCCATTGGTCAATCGGCCCTTCCGGAGCATCCGTTCGAAGCTGATCGGCATCTTCATGCTGATCAAGATTGTTCCCCTGCTTCTGTTGGCCGTATTCGCCTGGTATGCCGCGCGGGAGTTGGGCGCCAGTGTCGCAGACCAGTCGGCGCGGATGGCCGACACCATGCTCGGTGTGATTAAGGCGGTCGGAGAGACGGTCACCCGTGACTCCGCCCTGGCGCTTGATGATCGCTCGCGCGAAGCGATCGAGCGGCTGACCACCGACACCGCCCGTGCCATCGCGAATTTCCTCCATGAGCGCGACGGCGACATCCTCCAGGCGACCGCCCTGAAACCCTCCGAGGACGTCTACCGGGCGTTCATGGCGTCGCACCGACGGCAGCTGTTCGACCCCGGGCCATGGCAGCTCGCGAAGGACGGAAGTCACTGGGAGCCGGCGGGCGGGAACCCCGCTCACCCTCCGTCCGGGCCTCCGTCCGGGCCTCCGTCCGGGCCTCCGTCCGGGCCTCCGTCCGGGCCTCCGT
>JBAWVF010000327.1:0-2933 GCA_037147415.1 Rhodospirillaceae bacterium | reverse complement strand
ATTTTTTGAAACGTAGGCCGAGACAATCTGGCTGGTCAAACCAAGCAGTGCGGTGTCCATCGTTTCCCCCGTGGTTCGTGTCTGTCTGCATCCCCCGAATGCGTAATCACTATCTATCCCACATATCGAGGTAAAACAAGAGATTTGTGGCGATCACTTGAGCACAGCGATTGGTTTTCTTGATGGTGTGTAGGCCATAGCCCGATGCTCTGGGCAATATGTCATCATGACATCGACGGTCTTTCCACAAAAATGAAAGTCTGGTTTCTTTGGATCACCGAAAGGCCATTTGCACATCCGCTCTGTCAGCACATACAAGGTTGCGGTTTTCACATCTTTCTTCTTTTTGATCGGAGATGGTCGCCCAGAAAGACCAAGCCGGTGTGCCTTTCCAATTATGGCGTTCCGACTAATATCGCCGCCGATAAACGTGGCTATCTCGCTGGCGGATTTTCCTTCCTTCCAGAGCGTCGTGAGCATCTCAATCTGTTCGTCTGTCCAAACCATTGTTGTCATTACTCTTCAATAACAGAGCCGTCTTCACAAACCGAGTAGATCGGTCCTTCTCCTTCGGCATCTCTTGGATTGCGGAAATCCACTTTTACCTCAAAACCATGTTCGGTGTCGGTATCGTAGAACACTTGGATGCTAATAAGATGAAACCCTTTCGCCACGAAAGCCTTGATGGTCTTCCGCATCTTTTCTGGAGCAGCCAGCAGGGCCAGTTTTACCCGATCAATTTTCATTGGGGGATGCCTCCGGCGGCCATCTGTGCCAGTTCGTCAATCAGAAGGCGGTGGCGATCAGGGTCAAGTGCGCGCCGGTCAGCGGCCATGATTATGAGCGCCCGGAGCCCCTTCTCGGTGAACTTGGCCCGAGGCCAGTGCCCCACATCGTCGATCGTGATCAGGCCGCGCTCCAGCAGCCCCTGAACTGCTGCGGTCAGTTTGGGGGTGCCCTTGTTCGGTCCTGTCGCCCATCGCTTCACATGAAAGCCTTCCGTGATGCTGGGGGCATCGTTGAACCGCGCCATGAACTCGCGGCGAACGACTTCACGCTCATCTTTGTTCAGAAGGAGGTCAGGATCGGGCATCGGTTTTGGGCCTGTAATAATATCAATGACACGTCCGCATAGAGATCACGACTTCGTTTGCATAATCATGGGCATCTTTAGCAGACATTGAGGAAAAGTTAGCGACTGCTGCTCGTGCCGCTGCTAACGCGGCTGCTTTCCCCGTCGCCGCTGTGCCCGCCTTTTCAGCAAGTTCCTCGGCTTCCTCTGCGGCATCACCCGCTATTTGTGCTTGTTCAGCCGCCTTGGCGGCTGCTTTTGCGGCGCGTTCCACTGCTAACAATGCCAATGCCTCGTCGGTGGCCTCTGCAGCCATGTCAGCGGCCATGTTTGCGTCGTGTTCGGCTGCGGCGGCGGCATTACATGCCTCTGCTGCCCGTTCTGCCGCTGCTGTTGCCGCAACTCGTGCCGCTGTCGCTGTCATCGCCATTTCTCTGCCCCCACTCTCATCCGATTTCCGACCGCTTCGACACCCCAAACCAGCGCGACCACCACGACCGACCATCTGGAGCCGGTCCTACCTGACGCTCCAGCAGCCGGTCCAGAACTTGGTGGAGTTTCTGGTCGACGGCGGCGGCTCGGGCTTCGGCGGATTCGGCCCGAATTTCTGCAGCATCTACACGCTCCATGAAGATAGCCCTCTCGGCGGATGCCTGCGCCTGGATTCGGGCTATCAAATCAAGATGGAGAGATTGGGCTCGGGCGATTTCGGCAGCGTGGTCCGCACAGACTTTCTCGAACACGGAAAGGGGGATTGTATGCCCCTGCGTTGGGTGCTGCTGACCTGTATCGCCCGGCACAAAATGTGTATCGGGCGATACACCCCCCGATACATCCCCCGATACGTCTGGCGCGTTTTGTATCGGGGTGTAGGGGGTGTGCCCCGTGTATCCCTGTCTTACTTCATCGGGGACAAGAACCCTAACTGGCCCCCCTGGTTTATTCGGCGACTGACGCTCCCAGCCGCGCCGCGCAGCGGCTATTTTCGCCGCTCCTTGAGAAACGCCGAGGCGATCTGCCAACTCTCGATACGTCAGCCATGTAGACATGTTGGGGGGCTACAATGTTGTATCGGGGGGTACACAGGCGATACACCCTGTATGGGGTGTACCCCCGTGTATCTACCGTGTATCGGCCTCCCGTTCAAGGTCAAATAGCGTGGTTGATGCCTATCTTGTATGGCGCCCGACTATCGATCACACGATGTTGTTGATTTTTTTTGGTGGCGGGTGCGCAAGCCCCTTGAACCACGCAACGGGGCAGTGCAACCTGCCCTTTGAACAATTTGGGAGCCACCACCCCCAGAAACGCAAAACGCCCCGACCCAGGGGATCGGAGCGCAGCGTAATCTCGAAACTCGCAATTCTGAGATTACCTGCACCCAATCCCGACATCAAGCCAAAAACGCTCGTCGCGAGCCACAGATTTTTGCGGCCTGCGTTTAACGGTCCGACCATCCGTCGGCACTGGTTGAGGTGTGTTGCGTCCACGGGGACGGAACACGACTATGATCGACAGAAATCTCCGAGCACGCCTCGGCGCTAAAATCAGGGCGGACAAATCCCTGACGCATGCCACGCGTTCCATAGCGAACGCCGCTCTGTTCGCTGCTACCGACGCCAGGACCGGCCGATGCCAAGCCTACCGCGCCAAACTCGCTCATGAGGCTGGTTGCCATCCATGCACGGTCACCAGGGCCACGAAGGCACTGGAGGAGGCTGGCTACCTCAAGGTGGTGCCCACCTATGGCCCAAGGCGCCGTGAAGAAGGTGGCCGCTGGTTCCGACCACGTGGGGCTAATGTGCTGGAATGGAACGCAAGTTTGCTGAAAAGCATCCCGCATCCGTATCCAAGCATATCT
>JBAWVF010000326.1:0-2950 GCA_037147415.1 Rhodospirillaceae bacterium | reverse complement strand
ACGGCTCCTACACCGCCTTGCCCGAAGTCGCGGTCGAGGTCGGGCAGATGATCCACCTGACCCCGACCAACTTTCTCACCCTGTCGCGCGCCGACACCGAGGACACCGCGATCGTGGTCGGCGTCGTGGTCGCCGGTGCCGCTGCCGGTCATGCCGCCCAATGGACGGTCGATCACCCGGTCGAACGGCCCGACTGGACGGTCCTTACCGAGGATGGTGCCACCACCCTGGTTCCCGGAGCCTCGTACTTCCTGTCCACCACCCTGGCGGGCGGGATCACCCGAACTCCACCGACCGTGCGCGGTCAGTGGGTCGTTCCCGTCGGTCACGCCGTGGCGCCCACAGTCTTACACGTCACCCTCGGCACCCCCGTCAAGCTTTAACATCGTAACAAGAAGGAAACCTGACAAATGACGACCTATCGTCCCGTCGTATTGATCAATGGAAAGTTCACGCTTTTGCCGGCCGGCGACACTTTGTCGGCAAAAGTGCAGGAGGTTGACATCATCGACATGGTGGCCAAAGACATTTTACTTGCCGGTATGGTGGTATATTGTTCGGCCGGCTTTCAGATCATGAAGGCCAAGGCCGACGACGATGCCAAGGCCGAAGTGCTCGGTCTGGTCGCCGCTGCCGCCGCGATCGATGCCTCGGTTCAGGTTCAGACCGATGGCGTGCTCGAACTGGCCGATTGGACCGGCGTGGTCGGGGCCACCTCGCTTACCGCCGGGGCCGATTACTATGTCGACACCACCGCCGGTCAGCTCACCGCCACCGTGCCGAGCACCGGTAACCTCGTCTGCATCGGTCGGGCGATCGCGCCGCAGAAGCTGGAAATCAGCATCCAGCGCCCGATCAAGCTCTCGTAGTTATGCGAAGGGGCCGGTCCTGTTTTCGGGACCGGCTGCCCGCCTGCCGGACTTTACCTATGCGCGTCACCTTGACCCTCGGCGGCAATGCCGCTGCTCAGCTGCGCCAGGAAGCCCAAACCCTGATCGCGGCGGCAAGCGACGCGGTGGCCGAAGCCACGACCTCGCTTCAAGAAAAGTTGCGGAGCCAAGTCGTCGCGGCCGGGCTCGGGTCTCGACTGGCGAATACTTGGCGCAGCAAAATCAATCCGCCGACCGGCAGCATCGTTTCGGGCGCTGTTTGGACCGCCGCTCCTTTGATTATTCAGGGTTTTGATGATGGCTCGACAATTGTTGCCCGCAACGGCAGCAGCTGGTTGGCGATCCCGACCGCAAATGTTCCGCCACGGGCCAGAGGCACGAAGGCCCCCGGCGGCCATCCTCGCCGCCTGATGACGCCGGTCGAGGTCGAAGCCGCCTTCAATCGCGATCTCCGCGCCATCCTGCCGCCTGGCGGCCGGGTCGGCTATCTGGTGATGGACCAGTTGGTCGCCGCCCGCTCCGGACGCGGGTTTCGCCAAGCAACCGGGCGCCGCCTTGCTCAAGGCCGAAGCGCCCGGGCGGTGCTGATGTTTGTGCTGGTGCCGCAGGTGACCTTATCGAAACGCCTCGATATCGCCGGAGCGCTTGCCGCAATCGAAGCCGAGTTTCCGGGGATGATCGAACGGCAGTTCAGCCAAAATACCTGATCGCCATCCGTAAGAAAAACCGGAGCCCATCCCATGCCCAGCCGTCGTGAATCCGTGCTGCAGGCATTGCTTGCCATCTTGACCACCGTGCCCGGTGCCACGGTCGAACGGGAAAGCGCCATCCCCGAACGGGTGTCGCAGGGCGGGCTGATTATTCTCAGGGACGGCGATCCCGGCAAGCCTGAAATGATCCTGTCGCCACTCACTTACTGTTACGAGCACGCGGCCCGGCTGGAAGTGATCGTCCAGGCCGGGCAGCCGGCGGCCCGCGCCATTGCGCTTGACGGGCTGCTGCGCGCGATCGGCTCCGCGCTGTCGCCCGACCGCACCCTCGGCGGCACCTGTGACTGGCTGGCCTGGGACGCGCCCGTCGTCGAGGAGTTGCCGGTGAATGGCGGCGCTCCGGTCCGGGCCGCGACCGTGACCGTCACCCTCAGCTACAGCACGACCGATCCACTTGGTTAAAAAAGAGGAGACCCGTTATGAGCCGCGCGATCGGAGCAAATGCCCAGCTATTATCCAAGTTTGAAGCCACTTATGGTACCGCCCCGTCCGGCAACTATGCAAGGCTGCCCTTCATCAGTTGCGATTTGGGCTCGGAGCAACCGCTGGAAGCCAACGACGTGCTCGGGCTGGGTCGCGATCCGCCCGAGCCCTCGCGCGGGGTAGTGACCGCTCAGGGCAATGTCGTGGTCCCGGTTGATCTGCGCGATATCGGGCTGTGGTTGAAAGGCTTGTTCGGGCTGCCGACCACCACCGGCACCACGCCGGCCTTCAGCCATGTCTTCACCAGTGGCGCCACCTCGTTGCCCTCGCTGGCGCTCGAAGTCGGCATGCCGGACGTGCCGCGCTACTTTCTCAACACCGGCTGCATTGTCGATAGCATCAAGTTTCCCTGGGCGACCTCGGGCAAGGCCAATGCCACGGTGGCCGTGATCGCGCAGGGCGAAGCCAACGCGGCGACGACCGGCGGCGGCACCCCGACAAGCCGCGTCCTGCGCCGATTTCAGCAATCGATGGGCGTAGTCAGGAAGGACGGCACCGCGCTCGGCAACGTGACCGGCGGCGAGTTGACCTATGCTAACAAGCTCAGCGCTGTGCGGACCATTCGCGATGACGGCAAGATCGACGGTTGCGACCTCGGTGTTGCCGCCTGCACCGGTCAGATCAGCGTGCGCTTCGCCGACACGGTGCTGTTGGATGCCGCGAGTTCCGGCACCCCGGTGGCCTTGTCGCTCGGCTGGATCATCGACACCGACAAGTCGCTGATCATCGATCTCCCGGCCGTGTATTTGCCCAAAGCCAAGAACCCGATCAGCGGTCCCGGCGGTATCGAAGCCAAATACAACTGGC
>JBAWVF010000325.1:0-2954 GCA_037147415.1 Rhodospirillaceae bacterium | reverse complement strand
TCTGGAAAATACTATATCTAGTGGGTGTGTGCGTCAAGCCGATAGGCATGGATTAACGGTAAAAACCATAAAATGCCGACTTGTTTCACCGAGTCAAGAAAGAGAAGGTAGGATAAACTCGAGCATAGACTTAAGATACCGGGACTTCCCCTGTTTTTTTGTAATTGAGCGTTGCAGGCCGGCAACGACTCCGATATAATGACTGCGTTCTAATAATAATTAAAATTAGCAAACACCGATAAAGCCGAATGGCAAAATTGGATGGTTGCAGCGGGAGGGGGACGAACATGAACGGGACGCAGCAGCGGCTCCCCAAGGGGGAGCAAGTGAACGATTTACTTGATGATCCTATCGTACAGACTCTGATGCGGCGCGATGGTGTAACGCGTGAAGAGGTATTGGCGGTAATTGATGAAATGCGCGACCGACTGTTCGGGCGAGGACGTTCGGTGCGCGTCGATGCGCCGTGCAAACGGTCGAGTGCGATTCGACTCGCTGCATGAGCGGCGTGATGGTTGGTGCGTGATGGTTAACGGGGCATGATGGTTAACGGGATTGCCGAAGCACTTGCCCGGGTCAGGCGGGAGATTGCACTTGCTGCCGCCGCGGCCGGGCGTACGTCTGAACAAGTTTCACTGGTTGCGGTCAGCAAAACCCGGGCGGCTGAGTGCATCGAACAGGCGCTTGCTGCCGGGCAGCGCGTGTTTGGTGAGAATCGGGTGCAAGAAGCTGTGGCGAAGTGGCCGGCTTTGCGCGCGGCTTATCCGGACCTGGAGTTGCATCTGTTGGGGCCGCTTCAGACCAATAAGGTCCGCGAAGCGGTCGCGTTGTTCGATGTTATTGAAACCGTCGATCGACCGAAGCTGGCGGCGGCTTTGGCGGCTGAGATGGAGCGGGTCGGCCGTCGGCCGCGCTGCTACCTGGAGGTCAATACCGGGGAAGAGGCACAAAAAACCGGGGTGATGCCGGCCGATTTATCGGACTTTCTGGGCCTCTGCCGTGATCAGTATCGCTTGCCGGTCAGCGGGCTGATGTGCATTCCCCCGATGGATGAAAATCCGGCCATGCACTTCGCGCTTCTGGCGGATTTGGCGCGTCGTAACGGGTTAACCGAGATTAGTATGGGAATGAGTGCCGACTTCACGATAGCGATTCGCTTCGGTGCCAGCCACGTTCGGGTCGGGACCGCCATCTTCGGCTTTCGTTCATAACCGCAAATCATGATATAGAGTGTTCCGGCGGGCGACTTCACGTCTGTCCGCACCGGCGCGATAACCTTAACGCATGGGAGTCATGCGTCCGGGTCTGAATTGCACTGGAAATATAAATTCAGGGCTCCGATAATGATGATGGGCGGGATCCGTTCGTCATTAGCGGAGCCCCTGGTACGGTCGATATCGCAAGAGTGATGGATCCGGAAAAATTTGCCAAAGTGCTTGCTCTCGCCGAGTCTGATCATCATGGCGAGGCTCAGTCGGCGTTGCGAGCCGCCCGAATCATGCTTGGACGGGCCGGGCTGTCTTTCCGTGACCTTGCTCGACTTGCTCGCGAATCGGGCGGGTTGCTTGCGCCGCCGCCGAGTCCGCCGCGTGTGGTCGAAGCTGCTGATTCTCTTGAGCCTGCGGAGTCGGTGGCGGAACGGCAAGCGCTGCGCTTACAGATTCAAGAGCTGGAAACCAAGCTGCTCGACCTTGAGGAAACAGTGGTGCGTCAACGCACCGAACTGGCCCGTCAGCGCCAAGAGGCCAAGCGTTGGCACAAGCTTGCCCGCGAAACCGCTGAAAAGCTGTGGGATGTCGGCAAGGCTTTGGAAAGCCGGCATGCCCGGGCGCAAATCATCGATAAGCGGCGCGCCGTGGTCGAGGCCTTGCGTGACCCGGCGACCATAGACTGGTGTGATAACGAAATTGCCCGGCGGGTCGGGGTTCCGCCCCGGGCTGTCGGTTATTGGCGTCGTCGGTTGGCGCTGGCGGCGCACACTCACAAGGTCGGCAAGGTCGAGGGGCGCTCCCGCCGTTTGAATCACCTGTTTTATGATCGGGTGCTCACCGACGGTATTCGCCGGGGGTAGGGGCCGGGGGGGTGTGCGAAGCCGGTCCGGGCCTGCGTAAAAAGGCGTCACGGCACCAGCCGATAGCCGCCGGGCTCGGTAATCAGGATGCGGGCATTGCCGGGGTCGGCCTCGATCTTCCGGCGCAGACGGTAGATGTGGGTTTCCAGGGTGTGGGTCGTGACTCCGGCGGTATAGCCCCAGACATCAAGCAGTAATTCGTCGCGGCCGGTGACTTTGGTGCCGGCGCGGTACAGGTGGCGCAGGATGGCGGTTTCTTTTTCGGTCAGGCGCACGGTACGCTCACCGGGGCCGCCTTCCGTCGGCGCTTTGATCAGTAATTTGGCTTCCGGTCGGAACCGGAAGGGGCCGATGGTCAGTTCGACCTCGTCGCGATTGTCGGCCCGAGCCGACAAGGTACGCAAACGGGCCAGCAGCATGCCGAGACGGAAGGGTTTGGTCACGCACTCGACCGGAGCCGAGTCGGCAGGGGGGGGCATGTGGCCGTCGGTCAGCAGAATCAACGGGCTGCGAACCCCTTCTCGTCGGATTTCCCGGCACAAGTCGCGGCTGTCCATGTCGGGCAACCCGGCTCCCAGCAGGATGGCGTCGAAATGGCTGTCGCGGACTTCGGTCAGGGCCTGCTCGGCGGTCGCCGCCTCTACGGCTTCGAAGGCCCCGTAGACGCGCAACTGCTCGGCCAGCGACTGCCGGAACGCCTCGGTACCATCGACCACGAGGATCCGTTTTTCCGACACGATGATCTTCCCGTACGCAGGACCGGAGCGGTTCTGTCGACTCTTCCATACTGCACTGCGCTCAAGGATTGCAAGCAAACGACCCGAGCCGTAGCTGTTCTAAATGCGGCTGAGTCGCAGTTGCAGTGGTGCGACAAGTTGACTCG
>JBAWVF010000324.1:0-2961 GCA_037147415.1 Rhodospirillaceae bacterium | reverse complement strand
CCGACACAAGGATTATGATTCCTCTGCTCTGACCAGCTGAGCTACTCCGCCGCAAGGACAGGCCGCGTTTTTAGGAAACGCCGCCGCCCTTGTCAAGCTAAACTCTCCGGCCGACTAAAGTCTCGGCACACTCCTGCCCTATTGACGGCCTCGCCGATCCGGTGCACATCCAGCGCTACGGTCCAACAAGGTAGCCCCTCTCATGTCCCCGATCATTGCAATCGACGGTCCGGCGGCCAGCGGCAAGGGCACCTTGTCGAAACGCTTGGCCGCTCATTACGGATTCGACCATCTCGACACCGGCTCGCTCTATCGCGCGGTCGGCTTGATGGTGGTGTGGGCCGGGGGCGACCCGGCCGACCCGGAATTGGCCCGGACCGCATCCGCAGCGCTGACCGCCGACAGCGCGATTCTGTGCCATCCGGACTTGCGCGGCGATGACGCGGCTCAGGCCGCCTCCAAGGTCGCGGCAATGCCCGAGGTCCGCGCCGCCTTACTGGAATTCCAGCGCAGCTTTGCGGTCAGCCCCCCCGGCGGGCGCGGCGCGGTACTCGACGGCCGGGACATCGGCACGGTGGTTTGTCCGAACGCGCCCGCCAAATTATTCATCACCGCCAGCGTTGACATACGGGCAGAGCGACGCGTGAAGGAGTTGCGGCAGGCGGGACTCGAGGCTATAGTCCAAACTGTCCTGGAGGACATGAAGGCCCGTGACGAACGTGACAGTCGGAGAGCGGTGGCCCCGCTTGTGCCGGCTATTGATGCGTTTGTGCTGGACACGTCGTCGCTCGACGCTGATCAAGCGTTCGACGCGGCCGTGACCTTCATTCGTTCGAAGATCGGCCCGGCATAGCGGCGTCCGCCGGGGCGCTTCAAACGGCTCCGCCGGTGATGAGAAACTATAGCCGCCGGGCATGAGGCTCGGCGCGCGGCTTTCGGTACCGTAACCCGCTCCTTGTCGCCGGGCGGCGGGCGGCACCGAAAATCGTTACCGATCAACCCTGAGGAGATTCAATGGCACAGGCATTACCAAAAGGTGGCGAGGATAAGGGCTTTAGCGAAAGTTTCGCCGCCTTGCTCGCGGAAACGCTCGGCACCAACGACAGCCTGGAAGGCACCGTGATCAAAGGCCGAGTCGTCTCGGTCGATGGCGATCAGGTTCTTATCGATGTCGGTCTCAAGTCCGAAGGCCGGGTTCCGCTGAAGGAATTTGCAATTCCGGGCGTTCCGCTGGAATTGAAGGCCGGCGATACTGTCGAGGTTTACCTCGAGCGCATGGAAGACAAGAACGGCGAAGCCGTGCTGTCGCGCGAAAAGGCCAAGCGCGAGGAAGCCTGGACGCTGCTCGAAAAAGCCTTTACCGATCAGGCGCGGGTTACCGGCGTTATTTTCGGCCGGGTCAAGGGCGGCTTTACGGTCGATCTGTCGGGTGCGGTTGCGTTCTTGCCGGGCAGTCAGGTCGATATCCGGCCGGTGCGCGACATTTCGCCGCTGCTGGGTACGCCGCAGCCGTTCCAAATTCTCAAGATGGACCGCTCGCGCGGCAACATCGTGGTGTCGCGTCGTGCCGTGCTTGAAGAAAGCCGGGCCGAGGCGCGCTCGGAGCTGGTGGCCAACCTCAAGGAAGGTCAGGTTCTTCAGGGCGTCGTCAAGAACATCACCGATTACGGCGCGTTCGTCGATCTGGGCGGCGTCGATGGCCTGCTGCACGTCACCGACATCGCGTGGCGCCGCATCAACCACCCGTCGGAAGCCTTGCAAATCGGTCAGACCGTCACGGTTCAGGTCATCCGTTTCAACCCGGAAACCCAGCGCATCAGCCTGGGCATGAAGCAGTTGGAAGCCGATCCGTGGGAAGGCGTCGAGTCGAAATACCCGATCCAAAGCCGCTTCAAGGGCCGCGTCACCAACATCACCGACTACGGCGCCTTTGTCGAGTTGGAGCCGGGGATCGAGGGGCTGGTCCACGTTTCGGAAATGTCCTGGACCAAGAAGAACGTTCATCCCGGCAAGATCGTGTCGACCTCGCAAGAAGTCGAAGTCATGGTGTTGGATGTCGATCCCAACAAGCGTCGGATCAGCCTGGGCCTGAAACAGTGCCTGGACAATCCGTGGGAAAGCTTCCTGGAAAAGTTCGCCCCCGGCACCGAGTTGGCGGGCGAAGTCAAGAACATCACCGAGTTCGGTCTGTTCGTCGGCCTGCCCGGCGATATCGACGGCATGGTGCATATGTCGGATCTCGACTGGAACAAGTCGGGCGAAGAGGCGATTGCCGAGTTCAAGAAGGGCGATCAGGTCAAGGTCAAGGTGCTCGACGTCGATGTCGAGAAAGAGCGCATCAGCCTGGGCATCAAGCAGCTCCAGTCCGATCCGTTCGAAGCGGCGGCGGCCGGCCTGAAGAAGGGCGAAGTCGTCACCTGCACCGTTACCGGCGTCACTGACGGCGGCCTCGAAGTTGCGGTCGGCGACGGCTACAACGGCTTCATCCGCAAGGTTGATTTGGCACGGGACCGTTCCGAACAACGGCCGGAGCGTTTCTCGGTCGGCGATAAGCTCGACGCCAAGGTCACGCAGATCGATCGTGGCGGCCGGCGCATCAGCCTGTCGGTCAAGGCCCGCGAAATGGAAGAAGAGAAGCAGGCAATGGCCGAGTACGGCTCCTCCGACTCCGGTGCAAGCCTGGGCGACATTCTCGGTGCGGCCTTGAAGCGGGCACAAGCCGCGACCAAGGACAAGGACGAAGAGTAAGCTATAGTTGGTTAAGCGCTATAGTTGGTTAAGGGAAGCGGGGGGCCGGGTCGGTCCCTCGCTTTTCTTTTGCCCTGCTTCCGCAACTGCCCCATTATTCCGACACCTACCCGTCATTCCCGCTCTCCTCCCGTCACTCCCGCTCTCTTTCCCGTCATTCCCGCTCTCTTTCCCGTCATTCCCGCTCTCTTTCCCGTCATTCCCGCTCTCTTT
>JBAWVF010000323.1:0-3014 GCA_037147415.1 Rhodospirillaceae bacterium | reverse complement strand
CAAGCTCATGGCTTCGCGGGCAAGCTTCAGAAGCTGTTTCCGGGTGGCTCTGCGCAACGGCCCGTGCTTCAGGATCAGCAGGCCGACCCGAAGAACTCTCTCTTGCGACAGGCTGGCGTCCGCAATACGACCCAGATCAACTAGACTGTACCGGAAGTCAAGAATATAAGGCCGAAGCGCCATCTCGGCACCGGCCGTTTCAGCGAAAGAGAGAGGAACGTCCCATTCGGCAGCACCGTTATAAACGACCATGGTCACAACCACGGGCAGTGGGAGCAGCTTGCCCTCCGGGGTTCTGCCCTCGGTTCGATCCCACTGATCGAGAATTTGGTACTGATAGCCCAGCAATTGGAACGGTAATCTGGCCTCGGGCTTAGATTTATGCTCGATCAGGGTGTAAACCAGAACCGGCCGACCGGTGGTGGTGCGGGTTCGGTAAAGCCGGTCGGTACGGTAGCCGCGCAGGCGCCGCGACACGAACGTGCCCGGCACCAACTCGGGCGGCTCGTCCACGAGCAGGCGGACCACCTCGGCCGGCAACCGTTCATGCAACAGCACGCCCGCGGTGCCCGGTTTATCGAGCAACTGCTGAAAGAACTGGTCGTGGCGTTGAACGAGGCGTTTCGGCATCAGACCGGGTTCGAATGGTTATGGCTCAAATTCGTCACAACTTACCGCTCTCGAGGCGCGCCAAGTCTATTATATCCTGTTGGCGCTGTTTCACCCGGCATTCGTAGCTGGCTTGATTTTTGACGCAGACCAGCCGATGAGGGCTGCCCTGCCGCACGGTGGCGGTGTCGACATCGCTTCCTGCGGTGCGGATCGAGCCCTTGACATGCCGGCGGCGCGCTTCGGCGGCTCTGAATTCCCAGCTCCGAGCACCGGGATCGGACAGAAAGCGCGCAAGTTCCACGCAATCCCGGCAGGCACACGGCAATGCGCTTCCCCGTTGCCAGTCGGCCGGCGGCTCCAAGGTCTCGGCAATCCGGGCGCGCAAATGATCGAGACAGGCGGTGTGCAAGCCTTCCAGCGCCGGGGACCACCGTTTTTCGGGCATGGCGATCAGCACCGCGACCGCAGGCACCAGCACGGCATCGAAGCCCCAAACTTTCGGCCAAGCCAGCATGTGGTTGACGGCGCGTCCGGCCAGCGTTTCATCAATCGCGGTCAGGGCGCTTAGCAGATCGACCGCCAAACCGGGCTCCGGCTGGCTCGGGTGATCGCCGGGATAGCCCGGGGTTTCCGGTTTCTTCGGCAAAGCCTCAATTAATCGGACGGCGGCATTGGCCAGATCGGCGGCCGGATTCAGTGGTGCCGCCGCCGCGCAACGCACCAGCAGGTTGGCACAGGCCGCAAGCGCCTTCGGTGCCGCCGCCGCGCACAGGTGTTCGGTCAAAATCAGCGCACGGTCTCGGGGCAACAAAACAAGGGCTTCGGTGAAAACAGCAGCGTCGTCCCGGGCAAATCCACCCCGAGCAGTCACTTTGGCCAGCAGCGCCTCGATGCGTTCGCTATCACCGAGTTGAACCAAAGCGGCGAGCATCCGGGCAGCTTCAGTCGGAGCCTTGTCCCGCCACGAGTGCCAGGGTTGTTCCGACCAGCCGGACAGCATATGTCCGGCCAGTTCATGCGCCTGTTGCCACTCGGGCGCCTCGTGACCAAGGCCGGCGGCGGACATGCGTCCGGCCAGATCGGCAAGATAGGGCAAAGTGGCGGGCAAGCCGGCTTGGTTCAGAACCGCCAGAAAGCGCTCACGCGGCCACAGTACCAGCGAGGCCCGGCGATAGCTGCGCTCGAACGAAGCGCCCTCGTTGCCGGTTGCCTCCCTGAAGTTAACTTCGTCCGGCTCGATATCCTCAAGCGCACCGGGCGGCGAAAGTTCGTCGTCCATAACCGGTAAAGCCGCCGGGATGGGCGGGCCGCCATCGGGACGCCGCCAGTCGGTCAGGGCCACGTTTCGGTCGTAGACTTCGCCCACCTCAAAGTCATCATCGCCGTCATCACCATACCGGCCACGACGATATCCGCCGTGGCACTCGGCGCTCCCGCTCTCCTCTATCGACAGCAGCGCCAAATGTAAGTCACAGCTGGCACGCTGAGCCGCCGCAACCAAGACCCCGGCCACGGCGGCATCGGCGCCCTTCAGCGTGTCAATGCCGAGTTCGGCCGGAGTATAGGCGTGCTCAAGCGGATAGATCAGTTTTTGCGGCCCGCTTTCGTCCCAGCTTTGAAGGAGTGCCGCGGCCCGAAGCTGCTCGGCTTCATAATCCGGCGGCTCGGGCAGGCGTCCCTTGCCGCGACCCGGCCGCACCAGATTATAGATCAAGGTCAGCCGGCAGCCCTCGGTCACCGGCCGCACCTCGTGAACGCAATCGGCATAAAAGGCGGCGAAGCCAACCTCCGACGGTTCATCACAGCACAGATCGAGTTGCACCTCGCGCCCCTTGTGGCGCACCACCAGCTCGCCCCCGGTATAGAGCGAGGGCAGCACCACCACCAGAGTGGCGAACATGCCCGGCGCTTTCTCGGTGTCGCGATGGCCGACAAAGAAGCTGCCCCGGTCATAAACCAGCATTTTGTAGAGTTCGGCCGAAACCGGTTCGGTCAGCCCCAGCCCGTCGGCGACCCGGGCCAGAATGCTGTCCAGCGTCCCGGCCCAGTGCTTGCCCCGAATGTGTATTCGCTCGGCGCCGATCTGCCACGTGCGGCGAACCGCAGTGTCGACCAGGGTTTCCTCACCCCGGCCATAAGGCGCCGGTTCGGCCACCGCAGCCAGTTGTTCGGCCTGAACCGGCAGCAGCGGCAGGGCGATCGGACCGACCCCGTCAACCTCGATCAGCGGCGCCATGATCTCGACCGTGCCGGAGGCGAAGTAATCTCCCGGCCGGCTAACCGTGGCAAGCAAAGTGGCAAGGTCGCCGGTGAGGGTGGGCATTGGCATGCGCTTCCCGGTCGTAAATGCCGCGAGTCACCTGACCATACCGCAGCCTGCCGGAGAAAGCAACGGCAGCGCT
>JBAWVF010000322.1:0-3071 GCA_037147415.1 Rhodospirillaceae bacterium | reverse complement strand
ATATCCGAATAACAACAGCCCGAAAACAATGCCGATCGCCAATCTTCCGTTCATAAGTTCGTCTCCAAACACACCGATTGCTTTTGCTGCCGACACCGTGCGTTCGCCCGCCCGTCCTGTCAACCCTTGCTTTGGCTTCGTGGTGGCTTCGCCTTCACGTAAACGGACTCGACAGTTGGCGCATTGTGTGTAGAATAAACCAAGAACGCATAAATATCGGGAAGCTGTTCCCCATGGACACCGACCCTCAGCCCGGTCTGTTTACCGACCTGCCTACCACGGAGCCGCGACGTCGGCGGACGCGCCGTTCCCCGGCCGCGGCCCCGGCCGTTTTGTCAATTCCGCCCGAGTTCCAACAGGCTGAATTCCAACAGCCCCGGTTCCAACAGGCTGAAGCCGCGGCTGCGCCCGTCGCGCTTCCCCCTGCTCCGCCGGTCTTTGCCGCCGGACCGGTTCGGGTCGATGCCGCAGCTCTGACCAATCCGGAGTTGGCTGAATTGGTGCGTGATTTATCGGACGGCAGTCTGGCTTATCTGCTGATCGCGACGGTTCGCGACGCCACACGTCGGCTGTCTCCGGACGAACGGGAGGACGAAGCCGAAGACCGGGATAATGCCGGGGGTGCAGAGCCTCATCCGGCGTTGATGCGCGCGGTCAAGACCGTGCTTTCCGAGCTGACGGGCGATATCTAGTGTTCCGATTCAGAAGACGGACGGGGATCATCCGTCATCATCGGAACACAAGCGTCGGCGAATCCAAATCAAGGTCAGATCATCGCGCAAAGGACGCGGTACCCGGGCGAGAAATGGCTCGAGCAAGGTTTGCACCGGGTCGATCGTCTCCGGCATCGATGCCTCGGACACTAAAGCCAGCACGGCATCCTGGCCGAACGGGACACCATCGGTATCCCGGCATTCGATCAGGGCATCGCTGTATAGCAGCAGGAAACCGCCGGGCGGCAACTTGACTTGTTGCTCACGATACGTCGCCCGGCGCGAAATCCCGAGCAACAGACCGGAGGAATCAAGCAACTCCAGTTCGCCGTCGTGGCCCAAGATCGGATTAGGAGCGCCCGCCCCGGCAAAAGTCAAAATATCGGTGCGTTTATCGAGCACACAATAAAAGGCGGTTGAAAATTGGCCGGTGGGCAGCACATCCTTTAGTGATGCATTTAGCAACTCCAGCCATTTTCCGGGGGTGTGCTCGCGGGCGGGAATGCGCTCGAACAGAGTATGCAGACGAAATGTATTGATCGCCGCGGTAATTCCGTGACCGGCGAAATCGACGATCAGAAAGCCGACCCGATCCTCGTCGATTTCAAAGACGCTCCAAAGATCGCCGCCCAGCTCCGAAGATGTTTCGAAATGGCTGAAGATGTCCAGGCCATAACGTTCACCCGATTGCGCCAGCGAACGCCGCTCCGGTAGTAAAGACAGCTGCATTGCGTGCGCGTGTTGCAATTCCTTTTGCACCCGCTCGCGGAAGGTTGACAAATCATTGAATAGTTTTCGTCTTTCCAGCTGATGCCGAACTCGGGCCAGGCACTCGCCCGGCTTAATCGGTTTGCTGATAAAGTCGTTGCCACCGGCCTGGAAACAGGCGACCTGCTCCTCGTCGCTATCCAGTGCGGTCTGAAACAGGATCGGCAACTCGGCATGACGCGAATCGGCTCGCAGCCGACGGCACATCTCCAGACCATCCATGTTCGGCATGGCGACGTCGAGCAGCACCAAATCCGGGCGAAAACTGTCTACCTTTGCCAGCCCCTCGACACCATCCGTTGCGAATTCCAGCTTGGTGATGCGGCTGCGGCGCAGTAATAAGGAAAGCGACTTGCGATTAAATTCATTATCGTCAACAATTAAAACACGACAGTCGTCAAGGGAAATGGTCATTGCCCCTCCCTCATGGATCGAAACGCAGTGATGTGCATCGGCCACCATCACTTACAGTAACATCGTTGGCCAAAGCGCGCATGAATACGAAGCCGCGGCCGGATCTTTTGCTCCCGTTGACTTCACGCGGTAAGCCGGCCTGGTCGAAACCGCTGCCTTGATCAAGGACGCTGATCACCAGTGCCAACCCGACTCGACGCGCAAATAATTCGATTCGGCGACTGCGCAGCAGCGGGTCACGCAGGCGCTCATTCACCAATTGGCTGAAGACCCGATAGCCCTCCGGATGGTCCTTTGCCGTACTGGGAATGCCGAGATTGCCATGAATGATGGCATTGGCAACGGCTTCCTGCAAACACAACTCGATCACCGATCGCCGTTCCGCGGAAATAACGCCGCGCGCGACCAGAACGCCGCTCAGTAAACCGGAAAGTTGCAGGCCATAACTGGTGGCGGTGCTTAGTGACAGATAAAGCCCGTTTTCAGGAACACGGACAGCCGCCCAGTCACCGCTCGGCACTGTTTTATCATCGAACTCAACGACAACCGACCAGGGTTCGGCCAATACCGAAGCCAATAATTCGCGCTCGACTTCAGAAATCGCCAGCGCTGAAAAGACACGGCATTCCGGGTCGGACAAGCTGCTACCGGCAATGATGACATCGCTGCCGCTGCTGTCCGACGCCATACCCAGGCGCGCTACGCACCGTCCCTCCGCCTCTGCCGGGATGAGATCGGCGACGACATTGAAAGGACTGGTTTTGATGTTCACCTCACCAGAACAGGCCACGACGGGATTAAGACACCCCGTCGCAGAACTCCGCTCTTTTCTTAAAAATTTAAAGCCTGTTTCCGATCCGGCGGGATCACAGGCACGCTAATACTCAATGGCTACGATCTCACCGATCTTCGCAAGATCGATGGAACGCTTGACGTCGTCGCGCGGTCCCCGCACGACCAGCTTGATATTTTTCTGCTCAGCTTCTTCCTGAAGAATCAGGATCATGCCGAGGCCGGCCGAATCGATGAAATCGAGCCCGGCTACGTCCACGACAAAACGGCGCAGATTGGGACCATCCAATAACGCCACGATGTCACGCAGGCGGTCGTGGTCGGTAAATTCCAGCCGCCCGGTAAGACGCGCTTCTATTGCATCTGCCAGGTTGCGCGCTTGAA
>JBAWVF010000321.1:0-3074 GCA_037147415.1 Rhodospirillaceae bacterium | reverse complement strand
CCGCCACCCCAGCGCGGTCATGCGTCCCGGAGAAACCGTTCCGGAGACGCACGATGACCACCTCCGTCCTGGCGCAGATCGCCGCCCTGGCCACCGCCCCGCCCGACGCCCTCAAGGCCAAGTGGCGGGAATTGTTCAATTCCGAGCCGCCACCGTACAACCGCCGTTTCCTCGAAAGCCGACTGGCCTACCGGCTGCAGGAACTCGCCCACGGCGGCCTCGGCCCCGACACCGAGGCCCGCCTCGAAGCCCTGGCGGACGAGAAGAAACTCGCCGATCGCGAGCAGATGCACCTGAACGCCAAGAAGGACCAGCTGCTGCCCGGCACCCGGTTGGTGCGCGACTGGCAGGGCGTCCAGCACGAGGTGACGGTGCTCGCGGACGGCTTCGAATACCGGGGCCGGCGCTTCAAGTCGCTGTCGGTCATTGCCCGCACCATTACCGGCACCCGCTGGTCGGGGCCGCTTTTCTTCGGCATGCGCAAGGGAGCCGGAAAATGAAAGCGCCAATCCGAAAAGTCCGCTGCGCCGTTTATACGAGGAAGTCCTCGGAAGAAGGGCTGGACATGGAGTTCAACAGCCTCGACGCCCAGCGCGAGTCTTGCGAGAACTATATCGCCAGCCAGAAGCCGGAAGGCTGGCTCCTGGTCCCCGACCGCTACGACGATGGCGGCTTCTCCGGCGGCACCCTCGAACGCCCGGCCCTGAAGCGGCTGATGGCGGATGTCGAATCCGGGCGCATCGATTGCATCGTGGTCTATAAAATCGACCGCCTGAGCCGGGCGCTGATGGATTTCGCCAAGCTGGTCGAAGTGTTCGACGCTCATAAGGTCACCTTCGTCTCGGTGACCCAGGCGTTCAACACCACCACCAGCATGGGCCGGCTGACCCTGAACATTCTGCTGTCCTTCGCTCAGTTCGAACGCGAAGTGATCGGCGAGCGCATTCGCGATAAATTCGCCGCCAGCCGCAAGAAGGGCATGTGGATGGGCGGCATGCCGCCGCTGGGCTACGACGTGAAGGAACGCAAGCTGGTGGTCAATCCGGCCGAAGCCGATCTGATCCGGTTGATCTTCCGGCGCTTCCTCGACCTCGGCTCGGCGACCAGGCTGGTCGGCGAACTGGCGAAAGCCGGACACCGCACCAAATCCTGGACGACGCAGGACGGCAAGGAACGCCAGGGCAAGGCCATCGACAAGGGGTTCCTCTACAAGCTGCTCAACAACCGCGTGTATCTCGGCGAGGCGGTCCACAAGGGCGTCAGCCATGCCGGCGAGCACGAGGCGATCATCGACCGCGTGACCTGGGACCGCGTTCACGCCGTGATGGCCGCCAATGTGCGCCGCAAGGGCAGTCAGGCTCCGCGCACCGAGGTTCCGGCGCTGCTGAAGGGGTTGGTGTTCGGTCCCGGCGGCCGAGCGCTGAGTCCCAGTCACACCCGCAAGGCTGATGGCCGGCTCTACCGCTATTATGTGAGCCAGGACGCGATCAAGCGCGGTCACGGCATCTGCCCCGTCGGCAACGTCGCCGCCGACGAACTGGAGACCGTGGTGATCGGACAGGTCCGCACTCTGCTCCGGACGCCGGAACTGGTGGTGCGGACCTGGAGCGCCGCCAAAGAGGATGGCGAAAAGCTCGACGAACGCGAGGTGGTCGCCGCCCTCCAGCGCCTCGACCCGCTCTGGAGCCAGTTGTTCCCGGTCGAACAGGCCCGGATCATCCGCCTGCTGGTCGAGCGGGTCGACGTGACCACCAGCGGTATCCAGGTCCGCCTGCGCGCCGAGGGTCTCGACACCCTGGTCGCCGATCTCCGCCAACCGGTCGCCTCCGAGGAAAGGACCGCCGCATGAGTGTCAACACCACCCTCAGTCCGGATGGCCGCACTCTGACCGTCACCGTGCCGATGGCGCTCCGCCGGAGAGGCGGCAGGAAACTGATCCTGCTGCCCGAGGACGCGGCCCCGCTGCCGGCAACCGCACCGCCCCGCACCGACTCGGCCCTGGTCAAGGCGCTCGCCCGCGCCCACCGCTGGCGCAAACTGATGGAGAGCGGCCGGTTCCTCTCGATGACCGACCTTGCCGAGCGCGAGGGCATCAACCACTCCTACCTCTGCCGCATCCTGCGCCTGTCGCTGCTCGCCCCCGATCTGGTCACCATGATCCTCGACGGCCGACAGCCCAAGGGCCTGCAACTCGCCGATCTGATCAAGGGTTTCCCGGACGAGTGGGAGGCGCAGCGGCGGCACTTTCGGGAACTTGTGCGGGCCTGACCTTTTTCTTGCATAGACCCTGACACTTCGGCGACAACGAACTGGGGGACTATCAGGGGAAAACACGCATGAACCACAGTGATCTCGTCGCCGCGGTGGCTGCCGCCCTCGATCTCAGCCGCAAACAGGCCGAAGCCACGGTCGCGGCGGTGTTGGCGCCGATCAGCGGCTCGCTGGCGCGCGGCGAAGAGGTAAAGCTCAACGGATTCGGCGCATTCGAACTCGTCGACCGTCCGGCCCGGACGGGACGCAATCCCCAAACCGGCGCCGCCATCGAGATCGCGGCCAGTCGCTCGGTCAAGTTCAAGCCGGCCAAGACGTTGCGCGACTTGTTGTTGCCGCCTGAGGTTGTGGGCGCGGCTGGGTTGCCAGGAGAAAGGTCAATGCGCGCTAAATGACCGCTTCTGTTACTGGCGCTCCCAACCTTTTGGGCAAAAGACGGCCTGCAAGGGCGTAGACGGCACGGACGGGGAAGCCGGCATGAACCTGATAGGCCCCGGCGGCGAGGATGCCGGCCGCAACCGCACTTTCCGCTTCGGGAATATAGACGGAGTCGACCACGCACGTCATGGCCTGAAGATCGAGGCCGGTAACGATGACGGTGAAGTCAGGCAGGTCGGCATCAGGGACCACCAGCCCCTCCGGCGCGCCAAGCCCGGCCAACCGTCCGATATCGTCGCGGGCAGAGTCGGCAAGCATCAGGGTGAGGGCGCCGTTGGGAGATGTGATGCCTTGCCCGTCATCACGCAGCCGCCGGCACAGCACCGCCAACTTGATCTCCACGTCGCCAAAGTTTTCGGCCGGCA
>JBAWVF010000320.1:0-3109 GCA_037147415.1 Rhodospirillaceae bacterium | reverse complement strand
GCGCGTCAAGCTCAAACACCTCTACCCGTCATTTTAGGAGATTCGGCCCACTAGGTGAGCCATTACGTATTGATTGGGAGGAAATGGCGAATCTCGATCCGGCAAAACCAGACCATCAATTGGTCGCCGAGGCAAGAGCACATAGTTTGGCATTTGATCGGTACACATCTGTACTTTCCCATGACGTAGGCCCACTGGTGGCTGCGCGTTCTATTAAGCTAAGCATCATAAAAATTCCTGATGACTGGCTTCTTGAGCCAGAGCCTGATGAAAAGGAAAAAGAGATATTAAAATTGAAATCTGAATTATCAAAACTGTCAAAGCAGTTGCCAAATCTTTCTCTAAAGATATTTAATGGAAACATTAACGACGAAATCAACGCGGTTTCTGTTGACTGCGTCGCCATCCAGAGATTCTCAACGCACGACATCGATAGACTTTTGTCATTTTTTATTTCAAAACATCCTATGGCTAAATTTCCGCGTGAGCAGGCACCGCAGAAAATTCCAGCTTCCTTCTCTTTCTCTGAAATAACCGCGATGGGAGGATTCATGGATCATGCGTTCAATCAGCGGCCATCTGATACCGAGATTTCAGAGTATGAACGGGCCTATTCAAAATTCACTGGTAAAGTGAAGAAATATTTTGATAACTTACCGGCCATCCTAGAGTTGCCTTATAGACAAATATTGATTAACATTTGCATAGAAAATATTGGATCGGTTCCAGCAGAAGATGTGCTCATCGAAATAGAAGCGGTTGGAGGTATCAGGGTCCACAGCCAAGCACTAAAGGTGGATCATGATTTTACAAAGGCGCCTGCCCCGCCGATGCCGAGAGCAATGGCTCTTGCTGCACAAAATGGTATGGGGATGCCTATCCCTGAATTTCGGCCACCCTACATGCCAAATGTTTCCCTTCCAGACCCAGAAGATTTTCATTGGAGAGAAAAACTGAAAGAAACCCAGTGGCGCTTTGGGTCGCTTAAATGCGCTCGCTTTCGACATGAAAAATCATGGAATTTAAAGCTTTGGATAATAATTCCTTCATCCGAAGATGGCGGAACTGGAGCATTAAAAATAACGGCTCGGGCTGGAAATCTGCCAGCATCTGTTACTGCAGTATTGCCTGTGAAAACCAGTTCCCGAGATGTTGGCTTGTGGGAGATTGCGCAAGCCTTCAATCTACCAGAGCGTGTTATGAAGACGCTGGCGACGCTTCAAGAGACTTAATTTCTCGCAGGATCGAATGCATCATGCCTACCGCCTCGCTTCCGTGTCGCACCGGTGTTGCACGGAACTGCCGCCAACATGTCGAAAGTGGCGGAAATCCGCGCCTTTCTGTGAAACGGCCTTGCAACACGTCGCGCAAGCGAAATGGGCGCCAGTCGGCGCCCAAGTCTTTGATATCTCGAAGGTCGTTCCCGCTGGTTCGCGATTGTTCCACTCGACTCCTGTCACTTCAACACGCTGATCGCGGCGTCCGGACCGACGGTGACGGCGCGGGTGCCCCCCTCTGGTTCTTCAACAGTAAATGCAAATCCTGCCGGTGGACGCGCGAGTCCGCCGACCGTGCCTCTTCTTGACTTCAACGGAGCCCCATGATGAGCGACGACAGCGCCGGAACCCAGATCGGCCGCCTTTATCAGACGCTGGTGCAGAAGGAACAGCCGGTAACCGGTCTCAGCGACGAGGCGTGCGCGGACCGCAACGACGAAATCACCCGCATGGTCGGCTCTCTGGTCCGGCTGCCGTCGGCAACTCGCACTCAACATCCTCAACCGCACCAGGCCCGGCATCTCGGTTCGCCGAAAGCGAAAACGCTCAGGATGGTCCAACGACTTCGCACGGTCCATCCTCGGCCAAATGCGATGACCCTGCTTGACATGGGGTGCGGCATTGCCGTATGATTTTGCTCATGGATTATGAGTGGGACAGTGCCAAGGCTGACGCCAACCTCGTCAAACATGGCGTGGATTTCGTGGCGGCTCTGGAGGTGTTCGAGGATGGGCATCTTCTGATCGTCGCCGATGGCCGGTTTCATGAGCCCCGGTTTCGGGCGATCGGCGCGGTGGGGGGCGTCGTCCTGTCCGTCGCATACACGATGCGGGGCGACATCTGCCGCATCATCAGTGCCAGGAGGGCCAGTCGTCGTGAACGAGAGCACTATCGTCCGCTATAGGCCGGGCCGCGACCGCAAGCCGCTGGACCGTACCGACTGGGACCGGATTCGCGCTGCCAGCGATGCCGAGATCGAAGCCGCCGCCAGTACCGATCCAGACAATCCGCCCCTCGACCAGGGCGGGTTGGAGTGCGCCGCTCTCGGCCGCCAAGTCCGCTTGCTGCGCGGGCGGTTGGGCTTGTCACAGCCAGCCTTCGCCGAACGCTTCCGGATTCCGGTGGCGTCCGTCC
The DNA here is from genome assembly GCA_037147415.1 of Rhodospirillaceae bacterium. Lineage (GTDB taxonomy): Bacteria > Pseudomonadota > Alphaproteobacteria > Azospirillales > Azospirillaceae > BOG-933. The sequence goes on along the minus strand of JBAWVF010000320.1, from coordinate 698 downwards.
GCGACTGGGAACAAGGCCGCCGGACCCCGGACGCCGCTACCAAGGCCTATCTGATGGTGATCGATCGCGAACCCGAAGCCGTGCTCCGCGCCCTGTCGGCAGCCTGACGTCCTGAACAGTTCGGTTCGGTGCGGTCCAGCATGAGGCGTCGTTTACTACGATCGGGAGAAAATCGCTTGCAAAGGTGCGAGCCTTGGAAGGTGGCTGATGAGAACATATGCCTTGAAAATTAAAAAGTCATACTGAATTATCTGCTGCGCACCGCGTTAAAATATCCGCAATTCCAGCGCCTACCGAACCCGACGCAAAATAATCGCTCGGTCTCCAGGTCAAACCTCCGAAGTTCGTGAGGCGAAATGGATTTGGTTTATCAATACTGGATTCCGCTGCGACCCGCCTTCGCCCGTCGATCTGATCTTCAAATTTTTTGATGAAGCGCTCCAGAACCAATATATAATATCCAGCGAATGGTTTTGGGAGTGTCCGCCTCCGCTCAACCATCAAAAAACCAGTGCCTGAAATTGGCCTCTGGTAGCAGCATGGAAGCAAGAGGGCGAGTGTTCCTGCGAAAACTCGAGTAAATTCAATCCACTGCCCGAAAAAAATCTCGGGGTTCGTCGCTTTTCGCCCTTGGCTGCGGCCGGAAACCATGGCTATCTCGGGACGTCAGGCACCACCCGGACCGCTTCACCCGGACG
>JBAWVF010000319.1:0-3117 GCA_037147415.1 Rhodospirillaceae bacterium | reverse complement strand
ACCAGACCATCGGCAGCGTCCGGTATTCCGGATGCAGCGGCAGTGCGGTTTTCCACTCGATCGCCATTTTATAGACCGGCGAGTTGCGGGCGGCTTCCAGCCATTTTTCCGGAACGCCGTCTTTCAATGCCTGTTCGCACACCTTGGGATCGTGTGGATTCATGAAGATGTCGAGCTGGGCCTGATAGAGGTCGCCCTCATTAGGCACGCTCGCCGCCTCGCTGATCCGGTCGGCATCGTAAAGCACGACGCCGAGATAGCGGATGCGCCCGACGCAGGTTTCCGAGCACACCGTCGGCTGGCCGGACTCCAGGCGCGGATAGCAGAGAATGCACTTCTCGGCCTTGCCGCTCTGCCAGTTGTAGTAAATTTTCTTGTAGGGGCAGGCGCTGACGCACATGCGCCAGCCGCGGCATTTATCCTGATCGACCAGAACGACTCCGTCTTCCTCGCGCTTGTAAATCGAGCCCGAGGGACAGGACGCCGCGCACGCCGGATTGAGGCAATGCTCGCACAGGCGCGGCAGATACATCATGAAGGTGTTTTCGAACTTGCCGTAGATTTCCTTCTGGATGTTCTCGAAATTGGCATCCTTGCTGCGCTTGGAGAATTCACCTCCCAGGATTTCTTCCCAGTTCGGCCCCCAGTTGATTTTCTCCATCCGTTCGCCGGTGATCAGGGAGCGCGGCTGCGCGGTCGGCGCGGTCTGGCTCTCGCCGGCGGTTTGCAAATGCTGATAGTCGAAGGTATAGGGCTCGTAATAATCGTCGATTCCGGGCAGGTGCGGGTTGGCGAAAATTTTCGACAGCACCTGATAGCGGCTGCCCAGGCGCGGCTCCAGCTTGCCGTTACGCTTGCGGACCCAGCCGCCCCGCCACTTCTTCTGGTTTTCCCAGTCCTTGGGATAGCCGATGCCGGGCTTGGTTTCGACATTGTTGAACCAGGCGTATTCAACCCCCTCCCGGCTGGTCCAGACGTTCTTGCAGGTGACCGAGCAGGTATGGCAGCCGATGCACTTGTCCAGGTTCAGGACCATCGCGATCTGTGCGCGGATTTTCATGGAATTGGTCTCCGTTTACTTAGCCGCGACGAGCGGGCCGTCCATCCAGTCGATCTTGTTCATTTTGCGGACAAGCAGGAACTCGTCGCGCTGAACGCCCGTGGTGCCGTAGTAGTTGAAGCCATAGGATTGCTGCATGTAGCCGCCGATCATGTGGGTCGGCTTGATCATGATCCGGGTGATCGAGTTGTGGATGCCGCCCCGGATACCGGTGACTTCGCTTCCCGGCGTGTTCACATGCTTTTCCTGGGCGTGATACATCAGGACCATGCCGCGGGGCAGACGCTGGCTGACCACGGCCCGGGCCGTGAGCGCGCCGTTGACGTTGTAGCCCTCGACCCAGTCGTTATCCTCGATGCCGACCGACTTGGCGTCTTCCTCGTTGATCCAGATGCAGGGGCCGCCCCGGTTGAGGGTCAGCATGATCAGGTTGTCGGTGTGGGTGCTGTGAATCGACCATTTCTGGTGCGGCGTGATGAAGTTGAGCGGAATCGCCTTGTTGCCATTGGGCTTGAGGTCCATGACGTCGGCCAGGGTCCGGGTCGACACCGGCGGCTTGTAGACACAGAGTTCTTCGCCGAACGCCCGCATCCATTTGTGATCCTGGTAGAATTGCTGGCGGCCGGTCAGGGTTCGCCAGGGGATCAACTCGTGAACATTGGTATAGCCGGCATTGTACGAAACCTTTTCCGACTCGATGCCCGACCAGGTCGGCGAGGTGATGATCTTGCGCGGCTGGGCGACGACGTCGTGATAGCGGATTTTCTCGTCTTCCCGTGCCGCCGCCAGATGGGCATGGTGGCGGCCGGTGCTCTTCTCCAGCGCTTCCCAGGACTTGACCGCGACATGACCGTTGGTCTCGGGTGACAGCAGGAGAATGGTCTCGATGGCGTTGAGGTCGGTGACGATCCGCGGCCGTCCCTGGGCAATCCCCTCCTCGGTGATGACGCCGTTGACCTCGCGAAGCAGTTCGATCTCGGTCTCGGTGTTCCAGACGATGCCCTTCGAATTGTTGCCCAGCGTGTCGAGCAGTGGCCCGAAGGCGGTGAACTTCTTATAGGTGTCGGGATAGTGGCGCTCGACCGCGATCACCTGAGGCATGGTCTTGCCCGGAATCGGCTCGCACTCGCCCTTTTTCCACTCCTTGACGTCGAGGGCCTGCCCCAGTTCCGACGGGCTGTCATGCATCAGCGGTTGCAGCATGATGTCGGTCTCGGTGCCGAGCTGACCTTCCGCGACCTCGGAAAACTTTTTGGCCAGCCCCCGGAAGATGTCCCAGTCGCTGCGGGTCTCCCAGACCGGATCCACCGCGGCGGACAGGGGATGCACGAAGGGGTGCATGTCGGTGGTGTTGATGTCGTTCTTCTCGTACCAGGTCGCGGTCGGCAGGATGACGTCCGAATAGAGCCCGGTTGAGGTCATGCGGAACTCGATGTTGACCCAGAGGTCGACCTTGCCCTGGGGCGCCTTGGGGTGCCACACCACCTCCTTGGGCAGTTCGGCGCCACGCTCGCCGATGTCCTTGCCGAGCACACCGTTCTGGGCGCCCAGCAGGTGCTTGAGAAAGTATTCATGGCCCTTGCCCGAGGAGCCGAGCAGGTTGCCGCGCCAGACGAAAAAGTTGCGCGGCCAGTTCTCCGGAGCGTCCGGGTCTTCGCAGGCCATTTTGAGTTCGCCGGACTTCAGCTTGGCTGCGATATACTCCCCAGGCGCCATGCCCGAGGCTTTGGCGTCCCGGCCGACCGCCAGCGAGTTCTTGTTGAGCTGGGGTGCGGAGGGCAGCCAGCCCATGCGCTCGGCCCGCACGTTGTAGTCGATCATTGAGCCGGACCAGTCGCCCTCCTCCACGGTGGGAGAGAGGATTTCGGAGACCGGCAGCCGCTCGTAGCGCCACTGATCGGTGTGGGCGTAGAAGAACGAGGTGGCGTTCATCTGGCGCGACGGCCGGTACCAGTCGAGACCGAAGGCCAGTGGAATCCAGCCCGGCTGCGGCCGCAACTTTTCCTGGCCGACATAGTGCGCCCAGCCGCCGCCCGGCTTGCCGACGCAGCCGCACA
>JBAWVF010000318.1:0-3119 GCA_037147415.1 Rhodospirillaceae bacterium | reverse complement strand
GCCAAGCGCAGCCATAATCTGGCTGCCGCCGTGAAAGGTTTTCAGGCTCTCAGCCCGGCGCCGAGTTCAAGCCGGTCGGCCGGCGTCTGAGCGGCGGCGGCAAGCACCTTGCGCCGGGCCACCGGGGTTTGAATCCGCAGCTCGGCATCGCGGGCGCCGTGCAAACACGCTGAGGCCGTCGGGTCCTCGGCGTCGTGCAGAGCGGGCAATTGCGTCCCGGCCATGATGATCGCGATCAGGCGCTCACTCAGCGTGACCTCGGCGGCGAGCAAAGCCTCCGCCTCGGTCGCACCGGTGCCGGTGCAGCCGTCGGAGAAGCCGGGGAGGTGAACGGTAAAGCCGGTGTCGGCGTTGCCGGTGATCCGGACCCGGACAACGGTGACGGCGTCAAGCGCGGAGGACGACGCCCAAGGCTGATCGCGCCAGTCGGCGCTGTCGAGCCAAGCCAAAAGCGCGTCCTTCTCGGCATCGCTGCCGAACCCGATATTCGCTTTCCCGAGGCGGTGCAGATGCTCGACGAAACTCAGATGCCGGCCGCCTCCATAAAGCAGTCCATAGACACTGCCGAACGCCGACCAGCCCGAGGCGCGATCGATCTCCCGAACCAGCGAAAAGTGCTCCAGACTCTCGCCCCCACCGCCGGCAAACGACAGGTGCAGCCAGGAGTGATACCAATAGAGCCGACCGAACCGAGGATGGTCGGCATAGCGCACGACCTCGATACAGGCGTGCTCGGGCTCGGCCTCCGGGGCGGGGGCAACGAGCGTGCCGTGCCAAAGGCTTGCGATTTGCCCGGGCAGACGGGCGGCCGCCGCCCGGATCGCCCGCTCAAGCGCGGTCTTGCGCATGATCCGACCGACGATCTCGGTGCCGAAGTCATAGCCGCGTCGGCTGTCGAGGAAGTGAGTGATTTCTTCGTCCGGGCGAGCGGTGGCCGCGGCGATTGCCGATCGCGCCAGATCGTAAGCGTCTCCGGGGTTGGCATGGTGCGCGACCGCGCCCCAAAAGCCGCCGCGGGCTTCCGTATCCTGAAACATGGTGTGTGCTCCTTGGTCAAGAGGAAGGGAGGGAACCGGGCCTGTTCGGCCCGGCACCGGGTTTTCATCGAAAAACGAATGGCGGGGTCGGCCCCGACCGAAACCGCCGAGCCGGATCACCGCCGGCATCCGGGGCTCGCACGCGGGTGGTCGGGTGCAATGCCACTGCGGGGCTCGCCGTAATGAGCGAATGCCTGACTCTCGGGACGAGTTTCTCCAGCCGTCGACTCACGGTGATTTCCTCCGGGTAAATGTGGGGACTATCTTTGAACAACGCTCCCGAATACCCCGGGAGACGGGAATAGATCAGAGAGGAATACAGAGTTTATCTTGAGCAGGATCATGCCCCCTGCCCGGTTTGATGGCGGCCGCCCTGGTGTTTAACTTGAACAGACCTTCTTTCGACTGCCGGTCCCTGCAACAGGTGACCGGGGTATTTAGCCACGCGTGAAAGCCCCGTGCAAGAAAAGCAAGGTCGTTTCGCATGCGCTGGACGCATGGCTTGTTTTGACCGAGGATGGTTTTTGCCGGCTCCGGAATATTGCTCCGAAAAATGACCCCTCCGGTCACAGTCAAGTCGGACCCTTTTGGCGCACTTTAGCTCGCCGAGGCCGATAAATTGTCTGTCAAGCACAAAATAGGGCCATCCGCATGCCCCGGACGCATGGCTTGTTATTAAAATCGATGATTTTTGCATGCGGTCACAGTTTGACCCGTTCGGGCGAGCCCGGGGCACGACTTTGAACCCGATGCTGCGCTGTACGGCTCGGCCTGCCCCGGCGCCCCGCCGGTCAAGCCCGAAACCGGACCCGCGGCTCTGCCCCTGACTCTCATAGTAAAACACTCCGGTCGGACCGGCCGCAGCTTCAGTCCAAGGCGCCCGACAAACAAAGGTCGCGATGATGCCGGGCCGACTTCACCTTGTTCATAGACCGAGCGCGGCGTCGCGGCTTGAACCGTTGACGTTCCTCGGCACACCATTCTCGGGATCAATCAGACCGGCATAAAAATTGCCAATAACGGGCACACTTCCCCGGCGTCAATGAAGGATGACAATAAGAGTTTCATTTTTTCATTATAATAATCCATTCAACCGAGATTAGACGCCCTTTAACTGTGCCCGAAAGCGGCCCGCGCAAGCGCGGGCAAGGCCCTGCGGGCCTGATCGGCCGAAGAAGGTCATCGCGAGTATTTGAACTAGTAATATTAATTGTTGCTTTGGTGAAATTAGTACTTGTAAGTCTTGCCAAGTCAAGCTATAGTATCTTCATCAACCCCGGCGCGGGACAACAGCCCGGCCACAGTAACCGGAGACCGATCATGTTTCGTTTATTCTGTGCCGTCTGGGCAATCGCAGTCATGGTTCTTGGACCGATGACCAGTCAACCGCTAACCCCCGAACAAAACAAGCGGCTGGCTGAGAAGTTTATCATGCTCACCACCGTGACGCCCCCGGCGGACGCCGAGGCGGCCGCTCAAAAGTAACCGCGCCGTAACCTCAACCCTTATCAACGAATACTCGGGAGATGTGTCATGCGGTATCTGATGGCTTTGGCCGTGGCCGGAACGCTCCTTTATAATATGGACGCACTTGATAGTATCCAGCGCGTTGTCAACGCGGCGGGCAATCTCGTTTCCACCGTCCACGCCTTTAATAAGGCCGGCACGGATAGTAATGACGTGACTGCCTATAGAGCCACCTCAGGTTATGCACATGTTCCCTTGGATGCGGTCACAACCGGTTCCTATTCAGGCCACTTCGGGCGCTGAGATGTATGTTAAGCAACTCGGCTATACCGGTGCCCCCTCCCCTTTCTTGATATTTTGGGGAGCGGGGCCGCGCCGGTGATTTTGACCGGGGCTCGGAACCGGCGATAGCTTTATAGATGCCCGCGTTCCCGGCGAGACTTGACTGGTTTTGTTGATATTCGAATACGCGACTGCCATACGCTTCCGATTGTTAAATCCTTTGAAGCGGCATTACAGGCTGACCGGGAAGGGGCTGAACTGTAGCTGCGGGATGAAACACCCATGCCTATCGGCTTGACGCACACACCCACTAGATATAGTATTTTCCAGAAA
>JBAWVF010000317.1:0-3138 GCA_037147415.1 Rhodospirillaceae bacterium | reverse complement strand
GAACAGCACGTCTATATGCACATACCGACTCATTTTGTCCGGCTTGCAGAAATTCATGTCTTTCCAGTTGCGGATTCGCGGCATCAACTGGATGCCGAGCAAGTAAGCCAGTCCAAAGATCGGTGCGCTCTGGCCCTGAGTATCGGCGTGGAGGGTGTTTGGCTGAAGGGTCGAACGGTTCTCGGCCACAAAGTCGAGGATGGAATTTCCCTCCCAGGCGCCGCAGGCGATGAAGCGCGAGAACAGCGCAATGTAGGTGTCCGAGACCAGGTAGAATCCGATCCCTCCATAACCACCATAGCGGATGTGGTACTCGGACATTAAGCTCTGCGGGTGGATATCCCACTGCGTACCGTCGGCCGACGCAGATTGCCCAGACCCCCAGCGTCGCGGCAGGCTGAAGGCAGCGTAGGCATTGATCACGGTTGTGGTCGCCGCGTCGAGCGCGTCTTCGGTGATGTGTCGCTGGTTGATAAAGGCGATCTGCCGTCGGTCCAGGCCGTTCATAGCACGGGCGGCCTGGGAGGGGCCAAGCTTACAGCCGTAGCAAAAGACGGCTGCGAGATAGCGCTCGCGGGGCCGTTCGATCCGAGCGTCGAAGCCGGAGATCGGACCGAAGTGGCGGGTCCAGTTGAGCCAATGTTCGGTGTCAGCCAGAGCATCGATGAGGTCGATCGGCTCCAAATGGTCCTTCAGTTGGTGTTCCAGGTCGGCCGCCCCTGCAACTTCGGGCCGAGCGCGCAGGCGATTCAGAACCGGTTCATCCTTCACGATATCAAGGTATTCGTTGGCGGGAAAGCCGATGTCGACCGCTTCGGCCGTGGCCGCCAGCCGATTACGCAATTGAGTGACGATGGTCTTGGCGTCGGCCGGCAGGCCGGCCTGTTCGGCATAGGTGGCGATGTCCCGTTCGTAGGTCTCCCACGACACGAGTTGTTCACGGTAGTCGCTGTAGGTATCGCTGCCCGGGATGTACAGGTCGCCGGACTTGAGGTCTGTCATCACCTGGGTGAACAAGCACAACTCGAAGGTCCGACGGTCTGCCGTCATCGGTGCCGGGTCACGGGCCTTCTGTCCAGTAACCAGCGGCCACCAGGCTGGTGGCACAAAGGACAGGTCAAGGCGAGGACGGATCGGGTGGCCCTCGGTCCGTTCGTCCTTGTCCCCGACGCACAGGCTGGGGTCACGGTTAGTCTGGTGCTTCAATAGGAAGGCGACCGCCAGCTCCACACTGCGGTCCTGCGAGGTCGAGACCAACGGAGCACTTTCCAGGAAGCGCAGGAACATCCGCCGCCGACCGCGGTAGAAGCGGACCAGAAACGGCAGGTGATTGTGGTCGGCCAGAGCGGCGTGGGCCGCGCACTGCTCCAGGAGAGTGTCGGCGTCAGGCAGAAGCAGAGCCTCTATGGCGGCCAACCGCACCTCTCGACTGCCCTTGCCGCAGCAGGCCAGGACCGTCTCTCCCAGCAGAGCGATCAAGGCGTCGGTCTGCTCGGCCTGTTGAAGCCGATGCGTGGTTAAGCTCTCCTTGGCGCGGGCATGTATCCCCTGAAGTTGGCGGATGAACATCTCGGCCAAATCGTCGAGCGCGTGGGCAATCTGGCTTTGAAATAGCGCCGCCATTAGCGCCAACCGCTTGGGTTCGACCATTCTGCTCAGAACGTTTGCGGTGAGGGCGCGCGCCTCAGCGGCGAAGTGGCAGACCTTGGCAGCGGGAATGTTCGCGAACACCGCGGTTCCGGCCCCCTGCTCGCGCAACCAATCGAGGTGCCGCAGGAACTCCTGCATATGCCGCGGGCTCGGCCGCTTCGGCTCGGTCTTCACCCGGTCCCAGGCGGTGCGCATCTGGCCGGGCGGCAGGATCAACAAGTCGTTCAGGCGTTCGCGCACGCCAGGAGCCAGCGCGCCAGCAACTCGGCGATGGTAGCCGCGATTCACCGCAGCGCGAGCGGTGCTGGCAATCTTCACCAGGGTGCCGAACGCCGGAAGCTCGAGACGCTGTCGCACCAGTTCCTCGATCGCAGCGTTGATGATGTCGGCGACCTCGTTACGGACGCGGGCAGTCTCGATGCTGATGCGCACGGCGGTTCGGCGAACCGTGTGACCATCATCGGTGATGCCGAGGAACGCGCGGACCAGCGCCATCAGGCGGATGCGGTAGGTAGAGCCGTCGTAATCGGACAGCTTTTCCAGGGCTTCGGCAAGCCCAGTATTGTGAGCTAAGTGCTCTACAATTGGAGGGGGTATCTGCCCGAGAGGAACGAAATATCCTAGGCGCTGGAATGTCTTGAGCAGGATGAACAATACTAGCCGCGGCCCTGGCCGCCGGGTCCGGCTGTGGACGAAGACCACCTCCGCCGACGTCGGCATGAAGTTCGCCAAGTCGGCCACACTGGGAGAAGCCTTCAGGCGTGGGTAGGCGGTATCCTGGATCAGAGGCATGGGGCGATGTCACCTCACAGGGAGCCAGGATGGCTGCTCCCGCGGCCGACCCCCTCCAATATTGTCAATTAAAATACCCCATGCCTCCCTTTGCGTGTCATACTCTACAATACGGGATTCGTGACATATCCAGAAGGGCATGGTGTGCCAATTCCAGCTGTCACTTATCCGAGCGTTGGCGTGACGGGAGAACCATCATGCTCCTGGGCTACATGCGAGTCTCCAAGGCCGACGGTTCCCAGGTCGTCGACCTTCAACGTGACGCCTTGGTTGGCGCCGGCGTCGATCCCCAGCATCTTTACGAAGACATGGCCTCGGGACGCCGGGAGGATCGGCCGGGGCTGGCGGCTTGCCTCAAGGCCCTGCGCACCGGCGACACCTTGGTGGTCTGGAAGCTCGACCGCTTGGGCCGCGACCTACGCCACCTTGTCAACACGGTCCACGATCTGACGGCCCGCGGCATCGGGCTGGCGGTGCTGGCTGGCCACGGCGCCGCCATCGACACCACGACCGCGTCCGGCAAGCTGGTGTTCGGCATTTTCGCCGCGCTGGCCGAGTTCGAACGCGACCTGATCACCGAGCGTACCAAGGCCGGCCTCGCCGCCGCACGTGCCCGCGGTCGAGCAGGCGGCCGACCTTTCAAGATGACCACAGCCAAGCTGCGGTTGGCGATGGCGGCTATGGGCAAGCCGGAGA
>JBAWVF010000316.1:0-3155 GCA_037147415.1 Rhodospirillaceae bacterium | reverse complement strand
CTGGAAGCACACAACATCTAGTGGGTGTGTGCGTTAACCCGATAGGCATGCGTCAGGGAAAGCCCCAGATTGGTCGCCAGCTCTTCGTCGGCTGTTCCGTGTAACCGGCGCGCTAATAAATCTTGAAATAACAGAGCCGCTTGGATCGGATGGCGCAAATCATGACCGGCGGTGCTAAGAAAACGTTGTTTGCGGCGCGCGACACGTTCGGCTTCAGCACCGATCCCGGCAAGATCATCACGCAACATTCGGGAATGTTCGACCAGTAGGGCTCCGGTCCAGAGCGCCGCCAAGCACAACACCCGTTCCGCAAGCCCCACTGAATTGAGTCCGTCAGCCACCGAGGCCACCGCGGTCAGCCCGGTCGCGATCGCCGCCACAAACTCGGCAGAGTGGCGCGGCAGGTTCCAACAGGCAGCCAACGCACCGCCGTAGAGCAAGGGTATCCCCAGTTCGACAGGCGTGAGCAGGTCCAACCCGAAAACACCGGCGAGCACTAAAGCAGACAACGCCAAAGCCCCCCGGTCCGCAGGCCCGAACAGCGAGCGGACGGAAGCGGGCGGCTCGGTTTTGCCACCGGGCGGCAGGTACAACGAGGTCGCCTCATCCCGAGCGGGGTGATTAACGGAAGCGTCACCGATGAGCGCCGCTGACATCGATGCAAGCCGGGCATTCATCGGCACACCTTATGCACAATATTAGCCAGCGCGTCGGGGGACACCGGTTTAAACAGCACGGGAATACCGGCTTCTTCACATCGATTGAGCACATCACGACCAACCATACCGGTCATCAGGTAAGCCATCACATCCCCTCCCAGTTGGCGGCGAGCCTCAGCCAGCACCTGAAGTCCGTCTTCTCCATCGATCAGGCCGTAATCACAAAGGATCAATCGGGGTTGACGATGCAAAGACGAAAGCACCAAAGCAGCCTGGTCCGCTCGTGAAGTTGCCACCACTTCGCACCCCAGCTCGCGAAGATAGGCGGCGACCGCGACCCGAACTAACCGGTCATCCTCGACCACCACAACCAGCCGTCCCGAATCTTCATCCGGTGGTAATGCTTTTGTATCGGAAGCAACCCAATTGGGGGCGATGGTGGCCATTGGCTATCCGGCTCCTTATTCGGTGAATAAAATTTTCACAAAAATCATCTTTATTAATGCTGCGTTGCACAATCTCATTGCACTGCTTACAATAGTATTAGATATTTATTCGGCTGTGCGATTATTCTTGTACATTACCCGATTATTAGTATAATCTACTCATTGTGGCTAGTTCGCTAACCGGCCACTTATGCCTTTAGAGGTCCACCATGATCGGTATTCCCTTCCAATTCCTTGCCTGGGCAACAATGTGCCGCTGCATGACCGCCGCTTTTGCCGGAACGGGTCAAAGCACACCGCCTGTCCGGCAAGCCGCGACAGTTATCTTTTTTCCGGGACAAAGAACCGTGTCTGCTGAAGCGCCGAAAGTGCAGTCACGCTCGGCCGCAATTATCGACCTATCGACCGCTCGTCGTCAGGCCCGTGCCCGCTGAACTCACCTGAGATAGCTTGAGTTAGCGCTTTTGTCAGACAAACTTCAAACGACCTTCGGACTTAATCCCTCGGACGTGCTCTTGACAGAGCACTATCCATATGAGGTGCTTCATGGAAAATAGTTGAAGATGTGGCGGAACCGGCGGAAATCGACTTAGGACAATAAGTTATGCTGTTTTGCGGCAAGTACGACTTGCGTACGATTTCTGACTTTTAGGGTACGCATGATCGCCGCCAAGTGAACCTTTACCGTTGCCTCAGATATAGCTAAAGATTGCGCAATTTCTTTATTAGACTTGCCAAGTGATAGCTCGGCCAGCACCGCCCGCTGTTGGCGGGTCAAGTGAGCTTCCGATAATGAGCCTTGGGCCGTTTCCTCTTCGCGCGGGGATTCATCCTCCGGTCCCAGCACGGCGGGGGGGAGATACACGCCGCCTGCCAACACCAAGCGGATTGCTTCGGTCATGATTTCAGAAGTTGACGTTTTGGGAATAAAGCCGGAAGCTCCTGCTGCAACCGCCGAGCGAATTACACTGGGGCTGTCGAGCATGGAAACAATGACGATCGGTAGTCCGGGAAGCAGGGCTTTAATCGCTGTAATGACATCACACTGATTCATTCCCGGCATCAACATGTCCATCAGCACAAGATCGCAGGGTTGTGACTGAACTGCGTTCAGAAGTTCCTCGCCCGATCCCACCTCGCTAATAGACACACGTTCTCCGAGTTCAGCCAGGATATAGCGCATGCCCGACCTGAACAGCACATGATCATCTGCAAGCAGAATATTCATCCCCACCACCTCGTGTCGAGTTATGCAGGTTTAACGCAATTCCGCCGGCAGCGCAACGTCGCGTTAGATGAACGCTTCTAAGTACGCCGCATATCTCGACCGGGAACCGACGGTCAACCACCCCCTGCTGTACAGTGCGTGGGCGCCGTTGCACACCGAAATCATGAAGGTTGCACGATTGAACGCAACCCTACACCTTTGTGGCAAATATCGCTGAAGTGCCCGAAGTGTTTACGCCTGTTCGGGTGGAATACTCCGTTCGGGACAGGGAGCGCTCTTTTCGATACCCAGTAATTTAACAAGTTCATCGCGATGGCTCAGCAAATCGGCCAGGGTGTAGCGATCAAGTACTGAAAAAAAGGCGAGCTTGGCGTCCTCGAGTATCCCTCCTAGCAGACAAGTTGATGAAATCCGACACTGATCTGCGGAGGAGTGACACTCTACCAGTGCCATCTCGTCCTCTGTTTCGCGTATTAATGTACCGATATTAATATCTTCAGGATGGCGCCCCAATCTCATGCCGCCATTCTTTCCCCTGACTGTTTCAACGTAGCCTTTTACATTGAGATCATAAACAATTTTCATTAAATGATTGCTTGAAATATTGTAGTTTTCGCTGATTTCACGAGTTGTCGACAGCGCACGATTCTTCAGGCCGACATGAATTAATACGCGGATGCAGAAGTCGGTATAGCGTGTCAATCTCATAAAATGTCCTCCGCGAACCGAAGCTCGTTCGCCGTTCACTCTTCGACCTTCTTCCTCTCCTACTACTACAGTGGCACTTTCTGAATCCTTGCAATCTTTCTCTTGATATGGCAC
>JBAWVF010000315.1:0-3165 GCA_037147415.1 Rhodospirillaceae bacterium | reverse complement strand
CCAAGCGCAGCCATAATCTGGCTGCCGCCGTGAAAGGTTTTCAGGCTCTCAGCTCCCGTCTCGGCTTGGGAACCAGCTGCCGGCTCTATCTGCCGCTGAGCATGGCGGTGACCCGGGTGATGATGATCGAAACCGCCGGTCAATTGTTCGGCGTCCCGATGGACGTGATCGCCGAGACCGTGCGGGTGTCGTTCGCGGGGCTCCGCCGGATCAAGGCCGCCGAGACCATGGTGTTGCGCGGGGGCATCATCCCGGTGTTGCGGCTGCGCCGCTTGCTCGGCCTGCCCGACGATGACCGCGAGCGCGACAGCGAAGCGGTGATGGTGGTCCGTCTCGGCAATCAGTTGGTCGGCGTGGTCATCGACCAGTTCAAGGAAGGGATCGATATCATTCTCAAGCCGCTCGACGGCGTCATCGGCGCCCTTTCCAGCTATTCCGGTACCGCCATTCTCGGAGACGGCCGGGTCTTATTGGTTCTCAACATGCGGGATATTCTGTGATGGCCATTCTTTACGAAGGCGACACCGCCCGCTTCCTTGATGTCTGCACGGTTGACGAGGCCCTCGATCTGCTCGAATGGCTGCGTGGCCGGTCGCAGCCCAAAATCGAGCTGGAGGCTTGCACCCACCTGCATACCGCCCTGTTCCAGGTCATCCTGGCCACCCGGCCGGCAATCAACAGCCTGCCGGAGGATGCTTTTCTCAGCCGCCGCCTTCGTGAGGCCGTACGCCCCCATCCGCCGGCCAATAGCCCGCCATCCCGTTCTTCCGGAGAAAAACCATGAGCGCCAAGACGGTTCTGTTGGTGGACGATTCACCGACCATGCTGATGAGCCTGGAAGGCATCCTGACCAAGGCCGGCTATGCCGTGAAGAAGTCTCCGAACGCCGAAGCCGCCTTGGATCTGCTGAAAGCCGGTCCGAAACCCGACCTCATGATTACCGATTTGTACATGGGGGCGATGAACGGCATCGACCTGATCAAGGCGGTGCGTAAGCTGCCGAACTACCGGTTCATGCCGATCCTGATGCTGACCACCGAATCCCAGCAGGACAAGCGCGCCGAAGCCAAAGCCTCGGGCGCCACCGGCTGGCTGGTCAAGCCGGTCAAACCCGACGAGTTGCTGCCGATCGTCAAGCAAGTCGTCCCCGGTTCATGAGTTTCCTCTCGCGATCACGGAGGCGCGGTGATGCCGGCATTTTCCCATAAACTCGGTCCGGCGTGGCCGGTCGCTCGCATTGCCGCTCCGACGATCCTGGTCGCCGCTCTGGGGGAAGCGGTTTTTGGCGCTGGCGCCTATGGCTGGCTCCACCCGGTTCTGCTCGGTGCCGCCGTGACGGTCGCGCTGGCCGTGCTGCTGCTTCCCGTTTTCAACGCGGAAGCCTGGGTGAGCCCAGGGGACTCGCCGCCGCTCCCGAAGCCTGTTGAAACGCCCGCGGAGCACCCCGCGATCGCGCATTTGGCCGCCACTCTGGAAAAGGCGGCGCATGTCGCCGAAGAACTGGAAGGCTATGGTTTTTTCACCCGCCTGCTTCGCAATCAAGTCGAGGCGGTCATCGGCGTGACCGAAAACGCGTCAATCGCGATTCTCACACGCCTTTCAGAAGTCGATCAGTCGTCCGGGACACTGTTAAGTTTGATTGAACAGTCCGGCTCCAATGAGGGCGTCACAGCGATCGTCGAGCGACTGGGGCAGCAGATGGCGGCCAACCAGATCATGGTCAAACAGTTTGAGGAACAGCGCGCCCGTGATCTCGCGGCCAGTGAGCATGATCAGGAGGAAATCAGGAAGGCGGTGGCTGCACTCGGAAAGATGGCCGAGACAGTACGCGAGATTGCCCGCCAAACCAATATGTTGGCTCTGAATGCCACCATCGAGGCCAGCCGGGCCGGCGCGGCTGGTGCAGGCTTCGCCGTGGTGGCCAAGGAAGTCAAGGCCCTGTCACTTCAGTCCGACCGGACCGCCCTTGATATCCGCAAAGGCATAGACCAGCTTCAGAAAACAATCCAGACTAGTCTTGATGCCATTGTCCACGAGCGCGTTCAGGAGGAAGACAAGACCTTCGGCCGGCTTACCACTGCCATCGGTGAACTGGCTGAGAATATGGAGCTGCTGATCAATCATCAACGGGATGTTCTCACCAATGTGAAGGACGGCAGTGCTCGAATCGCCACGGTGATCATGGATTTGATGTCGGAGGTTCAGTTTCAGGACATTACCTGGCAGCAGCTGGGGTCTTTGTCGCAAACCTCGGAGATGGTGGACAGTCATATGGCGGACCTGCGGCGGGTTCTGTCCGATCTTATCACCGTTGACCTTGATCGCGGCCGGTTTCTTGAGACGATGCGCGGGACTTACGATAGCTATGTCATGGCCAGCCAAAGAGCCGGCCATAGCGCGGCAAGCGGTCAGACCGTGACAGAGACCGCCGGCCCCAAGATCGAATTGTTCTGAACCGATACCTCGGGATCGGTCGAAATGCCTGCGAATTCCGAACCTCCACCGGTCAATGATGACCCGGCAGCCGAAGGCGCTTGACCGCTCCGGCACCACGATCAGTTTGCCAAGGAAATGCTCGATCATATGATGGTGGGGTGAAAGCAAGGTGGACGTGGCCTCGGTGCCGGGCCATACTGGCGGAGAAATCATATCAAGCCGACCACAGCCTTCGTTGCCTCGGGAGATTATTTGGATGCCTTCCGACCGTGATGATTACGACAGTCCATGGAAAGACGCGGTCGAGCGCTATCTACCTGAATTTATAGGGTTCTTCTTTCCTGCCGCGTACGCCGCAATCGACTGGACCCAAGGCTACGCCTTTCTGGATCAGGAGCTGCATGCGGTGGTGCAGGATGCTGAACTGGGGCGGCGCTATGTCGATAAACTGGTCCGAGTCACGCTGCTCGGCGGCGAGGAGCGATGGATTCTGGTCCATATCGAGGTGCAGGGTACCCGTGATGCCGGGTTCGCTGAGAGGATATTCGTGTATAATTACCGGCTGTTCGACCGGTTTCGGAGACCGGTTGCCAGCTTGGCGGTGCTGGCTGACGACGCTCCGGGCTGGAAGCCGTCTTCATTTGGTCTTGACGCCTTAGGTTGTGAACATCGTTTCGGGTCTGTCAGAAATTTCGTGTGTGGGCGGGCGGTTGAACATCTGATCAGGCC
>JBAWVF010000314.1:0-3200 GCA_037147415.1 Rhodospirillaceae bacterium | reverse complement strand
CACCGGCGTTCCTTGACGCAGGGCCGCCGCCGTGTCGTGGGGGTTGAGTTCGACGAACGGCGCCAGGGCCACATCGATCTGGCGATAAAAGGTGGTGATGTCGCTGGTGAAAATGTCGACGCGCCCGGCTATGCCGGCCGCTTCGAAGCGGCCGACCAGCCAGCTCAACAGATTGCCATCGACGAACTCGCGGTCGCGCAGGGCCAGCCGACTTTCCGGCATCCGCTCCAGCAGGCGCGCCCAGGCGCCCAGCAGGTCGGGATGCAACTGTGGCAACCGGATATCGGCACCGAAGATAAAGTGATCGGCCTGGGCTGGAACGGTCCGAGCCTCGGGCCAGGCCCGGTCGTAGCAGTAAAGGCCGGCTGCGGGCGCCAACCGGCGCGGTCCACCGGCAGGGGCGGCGGCGTCTTCGGTTTCGTGGCTGTCCACCAGTTCGGCATCAAGGCCGGCGACCAAGCCGAGGCTGCCGGGGTTGCCGAGCCAGGAGACCTGATAGGGGGCCGGGCGTAACGCCAGCACGGCCAGATGCAGCGGTGCGGCATGGCCGCCGGCATCAACCAGCACGTCGGTGCTGTCACCTTTGACAATCGCTGCAACCGTGGCAGCATCACAAGCGCTGATATCTCTCCACTTGTCGTAGCAGAAATGCAAGCTAGCGTTGATTGCATCGTCGATCGAGCCCCGTCCATAGATGGTGCGCGAGACCCGCCGGGGATCGGTCACCGCCAGTGCCGCTGCCACCACCTCGATATCCCGGGGATCGCGGACGGCAGACAGCAAATAGCCGACACGCATCGGCCGGTCGCCGACCGGGACCGCCGGGGGCCGCGGGCGGTGGGGCAGAGTGGCGGCCCAGGTGGCGCTCTGCCCGGCCAGGGCCGGACCGGTGATGTCCGGATCGAAAATCGCGTCGTGCAGGCGGGCGCAGCCGATTCCTGCGTCTTCCGGATCGATGGCCGTGGCCTCGTCATGGCAATCCCGGGCTGCAGTGGCGTTGCCGATGGCGGCATAGGCCGAGCCGAGCAGGCTGAGGTCGGTTGCCGTGACGGCGCCGGTTTCCGAGAACTCGGAAAGGTGGGCCAGCGCCTGCACCGGTTGATTGAGCGTGAGCAGGGACCGGGCGATGCCTCGGGTCGCCGCGGCATGGCCGGGGAAGAACGCCAGATGGGTTTCGTAGGCGGTCACCGCGTCCCGGTGCCGCTCGCTCGCCACCAACGCCTCGGCCTTGGCCAGATACGGCATGTCCTGGATGGTGATCAGCGCCTGGGTGAACGACGGCAGCGACGGCGGCAGCAGGGCCATGACGGCGGCATCGAGGCCGAGGCTGGCCGACAGCTTGGCGAAATAGGTGCCCTCGCGCGGATTACCGGCCCGGGCATAAAGTACGGCCAGCATTTCGGCAAACAGGGCTTCGTTGGGATCCCGCTGGTGGGCCTGGATCAGCGCGTCAAACGCGCTCTTGGTCGCGCCATATTCGTAGGCCAGGGCGGCAAGACCGTAGAGGGCGGCTGGATGGTCGATTTCGGCGGCTTCCAGCGTCTCGCACTCGGCCATGACCGCATCTTTCTGGCCGGCGTTCAGCCGTGCCATCAGTTGCGCGATGATCTGGCGGTTTCGCAGCGTTTCGGCCCGTCCGACGGTCGGCACGGAAGAACTCTCAGTCATCACCGTTCCTCTTTTGGCTCAAGTCCGCACGTTGAGAGGCATCGTGCCGCTTTGCGGCAAGGTTGCTTCCACCGGCTTGGGGGCCGACGCGTGAAGAGACGTCATCAATCCTCCAGCCAGTTCACGGTTGATGTGGATCAGCACATCAAGCTTCGAGGGGGTGGGACTGGCGATGATATCGGCCGTATGCTTGTCGATGAAGTTCGACAGGGACAGCAGGTTGTTGCGCAAATCGATGCCCAGCGCGCAATCTACATCCAGCAGGCTGGCCTGGAAGATGGTCCACAGACGCCAGTTCAGCCGCACCGCGTGAAGCAGTACAGCCTCGTCCATCGGCTCTCTCTGGGTCGCCTTCAAGCGCATAGCAACTTCGACCAGAGCCCAGCTTTCGACTTGGCGCGGGTCGGCGGTGGGGGACGGAATGTTACTATAGGGAGAGGGTCTTCTCGGCGGCGGCATTCCCTCGGTGTCCTTCTGCCAGTTTCCCTTTGTGTGTTTTCCGTAACCGTCAGACGACTCACCACCGGCGAGGAGGTCCCGAGTCGGAACGGTAAAAAATCCGCATCCCGCACGGGCGCCGAGGGAAGGCTTCTACCCTCTGACGGAAGGCAACCGAAGCAGCCTTCCGTCATTCAGTCCGAGATGCCCGATACGATGCTGCGATTTACCGCAGCAGGCTCAGGATCGACTGCTGCTGCTGACCCGCAATGCTCAGCGACTGCACGCCGATCTGCTGGCGGGTCTGCAAGGCAACCAAGTTGGCGCCTTCATTGTTGAGGTCGGCCAGGGTCAACTTGCCCGAGCCTTCCTGCATGGTGTTGATGTAGTTGGTGGTGAAATCCATACGGGTTTGCAGGAAGGTGACGTTGCCACCGAGCTGGGCCGCCACGGACCGGACCTTGCTGATGGCCTTGTCGAGCTTCGCCGAAATGTTGTTGAGCGCTGTTGCTGAGCTGACGCCAGCCTTGGACACAGACGAGAATCCGCCGAGAACTGCTAAACCTTGAGTCCCCTTCATCATTGCTGATAACATAGTACAGAACCCACCAGTCCCTGCCGCCGCGGTGAGTAAGGACGACGATTTAAGGTTTTGCGCTTTTACCGTAAGCTGGGCTGATGTATTTTCATTGAAGTATACCGTCAACTTTGACGAGCTGTTGTCGACCAAATGCATGCCTTGATAGCTAGCATCGGAAACAGCGGATGTAATCTGCTTGGCCAAATCTTTAAACTGACTGGTCAATGCAACCTTTGTCTCCATGTCAGCTGTACGGGCACTATTAACGATGCCCTTCATCTGTTTGAGGACACTGTCTACAGTCGAGGTGCTGTTTAAAGCTGCTTTAACGCTCGAGATGCCCTGGTCAATTTCGTCTTTGCGGATGCTGAAGTCTGACGCACGGTCATCAAGGCCTTTGGCCTGAAAGTACGCAACAGCATCATCAATGGCACTCGCCACCTTCATGCCGGAGGTAAGACGGCCCTGCGTACGGGACATCAACGAAGCGGTGTTCGTCAATGACAGCAGCGAA
>JBAWVF010000313.1:0-3222 GCA_037147415.1 Rhodospirillaceae bacterium | reverse complement strand
TTGCTTCTCGGAATTGGGCTGTTGCATGAAGACTTTTTGCGGTTGGTATTACTTATCGACCGGTCCGGACAGCCGATTTTTTTGGACCTGTTTCCGGGGATGCGCAACCGGGTTGCGGCATTGATCCATACGGCGTCTCTGAAAAACACGCTCTCTGCCGAGCATCTGAGTTGTATATGGACTGTCAAACCAACAGCTTGGAATTCTGACTGGATTGGTGGCGGACGTCTACTTGCCTTTTCAGAGCAACCGTGCAGCTTAAACCAGCCTTCAGTCCCGCTAACCGAGGCGAAACGAACGGTGGAAGTTGAGTTACCAGATGGTGACAGGGTGCGACTTGACGACGTGGTTGATCCGGCTTGGGCAAAGGCCGTACTGGCGGCGCTGACACCATCGCGACGACGGTCATGATCTCGGTTGCTTCAGGGGCATTCTTGATGCCAAGATGCGTCGACATTTCCGTCCGGACTTGCCCTATTGATTGCCCCCCATTTTCTCGAGCCCCAGTCTCGAGAATTCTCGAGAACGGCAAAATCAGAGAAAGTTTGAAGTTTCCGCCGGGTAGCGGTGTGACTTTTAAAAAGTCTTCAATTCCACGGCCGTAGCGGTCTACCATGCGATCCAATAGCATTTTGATGTGCCGCTCCATTTCGGCCATCGGGCAGAGGCGGTCGTACCGCAACAAAAGGCCGGACAGGCCGCCCGCCAGGTCGCTGTGATCGACATCAAGCAAAACGCAGAGTCGGACGGGGGACGCAAACACCGCCACAAGGCACGCGCGGCGGCCTTGTGGCACGTTCGAGATGGTCAAGCCCGGCTTGAGAAACACCAACGAGGTCGTTAGGGTCAGGTTCGGTTGGCCCTGTTCGATCCGTTTCAAGATTTCAACCAGCAGACCAAGATCACCAAGGGCGGTCCAATCGGCAGGTTCGAGCATCGACACCTCCAACGGGGGCAGTCCATCCCCGCCTGTCCTGTCCCCCATGCTGACCGGATGAGTGACGATTTTGGTGGGCAGCCCCGGATTGGTCGGCTGCCCGGCATCGGAGCGGGTTTTTCGCGGCGCCGCCTCCTGATCCCCCATTTCTTCCTTGTTGCGTCTTGACCGGGCGGGAGAGAGGATTTTGACTACCTTGGCTGGAACAGCAAACACACCGCGCTTGCCGCCGAGCAGGACCGCGGCTTGGTTGATGTCCTCCTGGCTGTCGGCCTCAACATCGACCACACACTTGCATCGCCGTGCGGCAGCAGGCTGAGACGGATCAGATCAGGCGGATATTGTCGCAGCCTTCCGCTTCGATTGATAATCCCCCAATTCCATAATTCAACTGGAACTGCGGGGACTTGATCGCGGATCATCTCCGGGCATAGCGGATACTCCTTCAATCGATGTTGATTATTATAGTATAGAGCGCAGTGAATCAAAATCTTTGTATCGCCCAGTAAACAATCAGGGACGCCGTAGCATGGCCAGTCGGCCTCTGTGATGTCGATACCAAACTGGCGACAATAAGTAACCTTGTCGGTAGCGGCATTAGCCAGGGCCATCATGGCGCTGACCCATGACGGCCCTTCGAGCCCGACATAGACCCCGACAATCATCAGGCTGAAAACATCGATAACAACATATAAAACCGGGCGGCCAATAATCCTGGGCGGTCTGTCGCCATCGCTCCCCCGACAGAATCTTGAGACCAGAAAAATATCGGCAATGGTCGCGTCGATCTGGTATCGAGAACCGGGGCCAATGGTTTCCGAGATCGACGTTCCCAGTATCGCGCGCATGTCCTTGTCGTAGACTCGTGGAGTTCGGCGGAGTCGATCAATCTTGAAAAGGTCGTTGTCTTTTTCAAACCAATAGCGAAATTGGCGTAATGTCGGAATTATTTTCCTGGGAACCAGAACTTGTCGGCCGGTCCGCTCATCAATGGCCTGATCGGAATAGTAACTCCGAATCATCTCTTCATAGCTGCCGGTGAGATCAAGTTTGTAGTTGGCGGTAAAGCGTCGGGTTACGACAGCCCGAAAGATGCTGCGGGTGTCGGCGTCGACGACAGGGGTCCAAATGTCAGTGGTCGATGTCGCCCGGCGCCCCTCTTCCGTTACCTTTCGTTCCTGGCCCGGCGCCCCGCAGTTCGAATAGTCAGGCAACAAGGCGTTCGGGGTCATCCCGCGCTGCCAATATCGCCGTAACAGGCGGTAGAGTGTTTGCTTCGTCGTCTTGCCTTCATCGATCAAGCGACGGACTGCACGGCCTCTGGCCCTGGTTTCGAAGATCGCCGGCTGATCGAAGACCAAAGGCCGGATTAAATTCCAGGATTCATCGCGCATCCGGCAATAAAGCTTAGAAACGTCCTGATCCGTACGCGATGCCAGCTATGTATCCTGTTCGACGATTTTGGCATCGCCTTTCTCAAGCGCTCCATCGATATCTTCGGATGTTCGAAATACCGGCAGTGCCGCATCCGATGTGACATCGATGACGTAGTAACCGCGTCTCAACGGATCGACCCACAAAATGCGTTCCGTACCGCCAGCGCTCTGGAGTTCGATGAGTTGGTTGACAAGGAGATCGCTTACCGCCCCCCCTCAACCGTTTTAAAGCCGGCAGAACGCTACCTTGCTGCTGGCGCCGTCGGCTGCGTCGGGGCTGGCATGAGGATCACTTGAGGCGGTTGCAACTTGGTCGCAGAAAAAGCGCTGGCGATGGCTGCGGTCTGCGCCGACATTTCAGCGCGTTGCGCCCGGAATTCCTGCGTCAATTCAGAGCGTACCACCCGGAATTCTTCCGTCATCCGATCCGATAGCGCACTGACCCGGCCGTCCAGGCGCCACATGAAACCGGACATGAGCGTGAGCACGGCAAACACGGCGGCGAAAGCAATCTTCATCCCGTCAATCGTGCCCTTGACCGAATGGAGTTCTTTCTCGAGCCCGCCCATCCGGTCGTCAAGACGTTCCATCCGGTTATCGAGCCCGTCCATCCGGTTATCGAGCCCGTCCATCCGGTGCTCGAGCCCGTCCAACCGCCCATCGACTTTGTTACGCCATGCGTCGTCCATACCACCATCATGGGGAGGACCACCGCCTTTGTCAACGGAGCCCGAATTGGCGGCTTTCGCTGCGGTTTCCTGCAGCTGCCGGTGATGACCGACAAAACCGGGAACTGTTGAACGGACGGCTACGCCGAGAGGGTGCCTAAACTGAGGCATCGCGCGGGCG
>JBAWVF010000312.1:0-3232 GCA_037147415.1 Rhodospirillaceae bacterium | reverse complement strand
TGGCCTGATCAGATGTTCAACCGCCCGCCCACACACGAAATTTCTGACAGACCCTAACCTTGGTGGCTTTCTGGCTGAAGTTAACCAATATGACTCAATCTCAGTCGCTCTCTCTTGCCGTGATGTTTACGTCAATCACGTCATCCCAGAAGGAATTCGAGCAAAATACCTGACGGTTAACTGCAGGGGCTTTGTTACCCCCGATGAACAAGACGCCGCAGCCCGCCAGTATCTGGACAAAAAAGGCATCAAGCGTCCCGCCCTGCCGTGGCTTTCGCCTGAATTCATCAATCCCCTTTTCCTTCGCTCCTGTTGTGAAGCGCTCGAGCTCGAGGGGCGGACCGAATTTCCGCGCGGTTTGCGCGGAATCAAGGAGATGGTACGCTTCTATTTTCGTAGTATTGCTAAATCACTTGCCATTGATTACCCGGCCGTCGACGACATGGAGCAGTGTTTAGATAGGGCTGTTCATGCTTTATCAGCAGAGATGGCCGATCGCAGAGAAGACTATGTACCCTTCGACACGGCCCATCAGATCGTCGACAAGGCGTTCTGCCGTGCGCCGCCCCACAGTCAAACCTGGGCGGATGTTTTAAGAAAGAACGGTATTCTGCGCCCCGATCCCGACGTTCGGCACAGAGATTCTGTTGAGGATAGGGATGCGCCGCCACGCGATGTTTACCGCTTCACTTTCCAGCGCTTCTCGGATTACCTGATCGCCGAGCAGTTGTGCAAGCGCATTGTCAATCCGGGCGACGCCTTTCGGCTGATTCCGGTGAGCGGTTCGCTAGCCTTTCTCATCGACCGCACAAAAGGGCGGTTAACGATCAATGGCGCATGGCATGGCGTCTTCAGCGCACTTTGCATTGTCGCTGCGGAACAGGAGAACAAGCCCATTGAACTGCTGCTCCAGTTTCCCGCAAGCGAAATTCGCGCGCTCGCCCTCTCCGATCCCGAACTCTTTGCCGAATGCTTGGCAGGGCGTTCGGCGAAAGCCATTTCGGACAGCGCCACCAACCTGTTGGATTTACTGCTAATTAGCGCCGCCGACGCTTCTCTGGGGTTTGATATCTTGGTCCAGCTGTCCGTCGTCGGCAATCACCCTTGGAATGCCAATTTTCTGCACAACCGGCTGCAGTCGATGACGCTTGGTGAGCGCGATAGCTGCTGGACACCCTACGTTTTTTATAGTCTTGGGGAGAGGTCGAAGACGACCAGCGTTTCCGGTCGAGCGCATATCGCCATCCAGTCGTTAGTCGAATGGAGCCGCACTCGTACGATCACCGAGGCGCATCCCGAAACTCTTTCATTGGCTGCCGTCGTCCTGGCTTGGTGCCTGACGCTACCCGATGGTGATGCACTACAGCTTGTCCGGAGTGCATTGCTACGCATAATGATAGCGCGGCCGTCCATTTGGTTGGACATAGCGAGGCGTTTTGAAGCCGTTAAAGACCCTTGGATCAGTGAACAACTTTACAGCGTTGGCTTTGCATTGGTCTGTAGTGAGATTGATAATGATAAAGCTTGTAAGATTGCTGAAATCGCGCGCAACCGACTTGAATCGAGACACTCCCCATGGCTCGACGCGCCGGTTCGGGAACTGGCCACTTGCATCGTCGGGCGAGTAAAATGGCGGGTTCACGGCAAGGTTCGGCAATCAACCGAAACTTTCCGGACTGGGAGCGCCGACCCTCTTGATAGGATGCTGGCATGCATTAGCAAGACGGAGCCCGATAAATCGGTGGGGAGCGCGAACAGTGGTTCGGAACGGGCCAATTGTCCGGAACACCCGCCGCAGCCGGCTCGTGTTTCGCGTGGCCGCCTTAAAGAGGTTCTGCAGGCGGCGGCACGCCGGATCCGGGGTGCGCTCTTCCCCAAGAAGAATCGCGTTTCCTCCGCAGAGGATAAGCCGTGGCGTGCTGTGGCGGAAGCGCAAGCACTTGGCAACATGTTTTCAGCCGTCGTGAGGCGAGTGTCGGATATGAACCGCGAGAAGCCCCCTTCCGCGACCTCTGTCCTGGAAAGTTTTGCCGCCATCCTTGACGAGGATGGCGGCAAAAGAGGGGTGCGCCTGCACATACTCCACCACCTCGTTAGTCATAGGCTAACCGATGTTTCCGTTTTCAATTTAGTACTGTCTACACGATCTGATCTGGCGGAGTATATTCGAGAACTTTATATCATTAATCAAAAGATAGTTTTCATGAGAGCGCTAATAGGCTGGCTTGAGCAAAGCCTTGTTCGCCAGCTTTCAGATAAAGAACTATTAGAATACTCAGAGAGTATTGTACCAATATTATTTCCATGCCGCATAGCGCCGCACTCACATTTCTGTCCTGGTGAAAACTCGAATGAGTTAGTTCAGCTGGCTGGATTGGCAACGGTGGCCGTGTGGGCAATCGGTGCGCCTACGCAATGGTCGGCAGCGACTATCGCCGGCCAAGCGAAAAATATCCGTTCGCGGCTGAAATCTGATCTCAGTGATGAAGGCCGCTCTCTCAGGGGTAAACTGACGAATCTGTGCCTCACCGCCCTCGTCGAACACCTCAACACTCACCGCCGAATGAACAGCGCCGGCTCAACAGGTTCTGTGGTTAGGCGTTGCGATCCCTCGTCGCCATCGGAACCCACCCCCTGCTCGGAGAAGGAACCGAAGCGTCGTCGCGAAAACATCGCATCGTGGGCCTCCACCGCTGTTGAGGAGCGTCTACGTCTCCTATTTACTCAAAATGACGGTGAAACGGACGAACCGCTCCGAGGCATCGGTTCTGAGTCCCTCACCATCACCCATCCGGTATATGGGGAATGGATGTTGTTACACGGTTATCTGCCGGACTCCAATGACCACTGGGTGATGATCAACTCCGCCTTCGTTGACAGGGACGCCGCTGACGCCATCGTAGCGTATGCCGGAAAACGAATTCCGTCATTAATTGGCGAACTCGAACCTCAAGATATTGAGAACGCTCCCTATCTGGGCGAGTTTCCATGGAGCGATAAATGGGCCGGCGAAGACTGGCAGGAAGGTTGCGCAGACATTCTGCCGCCCCACCGCTTTCACCGTCCGGTTCTGCGCTTTCATTGGACGCGCGGCACCAACGAGCCGGTGCGGCTATGCCTGCCGTCCCGCTGGCTTGGCTTGCGGTTGGGCGCCGTCCCTCTCTATGAGGAACCGGGGTGATACCAGTCGCAAGAAGTCATGACTCGCGGCCATAATGGATAGATATCTATG
>JBAWVF010000311.1:0-3252 GCA_037147415.1 Rhodospirillaceae bacterium | reverse complement strand
ACCACCAAATAATTTATCCGGTGCGATTCAGACCGCGACGGCCGGGAAAAGTGCGTCACGGCCATCGCACCGGTGTTCCGATGATGACGGACGCTAACTGTCCGTCATCTGAATCGGACCACCAAATAATTTATCCGGTGCGATTCAGACCGCGACGGCCGGGAAAAGTGCGCCGAAATCGGAGTTGCGCCGAGGTCGGAGTCGTGTCGGGTTCACAGGCCAAGCCTCCGAGTCGGTAAAACAAAAACGGCGCGCCGGACGGGAGCGCCGTTTTTGTATTTCTGCCGCTTATTTTTACCCCGGCCCGAATCTCAGAATCTCAGGAGGTTACCGCCTCGCGGTCCCTGGCACGCAGAGTCATGCGCACCAATTCGGCCAGGCTGCGCACCTCCATCTTCTCCATGACTCGGGCCCGATAGATTTCAACCGTCCGCGGGCTGATGCCCAGTTTGGCGGCGATCATCTTGTTGGACTGCCCGAGAACCATGAAGTCCATGGCCTCATGCTCTCGCGGCGTAAGCTTGTCGACCCGGGTGTGAAACTCTTCAACCGCCAGTTTTGTTTCACGCAACACGGCATCACGGGACAGCGCTTGACGCAAACTGCCCAGCAGGCGATCAGGATCGAACGGCTTTTCAATGAAGTCAACCGCCCCCGCCCGCAAGGCCTCTACCGCCATGGGCACATCGCCGTGACCGGTCAGGATCACCACGGGAAAGCCGGGCGCAACTTCCGCCAGACGACGGAACAGCTCCATGCCATCAATACCCGGCAATCTAATATCGATCAGCGCACAGCCGGCCCGCTCGCCGTTCAGAGAGGCCAGGAAATCCTCGGCCGTGGAATATCCGTCAGCCCGCCAACCGGCAGCCGCAACCAGGACCGCCAGCGCATCGCGCAGGGCCTCGTCGTCGTCAATGATCGCTACGATGGAATCGCTAAGGTCGCTCATTGTCATCAGCCTCATCTCGCTGGCGATGGCTCGAAATGCCGTCATCGACGACAACGGCCACCGGAAGGTCGAACCGGAAGGTCGTCCCGGGCGTCTCCTCCGGGATCCAGCGCAGCTGCCCGCCATGAGCGGCAACGATGGTCCGGCTGATCGACAACCCGAGCCCCATGCCCCGATCCTTCGTGGTGGTAAAGGGGGAAAACAGACGCTCGGCAATCTCGGGATCAATGCCCGGCCCGGTATCGTGAACGTCAAACACAACGCGCATTCCCTTACGGCGCGCCGTAATCCTGATTTCTCGAATGTCCGATCCCGCCTCCGAAATGGCATCGACCGCGTTGCGCACCAGATTGAGAATAACCTGTTGAATATGGATGCGGTCAACTGCGACCAACGGCACGCCGGGCTCAACATCAAGCTGGAGCCGGATGCCATGCTCGGAAACATCGGTTTTTGCAAATTCCGCGACTTCGTGCACGATCTCCATCACTGATTCGGGCACCGCCTCGATCTCGCCGCGATGGAGAAAGCCACGCATGCGACTCAGCACATCGCCCGCCCGCACGGTTTGGGCCGCCAGCTTATCAAGGGAGAGCCGCACCTTCACAAGATCGATCTCCGGTTGCTGAAGCAGCATTCGGCACGCCCTGGTATAGGCGGCAATCGCGGCTAACGGCTGGCTTTCCTCGTGAACGATGGTGGTCGCCATCTCGCCGACAATGCTCAGCCGATCGACATGAGCCAGTTGCACCTGATGCTGACGGACCAGAGACTCGGCTTCGACTCGACGACTGACATCACGCACAACCACGATATAGCGCTGACCGGTCGCCGTCGCGGCCGAGCCGACGGCGACTTCTGCCGGAAACCGCGTGCCGTCACGACGCTGCCCCAGGGTTTCGCGCGGCGCACCCGGCAGGCCGGGGTCCAAATCCGGAAGCAGCAGAGTGAACGCCCCGCCGACCAAAGTTTTCGCAGGCCAGCCGAACATTTGCTCGACCGCGGGATTAGCCGATTCGATACAACCGTCGCCCACCAGTGTAAAAATAGCATCGGGCGCGGTGTGCAGAATCGCCTTGAGTCGGGCTTCACTTTCACTCAACGCCTGACTGGCCAGCCGACGTTCACTGACAATGGCACCCACCAGCAGCCCGGTCAGCCCCAGCGCGACCATCAGCATCTGAAAATCGACCACTTCCACGGCCCCGAAGCCGCGCGCCTGAAACGCCACCTTAAGCCCGACCTGAGTGAGCAACACGCTCGCCGCCGCTCCGGGCAGACCGTGACGAACCGCCACCCAAATCACCGGTAAAAACAGCAGATAAAAGAGCTTCAGCTCATCGACGAAGTCCAGACCGAACACCAGCCAGACCGTCCCCGCGATCGCCAGCACCTGCGCCACGATTTCCAACGCATTCAGAATCGATTTCTGCCAGGGCTCTCCCCGACGGATACCGGGAAAACCGCAGGTGAAGACCAGCATGGCCGGCGCCAGGGTCAAAATGCCGACGAAATCGCCCAGCCAAGAGCGCAGCACCGCCGGCCAGAAGTCCGGAGCGGAAATCATGCCGAACGCATGAAAATTGCCGACCACGCCGCAGGCGACGACCAGCGCCGCAATCAATCCGACAATCAAAAAACCGACAAAATCATTGAGCCGCCGCAAACCGGGGTCGATACGCAGCAGATACAATAACACGAACGCCGCCCCGACATAACCGGCCGCCGTAATCAAAGACGCCGTCAAGGTCGGCAACACCGGAAGCCAGGGCGACGCCAGATGACGCACCAACAATTCGCCGGTAAACATCGCGATCGGCACCACCGGCGCATAGCGCAGCCCGAGCCGGAGCAGAATCGCCAAGGTCAGTCCTTGAGGCGGATCCCAAGGTGTAATCCCGACTTCGGAAAACGGGTGCAAAAAACTGATGCGGTCAAGCACCACATAGGCGATCACATAAAGGAGCGCCGTCGTCGCATAGGACGTCCACCCTTCGAATTCCTTGACCCGAAGCTCTTCGGAGTTGCCCCCCGGATTCCACAACATTTGAAAGCCAACCATTACCGACCGTTCCGATTTTCATAAACACGCCGCTTTTAAGTACTTTTGCGTATGTCTTTGATCCGTAGGCATTTACCCTGATATCATCAACCTCGTCCCCGAGTTATCCTTAGCATAGTCAAAAAAAGATTAACATCACTTTTCCGGTTATGTCCATTAGCGGCTACAGTTTTCCTTGAAAACTTTGTTCGCTGTCGGATGTGGTTCGGTGTAAACCGGCACCTTGAAGTAATTGTCC
>JBAWVF010000310.1:0-3255 GCA_037147415.1 Rhodospirillaceae bacterium | reverse complement strand
GATGCCTCCTCAGCAGGGTCAGCGAGTCTCTGATCTCGCTGGCCGCCGCCTCGATTTCCGCACGCATCGCGGTCTCCTCGGGGGTTCGGGTGTTGACTCGGTCGGCGCAACAAGTAGCGCGCGGACGCCCCCGAGGGAAGCGCGTTGTTGCGGGGGAGAGACTCACAGCGGCATGGCCTCGCGCAAGACGCTATCTCGTATCGACCAGTGAACGTCTTTTTCGGAGATGATTTCCACCGGCCGCTGAAGCAAGGCCTCCATATCGAGTTTCAACCCGGCAAGGTCGAACAGGCTGCGCCCCTCCTCCCAACCGACCAGCAAGTCGACATCGCTGTCCGGCCGCTCTTCGCCGCGGGCGACCGAACCGAACACGCGCGGGTCACGGGCACCATGGCGAGCCGCCAGAGCCATGACTTCCTCACGCCGCGTGCGCAAAATCTCCAAAATTCGATCCGCCATGGCCGATTCTCCTTAACTTTCCTTCAGTGCGGGGGAGAGACTCACCCGGCGGACAGGCGGGCCGGGGGCGGGGCGGGAGTGAGGACGGCCGGCGGGGGAACGACCGGCGCCTGCGGTTGTGCACTTGCAGCGGCTGCGGCGCCGGTTGCGGGCGGGGCCGGCACCGAACCCACACCGGTCGGCGCGGTCGGAGAAGTCGCAGCGGGAGGCGTTGCGGCGGCGGTCGGAGGCGCGGGGCGCGGCCGCCGGTGATGCGCGGGTGGGGGCGGCACCTCGTTGACCACCGGGGCGACCGGGACCGAGACCGCCGGAACCACTTCAATCACCGGGCCGTCGTTCGGCGCGATGTAATAGCCGCTCGGGCTGTAATAGCCGGAAGGCAGCATCGGGCCGCAGCCGGCAAGGCCGAAGGCGGCGATAAGGGCGGTAACGCGGCGGATATCGTGCATGATCATCACCATGAGCCGGGAATCGGCAGCAGAACCCGGGTTCCGGGCGCCAGCGAGTGGACGGCGTCGAGTCCCGGATTCAGTAAAATCAAATCGGAAAACTTGGTTTTTGTGCGTTTGGCCACGGTCAGCAGCCTGGCGCCTTGCTTGACCGTGTAGACCCCGAGCGATTTGACCGTACCGGCGACGACCTGCGGCGGCGGTAATACCACCGGCGGCACGATTTTCGGGGCGGCTTGCGGTGAAATCGGCACCACCAGCAAGGACGGGTCGGGTCCGGCCGGATCGTCGGGCGGAATTTTCGGCATGACCGCGCAACAGCGTTCGGCCACGGCCGGGCCGGGGATACCGACCACTCCGCTCATCACCAGTCCGACCATCAATCCGACCATCAATCCGATCACCGGTCCGAACGCGCGAAATCCGTTCATGGCTCGCCATAGTCTCCCCTGCACATAAACCGAGCTTAATCCTCCGGCGCCGGAGTGTCCATGGATCACGCGGGCGGAGTCTGCTATGGTCCGGCCCGAGCCGCCGGCTATAAACAACAGGGCTTCGCCGATGTCCGTTCATGCTACCTCTCCGTTCGATGATCAGCGTCCCGGCACGTCGGGACTGCGTAAATCGGTTCAGGTCTTCAGCCAGCCGCGCTATCTGGAAAATTTCGTGCAGTCGGCGTTCGATTGCCTGGACGGGCTGGCCGGTTCAACCCTGGTGATCGGGGGTGACGGGCGCTATTACAACCGGACCGCGATCCAAACCATTCTGCGGATGGCGGCGGCGAATGGTGTGGCCCGGGCTATCGTCGGGCGCGACGGTATTTTGTCGACGCCGGCCGCATCCAACCTGATTCGGCAGCGCGCCACCCGCGGCGGCTTTATTCTATCGGCCAGTCATAATCCGGGCGGCCCGGACGGTGACTTCGGCATCAAGTTTAACGGCGCCAATGGCGGCCCGGCCTCCGAGGCTCTGACCGAGGCGTTTTACGCGCGCTCGCGCGAAATCGACGCTTACCGGATGATCGAGGCCCCCGAGCTTGATCTCGGGCGCGAGGGCGTCGGCCTGCTCGGGGAAATGATCGTCGAGATCGTCGATCCGGTGGCCGATTATGCCGCGCTGATGGAGCAAATCTTCGACATGGAGGCGATCCGGGGCTTGTTTGCCGGCGGCTTCCGCATGGTGTTCGACGCCATGCATGCGGTGACCGGCCCCTATGCGGTCGAGATTCTGGAGCGCCGCTTGGGTGCCGCACCCGGCACCGTGATCAACGGGGTGCCGCTGGAGGATTTCGGCGGACACCATCCCGACCCCAATCTGGTTCATGCCGCCGAGTTGGTGGCCTGTTTGTCCGGCCCCGGCGCGCCCGACTTCGGCGCAGCCTCCGATGGCGACGGCGACCGCAACATGGTGATTGGCCGCAATTTCTATGTCTCGCCCAGCGACAGTTTGGCGGTGCTGGCGGCGAATGCAAGCTGTGTCCCGCATTTTGCCGGCGGACTGGCCGGAATCGCCCGCTCGATGCCGACCAGCCTGGCCGCGGATCGGGTGGCGGACTCGCTCGGGATTCCGTGCTTTGAGACCCCGACCGGCTGGAAATTCTTCGGCACCCTGCTCGACGCCGGGCGTATTTCGCTGTGCGGTGAGGAAAGCTTCGGCACCGGCTCCGACCATGTTCGTGAAAAAGACGGGCTGTGGGCGGTGCTGATGTGGCTGAACGTGCTGGCGGCGCGGCGTTTATCGGTCGAGGAGATCGTGCGCGCGCATTGGCGCCGCTTCGGCCGGACTTTCTACGGCCGGCACGATTATGAGGGTATCGAGACCGATGCCGCGAATCGGTTGATGGCGGGCTTGCGCGCCGAGTTGGCGACCTTGCCTGGGCGCACGCTCGCCGGCCGGGTGGTGCGGAGTGCCGACGATTTCGCCTATGTCGATCCGGTTGACGGCAGCCGCTCGGAACGGCAGGGCGTGCGTATCGTGTTCGAAGACGGCGCCCGCATCGTCTACCGGCTGTCGGGAACGGGGACTTCGGGCGCGACCTTGCGCATTTATCTGGAGCGTCACGAGCCCGATCTTTCCTGCCATGCTCTGGAGGCTTCGGAGGCGCTGGCCGATCTTGTCGGTTGTGCGCTTGAACAGGCCCGTGTCTTTGCGCTGACAGGGCGGGCGGAACCCGACGTGATTACTTGAAAGGCTAATGAACAGCGGTTGACAAGCGACGCCATTTAGCCCGAAGATTTTAACGTTCCCGTTTCGGGCGGGCGGCGCAACCCCGGGAGCCGGTGTGGATAAAACGTTTAAAGCATGCCTATCGGGTTAACGCACACACCCACTAGATGTTGTGTGCTTC
>JBAWVF010000309.1:0-3257 GCA_037147415.1 Rhodospirillaceae bacterium | reverse complement strand
ATACCGTGGTCGGCGAGCGCGGACTGAAATTGTCGGGGGGCGAGAAGCAACGGGTGGCAATCGCCCGCACCATCCTGAAACAGCCGGCGATCCTGTTGTTCGACGAGGCGACCAGCGCGCTCGATACCCATACCGAACGGGAAATTCAGGCTAATCTGCGCGAAGTCAGTCGTGGCCGCACCACCTTGATCATTGCGCACCGGTTGTCCACGGTGATTCATGCCGACGAGATCATCGTGCTGGCGGCCGGCGAAATCGTCGAACGCGGCCGCCACTCTGATTTGCTGGGACGTGACGGTATCTATGCCGGGATGTGGCAGCGCCAGCAACAAGCGGCGTCCTATACCTCCGACGGAAAAAGCCTTGACGGGACTGCTCCGACCGATACGGTGGAATGAAGGATAGATTAGTACGAAGGCACATCGCATGGCTTTCAATAAGGTCAGGAAGGCGTTGCGCGAGGCGACGACGGAGGTGCATCTGCGCATCCAAGCCCATCCGTTGCTGCTGACGCTGGCCGGGGCGGGGCTGACCCCGGCGGGATATCGCCAGGCACTGGAAGTGCTTTATGGAGTGCATGCAGCGGCCGATCGGGCGCTGGCCGAACAGTGGCCGCAGCGCCGGCCGCGTGCGCCGATGATTGCGGCCGATCTGGCCGTGCTCGGGGGTGGGCCGATCGAGCCGGCCATCGCCGATACTCTGCCGGCTTTCCGCAGTCATGCGGGTTTTCTGGGCGGACGTTACGTGATCGACGGCTCGGCGTTCGGCGGGCTGGCTCTGCTCGGCAATATCCGGCGGGTGTTGAACCTGGACGCCACCAACGGTGCCGGTTTCTTTTCCGGCGGCTCGCTCGATACCACCGCGGAATGGCGCTCTTTGTTGGCCATGCTGGAGGACTTGAACACTTCCGGCGAGCGTGACGAAGCCTGTCGGGCCGCGGTGGCCTGTTTCGAGGCGATCAAACGCTGGATCGATCACTGCGCTACGGCGGGGCCGGCGGCATGATGCCAGCCATGATACCGGCCATGACCGGGGCCATGACCGGGGCTGTGCCGCCCGATACCTTTGCGCATATCGAAAGTGAATTTGAAATTGCCCGTAGATTGGTGCAGCGGGTGACGGAAGCCGGGCATTTCGACCGCACCCTGGTCTATCGCTTTTTGCCCGGCGGCAGCGGCCCCGATGGGCGTGGCCCCGATAGGCGTGGCGAGGTGATTGCCGAAACTCGGCGTCCGGCGGCGCCGTGTTTGCTCGGTCTGCGCCTTGTCGCCTCCGGGCTTGCTCCGGCGACGGTTGAGCTTCCGCTGACGGTTCGCGGCCATGCCTTCGGCGTGCTTCGGTGCTTGAATGAGTCGCCGGGTTGCATTGAGCCGTCATTGTCCGAGGTGCTTGAGCGCTACGTCGATCTTGCCGCCGCAGCCCTGGAGCGTGTGATTAAGCCCGGGCCCGCGATGGTACCGCTTTCCCTTCCGGACACCGGCAATCTGCTGCACGCCTTACTGACCGCTGATCCCGCGCTGCTTGATCTGGCGGGGGCCGACGGTGTCGCCGTGATTGCCGAAAGCGGGATTGCCGCCTGCGGCCTGACTCCCGAGCCGGCGTTGCTGCGGCGGCTGGCGGCGTTGACCATGGCCCGGCCCGACCGGATGCTGAGTACCGATTGCTTGAGTGATCTTGATCCCGCTGCGGCCGAGTGTCGGGAAAGCGCGGCCGGCATGATGGCGGTGGCGCTCGGGGAACAGCCTTACGTGGTGATCGCCGCGTTTCGGCGTGAGCGGGTCTTCGAGGAAATCCGGGCTGAGACGGAGGGACCGGTAAAAGTGCTCGGGCATGGACAGCCCCCGGAACCCGGCGTTCTTGAGCGCTGGCGCGCTTTGTCCGACCGGCTCCGGGATTCGGTTGATCGGTTGATCGCCGACATGGCGACACTCGACTTACCGCAGCGCCTTGACGGAGCACTTCCGGCCGCGCTGCTGCTCCTGCGCGACCAAAGCCGGCCGGAGCCGTGCGTGATGGCGTGCAACCGGGATTATCGCCGGTTGTTTCGCGTAACCGTTGATGAAGTGATTGACCGGCCGCCGGCGATTGAGGTTCCGGCCCCAGGCGCGGTGCGGGAAATTCCGGTCCCGATCCCCGGCGAAGCGGCACGCACGGTTGTGATCACGCACCGACCGTTGCTGCGTCGTGTTGTCGGCGGGGATGATCGGACCGTGTCGGTTTTGGTGTTTGAAGATGTCACCCGCAATCGTCGGGTTGAGCAGGCCTTGCACGCGGCACATGAGCAAGCCGAAGCTGCCGCTCGGACACGGAGTGTTTTTTTAGCGAGTTTGAGCCACCGCTTGCGCACCCCGCTCAATACGATTATCGGATTCTCCGAGATCATGCGGGCTGAGCTGTTCGGCGCGCTCGGCAGTCCGAAATATCGGGAATATGTGCGCAATATTCAAACCGCCGGCGAGCAGTTGCTGGGTGTGATCGGCGACGTTCTCGATCTTTCGAAGATTGAAGCCGGCCATTATGTGTTGGAAGAACACGAAATCGATTTGGTTCAAATTATCGAAGAAGTTTGTGTCCAAGAAAATACGCGGGCGGAGCGTGCCGGCGTCAAGTTGCTGCTTGAAGTCGTGGCGCGTCGGATGCCGACCCGGGCGGACGCGCGTGCACTTATACAGATATTGCTAAGCCTGTTGTCGAATTCCTTCAAATTTACGCCAGCGGGCGGGTTGGTGATTTGTCGTGCCCTGGCGCTGACTTCGGGTGGTGTTGCCATCGAAGTCCAGGATACCGGCGTCGGCATTCCTGAAGATCATTTACACCGCGTGCTTGCTCCCTTTCTTCAGGTGCGGGACCGCCATTTGCGTAAAACGACGGGCATCGGGCTTGGTTTGCCGCTGGTGCGGATGCTGGCCGAGTTGCACGGCGGGCAAGTGATCGTCAACAGTCGGGCCGGGCAGGGCACCGCCATTCGGGTCTGTCTGCCGCCCCGGGCCTGTTGACCACCGGAGGGCGAGGGCTCATAATTGAGGCCGCTGCATTGGAGTAAGGCATGAGCACCGTCTTCAAGAAACCCGCCCCGGCTGAGGCAACCGCCGACAGCTTGTCATTGCTGGCCAGAAAAATCGATGTCATGGGGCATCGGATGGCCGACGGCTTTGCCGCAGTCAATCAGCGCCTGGATGGGCACGATAAGCGATTTGATGCTATCGACCAGCGATTTGGTGCCATCGACCAGCGGTTCGACGGCATCGACCAGCGGT
>JBAWVF010000308.1:0-3263 GCA_037147415.1 Rhodospirillaceae bacterium | reverse complement strand
AAGGCCCGAACCGAAGTGTTCAATGCGGCGCTGCGTGAAGCAATCCTGATCCGTCACCGGCTGCAAAACGATCTGACCCCGGCGATCGAGTCCGGGGATATCTTTCTGGTCTACCAGCCGATCGTTACGGTTGCCGACGCCAAACTGGTCGGATTCGAGGCGCTGGTGCGCTGGCGTCACCCCGAATTGGGCCTGATCAGCCCGGTTCGCTTCATTCCGATCGCCGAGGAAACCGGGCAGATACTGCCGCTCGGCCGCCATGTGATGGAAACCGCGGCCAACACGTTGAAACGCTGGCGCGGTCTGCTGCCGCCCGACCGGCCGCTGTCGGTCAATGTCAATCTGTCGGCCCGCCAGATGTGGGACGAAGGCTATATCGAGGATATGCTCGGCTGGCTCGACCGCAATCAAGTTTCCGGGCTTAAAATCGAAGTCACCGAGAGCATGACCATGACCAATCCCGAGGTCGCGCTGTCGATTTTAAACCGGTTTCGCGCCCTGGGAATCCCGCTGTGCATGGATGATTTCGGCACCGGCTATTCATCCCTGTCCTATCTCGGCCGCTTCCCGTTCGACGTTTTGAAAATCGACAAGAGCTTCATCACCGATATCGGAGACTTTCCGGAGCGCCGGCGTATCGTGCGCGGCATCATCAACCTTGCCCGCGATCTCGGCCTGTCGGTCGTGGCCGAGGGTGTGGAAACCGAAGCGGAGCACCGGGTGCTGCAAGAGATCAAGTGCGATTATGCCCAGGGCTATCTGTTCGCCCGCCCGCTCTCGGTCACC
The DNA here is from genome assembly GCA_037147415.1 of Rhodospirillaceae bacterium. GTDB lineage: Bacteria > Pseudomonadota > Alphaproteobacteria > Azospirillales > Azospirillaceae > BOG-933. The sequence goes on along the minus strand of JBAWVF010000308.1, from coordinate 2,477 downwards.
GATGCGGAAGCGCTGTTGAATATCCATTAAGGCAAAAGATCGGGAAGACAAACGTATCGGTGCGGCCGAAGCGAAAGAAAAGCCCGGTGGTTAGCCGGGCTTTTTTTATAATTACGATGCCTGCCTTTGTTGGTATGGCGCCATAATCGCAGTAAATCGCTGGTCAGTCGATTGCAACCAAGTCAGCATGACATCTTGCTTACCTTCCATCCGCGCCATTTGCTCCCGAAGCATCATTATATTTCGACCCTGTTCTTCAATTGCGCGGATCAGGTGCTTCATGTCGCTGCGCAGTTCGATTTCCTGGTCTGGCGTCATCGTCGTTCCCTCGGTCAGCCTTTTAACACAAAGATAAGAACCGCTCTTCCTTACGGCAACCGTTCACACCGACGGTTCACCCCGGCAGCCGGAGCAAAAAAAGCCCGGTGGTTAGCCGGGCTTTTGCAAGGTTAGTGGATGAACAGTTTGACGAATACCGCAATCTGAAATGCGCAGATAACTCCGCCCATCCACTTGATGATGTTAATATCTGCCTTAATAGAGGTAACGTCGTCATCGCGCTTGCTAAGAGCGGTTGCGGCTTTCATGGCCTTGTCTTCCGGGACATCCATTGCCCGGAATGCTTCGTAGACCTCGCTTTGCAATACGCTCATCGTCGTTCCCTCGGCGTCTGTTTCACTACAAAGATAAGAACCGCTCTTCCTTACCGCAACCGTTCACACCGATGGCTCACCCCGTTCGGCCACCAGTTCAACGATATCACTCATGATCGCATTCAGATCATAATCCTTCGGTGTATAGACCCGGGCGACCCCGGCGGCCTTGAGCGTCGCCGCGTCTTCGGCCGGAATGATACCGCCCGCCACCACCGGAATAGTCCCGACTCCGGCCTTGCGCATGCGCTCCAGCACATCGGTTACCAGGGCCAGATGAGAGCCCGACAGTACCGACAGACCGACGACGTGAACGCCTTCTTCCACCGCCGCATTGACGATCTGGGCCGGGGTGAGCCGGATGCCCTCGTACACCACTTCGATCCCGGCATCGCGGGCACGCACCGCGATCTGTTCGGCGCCGTTGGAATGTCCGTCGAGCCCCGGCTTGCCGACCAGCATCTTGATCCGCCGCCCGAGCTTGAGGGAGACCGCCTCGACCCGCGCCCGTACCTTGGCCAAAGCTTCGCCGCCGGAGACCGCCGCCGCCGATTTGGCCACCCCGGTCGGCGCGCGATATTCACCGAAGATTTCACGCAGCGTGCCCGCCCATTCCCCGCCGGTCACCCCGGCATGGGCGCAGGTGATCGAGGCCGGCATGACGTTGCGGTTTTCCTTGCACGACGCCGCCAACTCGGCCAGCGCCGCCTTGACCTTCGCCTCGTCGCGCCCGGCCCGCCACGCCTGAAGCTTGGCGATCTGCTCGGCTTCGGCCTTCGGATCGACCGAAAGAAAGCCGCCATCCTCGCCCGCGGTCAGCGGTGACGGGGCGCTTTCCTTGAACTTATTGACCCCGACCACGGTGATGTCACCGACCTCGATCGCGGCGAAGCGCTTAGCGTTCGACTCGACCAGCCGCTGCTTGAGGTAGGACGACTCGACCGCCGCCACCGCCCCGCCCATACCGTCGATCCGCGCCAGTTCCTCGCGCGCCTGCGTCGCCAACTCCTCGACTTTGGCATCGATCACGGCACTGCCGTTGAACAGATCGCCATATTCGAGCAGATCGGTCTCGAACGCCATGATCTGCTGAAGCCTGAGACTCCATTGCTGGTCCCACGGCCGCGGCAGGCCCAACGCTTCGTTCCAGGCCGGCAGTTGCACCGCGCGGGCGCGGGCGTCCTTGGACAGCACCACCGCCAGCATTTCCAACAGAATACGATAGACGTTGTTTTCCGGCTGCTGCTCGGTCAGGCCCAACGAGTTGACCTGAACGCCGTAACGAAAGCGCCGAAGCTTTTCATCGGTGACACCATAGCGATCACGGGCGATCTCGTCCCACAGCCGACCGAACGCCCGCATCTTGCACAACTCGGTCACGAAGCGGATGCCGGCATTGACGAAGAAGCTGATTCGCCCGACCACCTCGGGAAATTCGGACTCGGGCACCTGACCGGACGCCTTGACCGCATCCAACACCGCCACCGCGGTCGCCAGCGCATAGGCCAGTTCCTGGACCGGCGTCGCCCCCGCCTCCTGCAAATGGTACGAACAAACGTTGGTCGGGTTCCATTTCGGCGCCTCACGCACCGTAAATGCAATCACATCCGCGGTCAGACGCAGCGACGGGCCGGGCGGGAAGATGTAGGTGCCGCGCGACAGATATTCCTTGATGATATCATTCTGCGTGGTGCCGTTCAGCTGCGCCCGGGTAGCCCCCTGCCGCTCGGCGGCCGCCACATAGAGTGAAAGCAGCCACGCCGCCGGACCGTTGATGGTCATCGAGGTGTTCATCTCGGCCAGCGGAATCCCCTCGAACAGGGT